>NZ_CADCWT010000304.1 GCF_902806485.1 Candidatus Frankia alpina | reverse complement strand
TCGTGATCAAGGACGAAAATGATCTTGCCTCAAGAGATCTTCTAGGTACTACGGAAACTTACCGGCCCCGATCATGCTCAAATTTGCCCTCCGCGGAGCCCGGGTTGGCCTGTGCCCCAGCGGAAACCGCTGAACAGCATGATCGCCAGGAGGCTCGGAGCGTTTTGCGATTTGGTCTCCGCGGCGTGACGACGAACCGGTGGCTCCGCGAGTGCGGCCTGCCGCTGGGCGTCTCGGACGTCGCTCTGATCCAAAACGGAGATCATCATCGCTACAGCGGCCTGTCAACGTGTGGATCTGGGTGGGTTTGTCCGGTTTGCTCGGCCAAGATCAGGTTCCGGCGGGCCGACGAGATCTCCCGGGCCATTGCCCGGGCCATCGAGGCCGGTTTCGGGGCTGTTTTCGTGACCCGAACAATCCCCCACACCGCCGAAGACGAGTTGCGTACAACCCTCGGCGGGCTGACTGAAGGTCGAGCCTGGGCTTCCTCGCAGAAGATGGTCAAGATGGCACGTGCGGAAGCGGGCTTCCTGGGATGCATCACGGCGAAGGAAATCACCCGTGGGAACAATGGCTGGCACCCCCACACCCACGATGTGGAGGTCTTCCGGGAGCCGGTCACGCCGACGGCTTACGGGAAGTTATCGACGGAGTATTTCGATAAGTTGAATGCTTTCTATGTGCGGAATGGGCACAAGCCTATGGCGAAAGGAATCGGAGTGAAACTCGATATCATCACCCGGGACTCCGACGCCCTCGGCCGCTACCTGGTCAAGCTCCAGGAAACCGGTGTCGGCCTGGGGAACGAAATGGCCCGCGGCGATTTGAAGAAGGGCCGGAAAGGGAGTCTGATGCCGTTCGATATCGCCGCCTACTTCCTGCGGACCCGCGACGCCGACGTGTTGAAGCTTTGGCATGAGTACGAACGGGAAACCAAAGGCAAGTCCGTCATTCGCTTCAGCAAGGGCCTCCGCGCCGAGCTCCTGCCCGACGAGCCGGAGGCCTCCGACGCGGACCTGGCCGCCGATGGCGACGACGCGGGGGTGGAGGTTGGCCGGCTGGCGAACTGGCTCTACCGCCGCGTCGTCGCCATCGGCCTGGAGGCGGCGGTGCTGCGCTCGCTGGACACCGGCGGCTTCGGAGCTCTCACCGAGCTGCTCACCGCCTACCACCTCGACACCACCGGCCTCCACGGCCCCACCCGGGAGATCGGCTCGGCGGGTGTAGACAACAGCGTTGGCTAACCCCCGGCCGGGGGTTACGTGACGACCGGCTAGACCTATGGGCGAGGGGGGAGTGGGGAAGGTCGGATGCTCTGGTTCGCCGCTCGCCCGGGCTGATCGTGTTCGAACTGTCCATGCGCCGTCGGGCTACGGGGCTGTCTGGACTCCTCCGGTGTCCACACCGGTTCAGTCGGCGTGTAGAACCTCATGGCATGCCGGAGGAAAACGTTGATCCAGCACAACTACGGACTTACGTGATCGGTGGATTGCAGTCGGTGACATTAGGTCGGGTGGGAGCACTGACCGTGAAGGCGTGGCCTGCGATAAAGGGAACGCTATGCCGGACGGTGGATCCGACGCGGAAGCAACGGAAGCTGGTCGGGCGGTACACCGCTGGGATCGGCCAGCTTGGTTCGGAGGCGTTGGACGTCCGCCTGGACGGGATTTACGCGTTGGAGAGCCTCGGGGCCGAGTCGAAGACGTACCGCCATCCGGTGGTGGAGGTCCTTTCGGCCTTCGTTCGCGAGCACACCATTCCCGATCATCCCCACGGGGCTCGTCGCTCCTGGGCCGCCTGGTCTGGGAGAGCGACGAGCGGCCGGAGTGCCAGCCTGGAGCCGCCGGCTCCGGCCGATCAAGCCACCAGCGACACACCGCTGGATCTTGGACGAAATCCCGATACCGATGTGCAGGCCGCGTTGACCGCGTTGGGCCGGCTCTCGTCCAAAATCGGCATCTCCCGGGCTGTTCCGTTCAGCGCCTGGCTGCATGGGATGGACCGCACCGGTGCCTGGCTGTGCGAAGTGGACCTCACCGGCGCCCGGCTGGAGGGGGCGGACCTCACGGAAGCTTCGCTACACGGGGCTGACCTCACCGAGGCTCGGCTGGAGGGGGCTGACCTCACCGGCGCCCAGCTGACCGGGGCGGACCTCACGGAAGCTTCGCTACACGGGGCTGACCTCACCAGAGCCTGGTTAGACGAGGTGGACCTCACCGGCGCCCGACTGGAGGGGGCGGACCTCACCAGAGTCTTGCTGTGGAAGGCGAACCTCACCAGGGCCTCGCTGGACGGGGCGAACCTCACGGAAGCCTTGCTGTGGAAGGCGAACCTCACCAGGGCCTCGCTGGACGGGGCGAACCTCACCGATGCCCAGCTGGACCTGGCGAACCTCACCGGCGCCCGGCTGGACGGGGCGAACCTCACCAGAGCCTGCCTGGACTTCGCGGACCTCACCGGCGTCGAGGGGTTGACGCAGACGCAGGTAGACGTTGCCCGAGGTGACGAGCAGACGGTTCTACCTGCGGGGATCACCCGGCCGGCGTGCTGGACGGAGTCCGAATAGCAGGCGTCGAAGAACCGGCAGCGGCTCCCCCATGCCAGGGATGGTCCTGTCCGACACGCTCCAGCGCTCCGCCGGGGGAACGGGCCGGCGGGGCGCTGGCATGTCTCCCGCCGGACCCGGCTGGACGAAGAACCGGATGTAAGGGGGCTTCGCCGCCCTCACCGAGCTACTCACCACCTACCACCTCGACACCGCCGGCCTCCACGGCCCCACTCAGGAGATCAACCCGGCAGGTGTCGACAACAACGTTGACTAACACTCTCGGCTGATCTTGTTCGGTCGTCTGACGCCTCGCCCGACCCGTCCTCGGCGGGGCGTTGGCATGTCGGCTGCCGGAGATGCCGCTGGGGGTGAAGAACTGGATGTCAGCGGGGGGGCTTCGGCGGGGCGCCCGGGACAGGTCGCAGCGGCCCGGAAACTCGGTTTCCTCGCGCGCGCACGCGTAGGGCCCCCCACCAGGAAACTAGGAAACCTGCAGGTCAGAGCGGTTTCCGCCAGGAAACTCCCAGGAAACTGCAACCCGCGGTTTCCTGGGGTGCAACCAGGCCAGTCGGAGGCATCCGGGACCCCGGATCGACCCCGCCGGGGCCGCCCCAGCGCCGGCCGCCGCAGGGGTTCGTGGCGTTGCCCGCCGGATCGACAGATGCCCGAGGCGCCGAGGCGCCCAGGGGGCGGTAGTCGACGGCCCGCCGCGGGCCGGTGCGGCCTGGCGACCGCAGGACCGCGGGGTGCAGGTCAGCCGCTCACGCCACCCGGTGCCCGCAGGTCCGCCAGGCCTTCAGAGATGAAATTCAGCAGAAGTCTTGCCATAGCATGAGTTTCCATGCTATGGTCATCCTAAAAATGACGGGGTCATGGAAATTGAGGCGGTGTAGATATCATGATGGAAGGGTCCGTGGAGAGCTTGGAGTCGACGATCAACGAAACGGTCCGGTTCCTGATGACCCGGACAGGCAAGCGGCAGGTCGACGTGGCCGAGGTTCTGGGGATCACTCCGGGCACGCTGTCGCAACGTCTTCTGGGGCATTCGATCTGGAAGGTCGACGATCTCCCGAAGGTCGCTGACTACTTCGGCTTGACCACTAGCGAGCTGATCTCCGGCTACGCGGCGATCGCCGCAGCCGGACGACTCCCCCCCGCGAAGGCTCGAACGGTGCGGACCCGAACGAGAGCCGCGTAGCACCACGTCCCACAACTGAAAAGCGCCCCCGGACCGGCTAGCAGGCCGGCCCGAGGGCTAACGGATCACCTGCGATAACAGGAGCCCGCTATGAGTCATCTTTCCCTGCCTGGCCGTGGATCTGCGCGCCAGGTTTCGCCCGCCGCCCGTCTGGGTGGTGTGGCATGAGTGCCTGCCGTCCGGGTCGGATCACGGTCACGGTCGACCATCCCGAAGAGATCTTCGATCCGGTGATCCTCGCCGCGTTGAAGGCGGGCCGTCGGGTGACTGCCGCTGAAGAGTTGGACGTCCGCCGTCGGCACACCGCCGAGCTCCGTACCGGCCGTGGTGTCTGCTGCCGGGCGTGTGGGTTCGCGCTGACCGTGCAGCACCAGGCCTGCCCGTCGATCGTGCTGGTGGATTCCCGCAGCCTGCGGATCGCCATGACTGTCATCCCGCTGGCGCCGCGTCGGCGGTGCACCCGTTGCCGCGGTCAGCTGGACGTGACGCCGTCGGGGCCGCTGTGCCCGGTCTGCACCGCCCAGGATGATCTGTTCGGTGGTGCGGCATGACCGCTCATTCCACCCCGTCCGATGGGGCGTCCGAGTCGGGTTGCAACCCGCCGGAAACCGGGGTCCCTCGCGCGCACGCGCGTAGGGCCCCCTCCGTCCCCCCTGACTGCAACCTGCAACCTTGCAGGTCAGGGGTGGTTGCAGGGGTGGTTGCAGGGGTGGTTGCAGGGGTGGTTGCAGGGGTGGTTGCAGGGGTGGTTGCAGGGGTCAACCAGCCAGTCCGGGTGCAACCAGTGCAACCGGCGGCTGCAACCACCCCCGAACAGGCCCCGCAGCCCCCCTCCGACCCGGCCGTCGTCCGTGTCTGGCGGGCGACGTCCGCGGCGGCGGTGACGGTCCTCGACGGGCTGTCGCCGGCGTGCGCCCCGTTCGCCTCCTGGTGGGATGCGGAGGCCGGCCGTCGCCGCGAGTTGCGGACCCTGGAGCATCGGGCGGTGTGGATCGCAGCCCGCCATCACCGGGCGGTGGCCGGGGTGGCGGTGGCGCAGGCCCGCAGCCAGTGCAAGACGGCCCGGGAGGCGACGGCGAACCCGCTGACCGCCCGCTGCCGCGCTGCCCGCCTCGCCAGCAAGGCCGCCCGGGGCCGTAGGAGGGCTGCTAGGGCCGGTGTGCGGGCCGCTCGGGTGAGCTACCCGGCGGCGCTGTACCAGCGGGCTCTGCAGGCGCATGCGGTC
>NZ_CADCWT010000303.1 GCF_902806485.1 Candidatus Frankia alpina | reverse complement strand
GGGTAACTCCGAGGTCGGACGGTCTTCCAGGAAAAGGGCGCGGGCCGATCCGCCGTGCGTCCGGCCGAGCGGGCGGGCTCGCACAATGCGGCCGCGGGGGAATGCGGTGCCGCCGGCGGCCGCCGGGCGGGAACGCGGGATTGGTATCGAACGGGTATCCGTCATTTCGGCAGCTTAGGGCGCACCTATCCAGCGGGTAAACCAATATGCCGGCGGGGCCTGTGGCGGCATCCGGCCCGGCACGACCACCGGCGGGCAGCAGGCCGGCGAAACCGACCGCGCCGCGGTCGTCTACCTGCGGGCGGTAACGATGGAATCATCTACGCTCGCCCGGTTTCACTTCCGGCGATCCACTGTCGGCGCGCCATGTGGTGACTTCGCGCAACGCAACAGCCCACTCAGGTGATGGTGTAGCCACCGTCGACGACGAGCGTCTGGCCGGTGATGAAGCTTCCGGCGTCGGAGGCGAGGAAGATCAGCGCTGCGGCCAGCTCCTCGCCGTCACCGAGACGTCCGGTGAGGACGCGCGCCAGCTGCCGGCTGAGGAGGGCGTTGGTCAGTCCGTTCGTCATCTCGCTGCGGAAGAAGCCCGGCGCGAGGGCGTTCACGCGGATGCCGCGCCTTGCGGTCCACTACTGGGCCAGATCTCGGGTGAGTCCGATCAGCGCCGCCTTGCTCGCGGTGTAGGCGGCGTGGGGAAGCCCGTCGGTGGTCAGGCCCAGGACGCTGACGATGTTGACGATGTTGCTGCCCGGTTTCATGATCCGGGCAGTGGCCTGTGCCATCCAGTAGCAGCCGTTCAGGTTGACGTCGATCACGGAGCGGAACTGTTCGGAGGTTTCCTTCAGCGCCGGTACGGTGTCGCCGATTCCGGCGTTGTTGACCAGGATGTCGACCCGGCCGAACTGTTCCATCGCCGCGGTGACGAGGGCGTCGCAGGAGGCGGGGTCGGCGATGTCGGTGGCGACCGCCAGGGCGCGGCGGCCTTCCTTCTCGACCAGCCTGGCGGTGGTGGCGAGCCGGTCGACCCGCCGGGCGCCCAGGGCTATGTCCGCGCCGGCTTCGGCGAGGCTGCAGGCGAAGTCGACCCCGAGGCCGGATGACGCTCCGGTGACGATGGCGACCCGACCGTCCAGCCGGAACCGATCTAACACCGACATGATTTCCTCCTTCATGACAGGACGGCGTCCACACCGGGTATGTGTGGGCGCCGTGGTGCTTCCGCTTGATGCGCGGTCGGCTACCGGCGGCCCTTGAGCTGGGCGGCTGTCGGGGTCAGCGGTTGTGCCAGTGGGGGTGCGTTTCTCGGCGAAGGCGGTGAGGCCTTCGGTCATGTCCTCGCTGAGGAGGAGGTCATCCATCGCGGGGGAGTCGTGGGCGATGGCGTCGTTGGGGTCGGCGATCCCGGCGGTTTCGTTCATGATCTGTAGCGAGACGCGTACGGACGTCGGTGAGCCGGCGAGGATCTCGGCGGCGAGCGCGCGGGCGCCGTCGAGGGCGGTGCCGGCGGGGACGACCCGGTTGACCAGGCCGTGGGCGTGGGCTTCGGTGGCGTTGAGGCGACGGCCGGTGAGGATCATTTCGGTGGCGAGTTTCGGTGGCAGAGTCCGGGGGAGGCGGATCAGGCCGCCGGCGCCGGCGACGAGGCCGACGCGGACCTCGCTGAGGGCGAACTGGGCGGTGGTGTCGGCGACGACGAGGTGGCAGGCGAGCGCGATCTCGCAGCCGCCGCCGAGGGCGTAGCCGTTGACGGCGGCGATGACGGGTTTGGTCAGGTGCCGGCGGCCGGGCCGCCCGGCGAAGCCGGTCAGCGGCACGGTGCCGTGTTTGCCGCTGGCCGTCCAGAGCAGGTCGTTGCCGGCGCTGAACGCGGTGTCCCCGGCGCCGGTGATGATGGCGACCCACAGGTCGGGGTCGGTGAAGTAGGCGTCGAAGACCTCGTCGAGCTCGGCGTTCGCCGGGGGGTGCAGGGCGTTGCGGGCCTGCGGCCGGTTGATGGTGACTTCCAGCAGGTGGCCGTCGCGGCGGACGAGGACATGATCGTACTCGCCGCGGAAACTGGGGGTCCGGGCGGGCAGCAGAGCGGCCAGGGCGGTTCGGCTGAGCGCCGCCCGGTTGCCGTCGGCGGTGGCGCGTACGAAGATCTGTTCGCCGAACGGGGACTCGCCGGCGAGCAGGTCGAGCAGGTCGGTGTCGCCGCGGGTGGTGGTGGCGAGGAAGCGTCGGTGGTCGCGGTCGAGGCGGCCGACGACGATGCCGGTGCGGCGCCCGTCGGGGCCGTGGGTGATGGTGAAGGTCTCGATCGTCGCCGGGCCGTCGGCGCGGGTCGCTACCTCGACTGGCTCCCAGGAGTCGATCTCCGCCTGGAGGGTGGCGCTGTCGTCGGGCCGCCAGGGCGCCGGGGTGGTCGAGTAGATGCCGACGGAGTATTTCGATAGCGAGCCGCCGTTGGCGCCGACGAGGCCGTGGCCGCCGGTGGTGCGCAGGCGGGTGACGGTCTCGGCGATGGCGTGCATCGAGTAGTTGTTGCCGGCGCCGCCGAAGAACGGCAGGCCTCCGGTGAGGGCGAGGCCGCGGGGGTCGTCGGGGGCGAGGCCGAGGCCGTCGCAGAGATTGAACACGGCGATCGGGAAGCAGCTGTAGAAGTCGAAGGTGCCGATCTGGTCGAGGGCGAGGCCGGCGACGTCGAGGGCGTGGCGGACGGCCATGACCGCGGCGGGGCTGGCCGACAGGTCGGCGCGGGCGAGCAGGTCGCGTTCGCGCAGGTCGGCGTGACCGGCCAGGAAGATCCATTTCTCGGGGGGGGATGGCGAGGCGGCGGGCGGTGGCGACCGAGGTGAGCAGGACGGCGGCGCCCTGATTGACCTGGTCGCGGGCGACGACGAACCGCGGGAACGGATCGGCGATCATCCGGTTGCGTTCGGTGATGGTGGCGAGCTCCGCGGCGTCGCGTTCGACCGGTGCGGCGGCGTGGGGGTTGGCGGCGGCGACCTTCGTGAAGGGGGCGAACAGCTCGCCCATCGCCCGGGCGTAGTCGGCGCGGGACAGTTGCAGCCGCGCCCGCCGGGCGTTCTCGAACAGCGCGTACTGACTCGGCGCGCCGAGCAGGCCGTGGGCGGCGTGGTAGCGGGAGCTGAGCCCGGCCAGTCCGTAGCCGCGGTCGTCGAGCTGACCGCCGACGTGCTCGGTGAAGTCGGGCCGGTCGGGGGCGTCCGCGAGCGCCCGGGCGGTGGAGATCGCCTCCGAGCCGAACAGCAGCACGACCTCTTCTCCTGCGCCGGTCGCGATGGCGGCGGCGAACTCGTTGACGAGGTGCTGCGGCGACTGGCTGCCGACGACCTCCAGCACGGCCCGCGCCGGGTTCGCGCTGAGGCGGGCGGCGACCGAGCGCGGGTAGTTGTCCGACCGGCCCAGCGGGGCCTTCGCCCGCGGGCCGGAGATCTCGAACTGACGGACCCCCGCCACCGTGTCGATCGCGGCCGGATCGACATCGGCATCGGCGACCGCCCGCCGGGCCGCCGCCGCGGCCAGCCCCACCGCGGACAGCCTCTGGTAGTCCGGGTCACTCACCCGCTCCGCGTACTGGCCTACTCCAACCAGAACCGGAGTGCCGGGATCGAGACTGTCCGGTGTGCTCACGTGTTGGCCTGACTGTCGGTGCGGCCGAGTGTCTCCCGAAGGATCTGTTCGGTGTGTTCGCCGAGTAGGGGGGCGGGGTTATCGGGTGGGTCGGGTAGTCGTGCGGAATGGACGGGTGCGTTCTCCAGGTAGAAGGTCTGTCTGATGTGTGGGTGTCCGGACAGCCGGAACAGGCGGCGCTCGGTGTAGTAGGGGAACGAGGGCAGCTCGGAGACCCGCAGCATCGCTCCGGCGGGTATCTCGGCCGCCTGCAGCAGGCTCATGGCCTCGACGGCGTCGTGCTGGGCGAGCCAGTCGACGAGGGCGGCGTCGATCCGATCTCGGGTGGTGGCGCGTCCGTTCGCGCTGGTGAGGGCGGGTTCGGCGGCGAGATCATCGCGGTCGAGGACTCGGCACAGTGCCTGCCAGTCGTCGTCGCCGCGGACGGTGACGACGCACCAGTCGTCGTCTCCGGCGGTGGGAAACACACCCCAGGGCGCGTCGGGTTCGGTGGGTCCTTCGACCTCGGCGCCGGCGCGGACGAGGGCTTTGTCGGCGGCTGTCGCGGCCGCGTGGCCGAGCATGACCTCGGTCTGGCTGACGCTCACCGTTCCGCCGGTCCCGGTGCGGCGGCGGCGGATCAGCAGCGCGAGGACGCCGGCGATGCCGATGCGGGCGGCGACGTGGTCCGGGTAAACGGTCAGTGCGTCGGAGAATCCATCCGCTTCGCCGGGGTATCGCCACTGCGCGGTCAGGCCGGCGCAGGCGCGGACCAACGGTCCGTACCCGAGCTGGCGGCTCCACGGACCGGTGGAACCGAACGCCGAGCTGTCCACGACGATGACGGCCGGGTTGACGGTTCTGAGAACGTCGTAGCCGAGTCCGAGGGATTCGGGACGGTAGTTGGTGAGCACGACATCGGTGTCGGCGACCAGCCGCTGGAACAGGTCCTTCCCCCGTGGTGAACGCAGGTCGAGGCCGAGGCTGCGCTTGTTGCGGTGGCCGGCGGCGAAGGTCACCGTCATGACGCTGCCGTCACGGGCCTGGCGGCTGCCGTCGAGGAAGGCGTCGTTCTCGACCTTGATGACGTCGGCGCCCTGGTCAGCGAGCAGTCGCCCCTGCTCAGCACCGACGACGATGACACCGAGGTCGAGGACACGCAGTCCGGCGAGCGGCCGGCTGCCCGGATCGCCGGAGGTGTCCCGCGGGCCCGGGGCTGGCCGGGCGGCCCAGCTCTGCGGTGCTGAGGATTCGGTGGGGAGCGTGGGTGCCGGGCCTCGGATTCCGGCGCGATGCCCGTCCAGTTCGGGCACGCCGTTCGGGAAGGGGGCCGATATCCCTGGGGCGAGTTCGACGGGGGCGAAGGCGTGTCGGGCGC
>NZ_CADCWT010000302.1 GCF_902806485.1 Candidatus Frankia alpina | reverse complement strand
ATCAACCTGGCGGTTTCGGAATAGCTTCCTTGACCCGGGGTCTGCAGGTGGACATTCTCGAAAATCTTGAGGCGGGACTCGGTGCCAACCATCCGGTCAGTGTTCGAGCACGCGACGGCGAGCGGGTGGACCTTGAGATCGATCCGCCCCCGCCGTAGCGGAACGAGCTCGTACGGTCAGAGACCGCTGCCGGGCCGGATGCTCGAGGTGAAGCCGGACATGGCGTCGGCGGGGCGCACGGCCTCCTGCCGGAGCCTCGCCAAGGCGTCACGCAGCCGCGGATGGGAGCAGTCGCCTAGGTCGCCGAAATCACCAAGATCGGCGAGGTCAATCTCGGACAGATCGGGCAGAGCCGACTCGAACGCCTCGTCCCGGTCGATCATGCGCTGCTCGCTCCCGTCCCCGTTCGACGACCCGCGCGGCCGACGGTCAGACTGCAGCGTACGGGCCGGCAGTCAGCCCACCGACAACGACGCCGTAGAACGGGCGATTCGGTTGTCACACCGTCGATCCAGCCCGGCAGCCTGGGCCTCCGGCAGCATTCCGTGGTCGAGAACGTCGTCCGGATGACTGTCACGGGGCGCGGCGGCCACGGGCGACACCGCTCCTCAACGGAGGATCAATCCACGGGTGACCGGCCCCGCCCGACGATCCCGCGTACTTGTTGACTGCGGTCTGGACAACCTGTTTAGGTCGGATGGCGAGATGCGGCATAGCTCACACTCCGCACGTCATCCTGCTGCCCGGCCGTCCATCGACTCCGGGCCCCGCCGAAGGGTCGGGGCCGGTCGGGCTCACGGTGGGCGCGGAGACGATCGCAGGATCGGTGGCGGGGTCGCGTCGGCATCCGAGGTGTCCTGTCGTCCATGCGGGGAGTGGCCCATGAGCTCGGAGTTCACCTGGTCCGCCGAGCAGGTCGAACTGCGCCGGACGGTACGTGCGTTCGCCGCGCAGCTCAGTCCGCAGGAGGAGGTCCGGCGGCTGATGGCGTCGCCGCTCGGCCACGATCCCGCCGTCTGGTCCCGGCTCGGCGAGGAACTCGGTGTGCTCGGCCTCGCCACGGACGAAGAGTACGACGGCGTCGGCGACGGGCTGGTCTCCCAGGCGGTGGTGATCGCGGAGCTGGGCCGGGCGCTCGTGTGCGGGCCGCTGCTCGGCTCGATCATCCTCGGCGCCACGGTGCTGGGAGGCCTGAACGACAAGGCGGCGCGGGCGGAGCTGCTGCCGGGGCTCGTCGCGGGCCGCACCTCCGCCGCGCTGGCGGCGCCGCTGCACCGGGGCGGGTTCGACCCGACCGCCGTCACCGTGACCGCCACCGTCCGCCACAGCGCCTCCTCACCGGGCGGCACCTCCTCGCCGGGCGGCACCGCGACCGCCGAGCACACGCTGCGTGGGTCCGTCACACACGTGCTGGACGGCGCCGCGGCGGACCTCCTGCTGGTCGCCGCGGCGATCGGCGGCGGGGACGGGGACGGGGACGGGTACACCATCGGGCTGTTCGCGGTGAACGCCGACGCCGCAGGACTGGTCCGGCAGTCCACGCCGACGATGGACCTCACCCGCCGGCAGGCCACCGTCAGCTTCAACGACGTCCCGGCCCGGCTGCTCGCCGCGGCGCCGCAGGCCGCGGCCGTCCTCGCCACCACCGCGGAGACCGCCGCCGTGCTGTTGGCCGCCGAGCAGGTCGGCGCCGCCCAGTACCTGCTCGATCTCTCCGTCGAATACGCCAGGACCCGGCTGCAGTTCGGCCGGCCGATCGGGTCGTTCCAGGCGGTCAAGCACCTGTGTGCCGACATGCTGGTGCTGGTCGAGCAGGCCCGTTCGGTGGCCTACCACGGGGCGCGGGCGCTCGACGAGGGCACCGACGACCCGCGGATCGCGGCGAGCCTCGCGCAGTCGGTCTGCTCGAAGGCCTTCACCCAGGTCGCGGCGATGGCCGTGCAGGTGCACGGCGGAATCGGCTTCACCTGGAAGCATCCCGCGCACCTGTATCTCAAGCGCGCCTACACCGACGCGGCCCTGTTCGGCAGCGCCGATGCGCACCAGGAGCGGCTGGCCCAGCTCGTCCTCGACGAGGCCGGCACGTCGTAACGCCGGAAGCACGCAGACGGGCCATCGGCACGGATGACGCGACAAACGACAGGCGGGAGACGGCGATGAGCGCCGAGACGGCCGATGCCCTGGCCTGCGGCGGGGACCTCACAGGACGACGACCGGGGGCGGGTCGAACGGACCGCCCGCGCAGTGCTCGACGGCATCGGCGACCCGGCCACCGCGACGACGGCGGAGTTCCTCGGCGCCTGCTACGACGCGGGCCTGGCCTGGGTGCACTTCCCCGTCGGTTTCGGTGGCCTCGGGCTGCCCGCCGGGCTGCAGGCGGCCGCCGACGCGATCCTGGCGGCCGGTGGGCGGCCCGACCCGTTCCTGAACAACCCGATCGGCGTCGGGATGGCCGGCCCGACCCTGCACGGTCACGCCGGCGAGGAGCTGCGGGCGAAGCTGCTACGCCCGCTGTACACGGGCGAGCAGATGTGGGCCCAGCTGTTCAGCGAGCCGGGTGCGGGCTCCGACCTCGCCGGCTTGTCGACCCGCGCGGTACGCGACGGCGACGGGTGGGTGGTCGACGGCCAGAAGGTGTGGACGAGCCTCGCGCACCTGGCGAGCTGGGCGCTGCTACTGGCCCGGACCGACCCGGATCTGCCCAAGCACCGCGGCCTGACGTACTTCATCGTCGACATGCACGCCCCCGGCGTCGAGGTCCGGCCGCTGCGGCAGGCGACCGGCCAGGCCGAGTTCAACGAGGTCTGCCTGACCGGCGTGCGCATCCCGGACGCCCAGCGCCTGGGCGACGTCGGCCAGGGCTGGAACGTGGCGATGACGACGCTGATGAACGAGCGATCCGCGATCGGCGACTCCGCCCTCGGCCGCGACTCCGGCACGATCGCCGACGCGCTGGGGCTGTGGCGGGACCGGCCCGACCTGCACAGCCCGGCGCTGCGGCTGCGGCTGGCCGACCTGTGGACGCAGGCCGAGGCGTACCGGCTCACCGGGGAGCGCGCCCGGGTCGCCCGCACCGCCGGGCCGCCTGGGCCGGAGGCGTCCATCGGCAAGCTCGTCGGCGCCGAGCTGAACCAGAAGATCTATGACTTCTGCATGGACATGCTCGGCCCCGAGGGCACCCTCTACGACTCCTACGACGACCCCGCCGACGCCTTGGCAGCGCCGGTTCCTGCGGGCGCGGGCGAACACGATCGAGGGCGGAACGTCGCAGATCCTGCGCAACGTCCTGGGCGAGCGGGTGCTTCGGTTGCCCGGCGACGTCCGCGTCGACACCGGAAAACCCTGGCGGGACATCCCGCGGGGCTGACCCACCCGGCGCCGACCCATCCGGCGCCGGCCGTCCACGATCAGATCTCGGCGCGCTCACGCCAGTCCGCGAGGGCCGGTGTCGCAGCGTCGTTACCCGAACGATGCCGCGAACGGGCAGGATCGGACAGGTGCGCACACGGCGGGCGTCCCCGGAGGACTGGGACACGATCTGGCCGGTCTGGCGAGCCGTCGTGATCGAGGGCGAGACCTGCCCCTGGGAACCGGACACCGGCGAGGAGGCCGCCCGAGCCGTCTGGATGCTCCCGCGGCCGGCCGCGGTGCTGGTCATGGAACAGGACGCGGCATCCGACGAGGGGCTGGACGACCCTCGGGACGAGGGGTTGGACGCAAGGACCGTGGTCGCGACCGCGCTGCTGACCCCGAGCCTGCCGGGTCTCGGCGACCACGTCGTGCAGGCCATGTTGCTGGTCGACCCGAAGCGGATCGACCAAGGGGGGCCGCGCACCGGCAGCAGCCAGTATGACGACCACGGGCCCTACGGTGGCCCTGCGTCCCCCACCCGTGGGCGTGCCAGCGGTCACTGGGAAAGCGTGAGCCGCCAGGCTGCCGAGGAAATGATCGAATACGCCACCGGCCTCGGTTATCAGGCGATGCAGGTGCACGTCGTCGCCGCCAACCCGAGGCTGGTCTCGTTGTGGCGGTCGCTGGCGTTCCGCCAGGTCGGCACGCTGCCCGCCGCGTTCCGCCACCCCTGGCTCAGCAACGTCGACCTCTACGTCATGTACCGCTTCCTGCCCCCGCGCGCGCGCTGACTCCGCCGGGACCGGGACACCGGCTCAGGCGGCCTGCGGTGCGGTCGGGTCGAAGGGTTCGGCCGCCTGCCACAGCTCGTCGAAATGAAGCCGGTAGGCCTGCACGACGTCCGCTCGCAGCACGAGCCGGGTGTTGACGATCGTCGGCGGCAGGGCGGTGCCCGCATGGGCTCCGGGCGTGACCTCATACCCCATGACGCCGTCGAAGACGATGACGTCGAGCAGGGCACGGCCGGCGCCCAGCGGAATCGACGCCGGGTGCAACGTGCGCACCTCGATTCCGAGGCTGGCCTGGCGGAAGCACAGACCGTGCAGGTTGTCCTCAACCGTGAGGCTCTGCCGCTCCAGCACGAGGATGCGTCGGATCCGGACGCCACGCTCGGACGCCTCGCGCTGGCATTCCAGGTAGCGATGACCGAGATCGCTCTCCCAGAAACCGTCCGCGAAGCCATGCACGCCGCCGTCGACGGAGGGCAGGCTGATGGCGTCGATGGATTGCTTGGCCTCCCGGGTCAAGCCGAGCAACCAGTCCCGGTCCTCGCCGAAATAGGTCGCGTTCCCGCTCTCCAGCTCACGCATGAACTCGGACATCCGACGAATCTCCGCATGGGCGAACTCTTGCCGTAATTCGGGCGACTCCCCGATCGCGACCGCGTTGCGGAGAAACTGGACGACGGCATCGGTGCGCACCGCCGAGGCCTCCACAAGGCTGAACAGTTCCGCAATCCCACCAATCTCGGTGAAACGGCGCTGCACGGTTTTTTCTATTTTCTCGTGGTGCTCCGCGATCGAGTCTTGGACCTGCCTTATGCGCCGCTCGAACTCGATGAGGAACTGAGCCATTCCCGGCAACGATTTGTGA
>NZ_CADCWT010000301.1 GCF_902806485.1 Candidatus Frankia alpina | reverse complement strand
TTCGCTGACCGTCACCCGAGTTTCGAAAGGATCAACCTGGCGGTTTCGGAATAGCTTCGATATACAGGCATCCCGCCATCGTGGCGGCGACTACCAAGATGACGCCTAGCGCGAGGTAGCCGAACACCGCCATGGTCCCCCGATCAACTGATACTTCGATGGTCCTCCTCGCAGGCCATGCCGGTTCGACGCATCGGGAAAGTCGGCGGAAGTTCCTTGATCTCGGCAACCTCGGATCGCGGCCGCGGCCGCGATCCGAGGCCGAGCTCGCCGCTGCGCGGCTTATCCGACTTTCCATTACTTTTGCGACCAAATCTACTATCCCGTGCTCGAGGCGACCATTGGCCGGCCAGATGCGTTCTACGTCCACGGCAACGGCGACACGACCGGTGCGATCCGTGGGATCGAGACCATCGCCACCGGGCTGAAGTGGAGGCGCCTACGCGAGCCTCTGTCGATCGTCGGCGAGGTGGACGCTGCTGCACGCGAGGCCTGCTGGGAGCTGGGCGCCAGCACGGCGGCGAGCCTGATGCCGTAGCGCTCGGGCCTGGTGGGGCACCGAGGATGCATTCATGCGCCATGCATGAATACGTGGTAGCGTGGATATGTGAGCGAGTCCGCCGACGGGGGCATCATCCAGGTGCGCGATGTCGATCCGACGACGCTCGCGATCCTGCGCGAGCGCGCCAGATCGCTCGGCCAGTCACTGTCCGGGTACCTGCGGGACCTGATGGATGCCGACGCGGCGACGGAGACCAACGCCGAGGTCATCGCCCGCATCGCCCGCGACAGGGAACCGGTGGAGCTCACCATGGACGACATTCTCGCGGCGCGCGACGAGGGGCGGCGTTGACCCTCACGTACGTGGTTGACTGCTCGCTCGTCATTGATGTGCTGTCCGTCCGCGAGGGCGACGAGGTGCTCCGGCAGCGCCTGTCCGCCCCGCGCACGCTGCACGCCCCGCACCATCTCGACGTCGAGGTCGCGTCAACAGTCCGCGGGCTTGCCACCGGAAAGAAGATCACTGACCATCGCGGCGAGCAGATGCTGGCCGACTATGCGCGCCTGCGGATCATCCGTCATCCGGTCTGGCCCTACCACCCCCGGATATGGGAGCTGCGGCACAACCTCGGCGCCTACGACGCCGCCTACATCGCGCTCGCCGAAGCACTCGGCTGCGACCTGCTCACCGGCGACACCAAGCTCAGGAACGCTGCCGGACACCGCGCGACGGTCATCGTCACCCGGTAGCAGGCACGGGTGGGTTTCTCTCGTCCTGCCTGCCGGAGGCCGGCCGGGAAGTGCGGCGTCAGGACGCCCCGCGGTTCTCGAGGCCGCGGACCACAGGGTTCCGAGAACCACGTGGTGTGATCGCGCGACGGACGCGACTTTCTGCAAGTTCTGCGACCGGATCTACTATCCGGTGCTCGACGCGACCGTTGGCCGGCCGCACGCGTTGTACCTGCATGGCAAGAGCGATCCGACCGGCACTACCCGCAGTGCCTGTCGGCTTGTCACGCGGCCGGGGTGTCGGTGCCGCGCAGTATGTAAAGGTCGTCGCCGAAGACCGCGGTGATCTGGATCTGGCCGCCGAGGGCCTGGACGTAGCGAGCGATGACGTCGACGGTGGAGATCTCGCCGCGTTCGATCTGCGACACGCGGCTCTTGGCGACGCCCATGTGCTCGGCGACCTCGGTCTGGGTAAGGCCTTGGAGCCTGCGCCGTTCCGCGAGCCGGCGGCCGTCGATGTACGTCTGGTTGCGCCGACGGGCCTCGGCCAGCGCCTCCTCACCGCCGGCGTCGGCGACGAGCCCGGCGCGGACATCGCTCCACCTGGGAAACCTGGTCATGACTTGCCCTCCTCGGCTTCCCATTCCTTCACGTACTCGACGTACAGCTGTTCCGCCCGTGGGATCGCCTCGCGGTACCAGCCGGACCAGTCGCCTGACTTGTCGCCGCCTACCAGCAGGATCGCCGAGCGCCAGGGATCGAAGACGAAGATGATCCGGATCTCCGAGGAGCCGGCAGAGCCGGGCCTGAGCTCCTTGATGTTGTGAATCTTGGAACCAGCCAGGCGGTCGACGAGGGGGCGGCCCAGGCTCGGTCCGGCATCGGCCAGCCGATCGATCGAGTCAACGACAAGAGTCATGGATCTTGAATCGAGTTCGCTGATCCAGCCCAGGAGCTCGTCTGTGACGCGGACCTCCCACTCGTCCACGGCGTGGAGTTTAGCAAATCCTCGACTTCTTGATGCCGACCCGGCGCAGCGGAGCCTGGGTGGGCTGTCGCCCATCGGACCCGCCTAGCCCCGACAGCCACCTTGCGGACACTCTCCGTAACCATATATCGGACCTGACGATCGAGAACATCTTCGACACTGTGCGCTACCCCGTGCTCGACGCCTCTGTGGGCTGGCAGTGCAGCTGCACCGTTCGCGGCCACAGCGACACCACCGGCGCCATCTGCGGCGTCGAGACCATCACGGTTGGGCTGACATGGAAGCGTCTGCGCTCCCCGGTCATCGTGATCGGCTTCGCCGATGCCGCCGCCCGAGGCGGGCTGGGGACTCGGCGGCCTCATGGCGGTCTGATCGGCACGGATCGTCCGCCAGAAGGAGCGCGCGCCCTGGGGCTGGGGTCGTGGTGCCCGGGTGCCCGGCGGCTAACCGAGGGCCGAGGGGTCGGGTGCCGCGTGCCATTCGGCTGCCAGCCAGTCCAGGTCCGCCTGGTCGGTGTCCCGTGCTTTGGCCTCGTCGGTGAAGAGCGCGTCGGTCTTGTGGAGGACGAGCGTGTAGGGGCGCCCTGCCGCCGGGTGGCGTGGCTGACGGGCAGTTCGGCGGCGTCGATGCGGGAGTGGACATGCTGCCGGCGCTTCTCGGCGAGCGGCCATTCGAGGGTGCGCCGGTCCGGGTCCGAGAGGAACGCGCGCAAGGTGTCGCACAGGTCGCAGCCGCAGCCGCAGCCGCCCGCGGACAGCGTGATCGACCAGTCGGTGGACGTGCGCCGCGGGAGGGCCAGCCGGGCCCGCAGCCGCGCCGCGCAGTCCGCGGCCAGGTCGCCGAAGCCTGCCTCGGCGGGCAGGCCGTCGCCGGGCAGGCCCGTCGCGGCGCGCAGCGCGGGCATTTCCAGCGCGGTGACCGCGTCCGGCTGCTGCCGGAGGTATGCGGCCACCGTGGTCCGAGTGCTCGCCGTCCCGGTCGCGGCGGCGGCCGTCAGCACTGACGCGAGCGGCCTGCCCAGGTTGTCGAGGTCGCTGTCACGGTAACGAGGGGACGACGACCTGACCGCGATGTCGATGGCCTCGCCGAGCCACTTCCACGCCAGGTCGAGGAGCAGCCGCGCGGCCATCGCGCCGGCACCGGGCGCGGCGTGCAGCCCCGCGCACAGGCCGGGGAGCGAGGTCCGCCACCCATTGGCTGCGTTCCGGTCCGCGGATGGCCCAGGTCGGCTCGGCCGCGCCGGCCCACCCCCGCAGCAGGTCGCTGGTCCACTGCTGGCCGTAGCGGCTGGCGAGTTTTCCGAAGGGCGTGACGTCGTCAGCGGTCAGGTTCTCGACCCGGAACGGGCGCAGCAGCATCGCCGCGTCCGCCACGGCGTCCGCCGTTCGCAGCGCCTTGCCGAACGTCTCGGAGATCCTGTCCTTGTCCTGCGGCGACCGTGCGCGCAGAGCGCTGTCCCAGAACGGTTCGAGCGTCGCCGCAGCGGCCTTCGCGCCCGACACGTCGCCCGCCAGCGCCATCTCGGTGAGCGCGTCAAGAGTCCAGGCGGGCGACGTTTCGGCACGGTTGGCGAAGGCCTGCTCGCGGGGCCACACGACAACGGCCGCCCGGTGGTACCAGCGGTCCAACGTGTTGCCCCAGTTTCCCATGTAGCCCTCGTACTCCGAGGCATAGGGCTCGAGGTCATCCGTCCTGGTCGACGCGCACACCTCTTCGGCGCCGACGTCCAGCGAGGTCGCTTCCAGCCGGTCGCCGTGCGGACCGGTCCAGTGCGTGAGCGTGACGTCGGCGTCGATCAGCTCCTGGATCTCGTAGTCGGCCGGGCCGTCAGAATCCTCGCCGTCCTCGTCCTCGCCCTCCTCCTCGTCGTCATCCCAGTAACGCCGTCGGTACCCGTAGTCGTCATCTGCCTCGTAGGTGCTGTGCGTCGTCTTGACATCGGCGAGCGCGAGGACGGCTTCGTACCCCGCCCGCTCGGTTGCGGCCCGCAGCAGGGACACGCGAGCGGCGTCGGCGCCCTTCAGCCCACGCCAGCCCAGCGCGCGTGGGGTGTACTCGTGGTCGAGGAGGTAGACGAGCCGGTTCGGCGGGAAGGCCGCGGCTTCGGGGCGATAGGTGGGCACCGGTGTGCTGAAGTGCTCGCGAAGGAAATCGGCCAGTTCGGCGACTGCTCCCTCGTCGCCCGCCGGCAAGTCGGTGTCCCCGCGTAGCAGGAAGTTGTAGGTGAGTGCGATCCGGTACCCCGACCGCACTTCGAGGACCTCGTGCCTGCAGTCGGCGTAGAAGGCGACCACCGACAGCTCTGTCTTCGACCCCCGGTAGGCCACCCGATCCTCGAGGTGCCGCACCACCAGCTCGCCGCCGGTGTAGCTGGACGGCAGCGTCACCACTAGGGTGCCGATCATCGAGTCCTCCTTCTCGGTGTCCTGATGGGCGAGGAAGAACTGGCGCGGCTCGTACACCAGAAGAGAATGAAGATCGGCGGTCAGCTCGGCGGCGATCGGCAGGCCGAGCTCGTCTTTCGCCGCGGTCAGGATGACGTTCAGCGCGTCGTCGTCCCACCTGGCGCGGACGAGATCCTTCGGGATCTCCCACGTGTCGCGGACGCCCGGGTCGGTCAGCGTCTCCTCGCCGCGGCCGAACCGGGCGGGCTGGCCGAGGCCGAGGAGCTTGCGGGCCTGCGCGGGCTGCACCGGGAACGCGACGGGCCCGATGCCCTCGACCTCGAGGCTCAGGTCATCCGCACTCGCCGTCAGCTCCACGCTGAAGGCGGTCTCCGCGTCGCCGCGCAACATCCTAGCCAGCCGGTCACGTGCCACGGTCG
>NZ_CADCWT010000300.1 GCF_902806485.1 Candidatus Frankia alpina | reverse complement strand
TCGTCATATATTCTTGCGGCTGCAACCCATAGTGGAGATCCATGGGTTGTAATAAATACAAAATAGTCGGAACCGCCGGAGGGGGGGAGGGGGCTTGTCTCTCCGATCCCATCCCCTATGGGTAGGGCGGCGAGCGCTGGCGAATCGCCCACGACAGTCACCGAAGCTGTTGTGATAGAAACTGCGACAATAGCTGCAAATATGGAAAGGCGGCGCTGCCGTCGCTGGTGGCGGTAGCGGTGGCGGCGGCTGACGTGTATCCATCCAGCCGAAAATCGATCGGTTTTCGAATCCAGGCTTCCGGTTTCGGATGCCATAATAAATGCCTCCTTAGTATAAAAGATCCTACTCCCCGATCCTGGCTCCGTGTCGCCGCGTGGTGGATGCGCGAACCCCTACCGGTGGGCCGTGGGGCCTGCCTGTGGGGGTTCGGTTACTGGCGGCTTACCGGTTGGCTGCTGTGCGGTTTTGGTGCCAGTTTTGGAGCTCTTCGGGTGTGTAGGTCTGGTCTCGCCCTTCTCCTTGGCCATTCGGGAATTCGGGGTCGCGCATGCGCGCGGCGCGGGCGGCGTCTGGCTTCAGTGGGATCACGCCTGTTCGGCATGTCTCCGGGAGGGTGATCAGCTCCGCAGTGGCGCTACCCTCGTGTTCGCCACCGTGGGTGGAACCGCGACGTTCTTCGTTACGCTTTCCGGGGTGTCACGGTCATCGGTGCTGGACGGGTGCCCTGTTGGCTTGGTGAGTGTGACTGTGGCATGGTTCG
Organism: Candidatus Frankia alpina; assembly: GCF_902806485.1. Lineage (GTDB taxonomy): Bacteria > Actinomycetota > Actinomycetes > Frankiales > Frankiaceae > Frankia > Frankia alpina. The sequence continues at coordinate 4,280 of NZ_CADCWT010000300.1, read as the reverse complement.
TTACGCCCGCAATCTGATCACTCTCCGTGAGCATCGCGAGAGTGTCGTCGACCCGTTCGACGTCACTGTCAGCGTCGGCATCGTCGTCGAACAGGTGGCCCCATCCGGGTACCCAGCGGCCTGCTCCGTAGGAGCTTTCGACCAGTTTTTGATCTTTGTCTGCTGGGGCGGTCTGCGCATGGTGTGACAGCCGGGGGTACCTCGTGGCGTGGCCTGTGCGTGCCGTGGACGGCCTGTGGTGGAGTCGGCTTGCGAGAAGGGGGGGCGGTGGCGGGGGTTTGGCCGGCCTGTGTGGCGCGTGGCGGTTTTCCGGTGTCCGGCTGGCCCCTGGGGCCGGTGATCTTGTCGGCGGACGGGCCGATTTCTGGTGACTTTCCGTCGATCGCCGGCGGTGTCCGACACATCCTCGCGCACCACTACCTAAAATGATCACTGGGAAACATGGGAAACTACCCTGACCTGCAAGGATGCGCCTGGGAAATGGCCCTGGCGCCCCGTTCTGGTCGCTTCGAGCCTGCCGGAACGTAGTCGCGGTATGTAACATATGCGGCCCCTCGTCCGCTTCGTACGCCTACTCGGGCAGCCCCGGATTGGCCCTCGTCCACTTCGCGCACGGGTCGTGTGCAGGTGGCCCCGGACGCGCGGTCAAGCTGGAGTACTAACGGCCGCGTTCGGGGTAGAAGGTCACTGGACCAGTCGTGGACTGAGTGGGTGAGTGGTTGTGACGAGGGGGGAGAGTTCAGACCTGTTCGAGGTGCTGGATATCGCTGTCGCCGAGACGGCCATTCGGGATCATCGCATCAGATGTGCGAATGGGGCAGCGTGCGCTATCCTTGGTCGCTCGGAGGCCGAGGTTGTCGGACTGACCTGGGAGGACGTTACCGTCCCCGAGGACCGCGAACGCTGGGCCGCCCAGGCCCGGATTCGATTCACGACGGGGCAGTCTAGAGGGCGGATGGCGGTGCGCCTGCGGCGACCGGATGGGACGGTCGTACACTCCATGTGCACCACTGCACTGCTCGCCGATTCGGACGGCGAGCAATATTTCCTATCCTACCTACAGGATATGTCCGAGGAGATTGCGGCGCCAAACTGGCTGCGACTTGTGGTCGAGAACACCTCGGTGTCGATGTTCTTGGTGGACCGAAACGGACGGGTTCTGATAAGTGAAGGAACTGTGAACCCTGAATCTGCAGTGAGGCTATCGGAAGCGCGCGAGACTTCGATTTTTCAGTCGTTCGCTGACCATCCCCGGGGTATCTCAATCTTGGAAAGGGCTCTGAAAGGGGAGCGCGTCTATGAGATCTTCGAGATGTTTGGGCGGTATCTCGACATGCATTTTGTGCCCATATCGGGTGCCGATGGCAAGGTAGGTTTCATTGCCGCCGTGGCCACCGATGTCACCGAGCGACAGCAGGCAATGGCCGAGCTGCAGCTCCGGTCCGAAGAACAGGCACTCGTCGCCGACCTCGGCCAACGGGCGTTGGAGGCCCAGGACCCGAACGTGCTGTGGGAGCGGGCCGTGATGGCACTGATTGACCATCTCGGCGCCGACCTCGTCCAGGTTTACGAGTTGGACGAGGTCGGCGACTGCGTCGGCCTACTTGTCCGCGAGGATCGGCGCGCTCCCTCCGCGGCGACTCGGGTTGGCCCGGTGGAGGATACGGGCGGCGCTGGGGTTACTGCGGGCACCGGGAGGTTAGTGGTCCCCGTCGGACGGCCGGATAAACCGCTTGCGTTGATTGAGATCAGACGGCCGGTGGGAACGAAGCCATTTACCGAGCAGGATGTCCAGCTCGTCGACTCCGTCGCCGCCGTACTCGGCCCGGCGGCCATTCGGTTCCGGATGGAAAACGAGGTCCGCTACCAGGCCCTTCATGATGGACTTACTGGTCTGCCTAACCGCACTGCGCTACTCGACCACCTCGAACGCGCGCTGCGTCGCGCCCACCACGACGACAGGCGCGTCGGAGTGCTCTTTATCGACCTGGATGGGTTTAAGGCAGTCAACGATACTTTCGGCCACCAGGTAGGTGATGAGCTGCTGCAGACCATCGCGCCCCGACTGAGGCGTGCGGTCCGGCCCGGCGATCTGGTAGGACGGCTCGCCGGCGACGAGTTCGCCGTTCTATCCGAGGACGTGGGCAGCATCGTGGATCTTGAGGTCATCGCCGATCGGGTACTCGCGACCCTGAAGTCACCAAGCCGATTGCGAAAGCATTCCATCGTGCTGACCGGCAGCGTCGGTCTCGCCCTGTCGGGCCCAGACCTGCGTAAGAGTGAAGATCTACTAAACGCGGCCGATATCGCCATGTATGTCGCGAAACAGACCGGACCCGGACGGCGTATGGCCTACAACAAGACTATGCACTCCCGGCTCGCGAGACAGACCATCTATGCCGACGACGTGCACCGAGAGGGTCTGAGTGGAGACGATCGGCCCGGTCCCGACCCTATGCCGCGGCGGGGACTGTGAGCGCACAAAACACCACCCCCGGGCTGTGGAGACCTGGAGTGGTGTTTTGACTGCTAACGGTTTATTTGCTGACTGCTGTGCGGTTCTGGTGCCAGTTTTGGAGTTCTTCGGTGGTGTAGGTCTGGTCTCGTCCTTCTCTCTGGCCCTTTGGGAATTCGGGGTCGCGCATGCGTGCGGCGCGGGCCGCGTCTGGACGGAGTTGGATCACGCCTGTTCGGCATGCTTCCGGAAGGGTGATCCGCCCTGCCATGGCGTTACTGTCCGTGTTCGCCGCTGCGGGTGGGATTGTGACAGAGTCCTGGCTGTCGCGGTCATTAGTGCTGGACGGGTGCCATGCTGGCTTGATAAGTGTAACTGTGACATGGTCCGTTACGCCTGCAATCTGATCACTCTCTGTGAGCATCATAGGAGTGTCGGCGGCCTGTTCGGCGTCACTGTCGGTGTCGGCATCGTCGTCGAACAGGTGGCCCCATCCGGGTACCCAGTGTCCGGCCCCGTAGGAGCTTTCGACTTCGAGGATGCGTTCTTCGGTGATCCATGGTGCGCAGTGTCCTGCGTCGAACCACGCGGGCGCTTCCGGTAGCTCCCGGAGCCGTGTATTGGCCTTTTCCTGTGGAATGTAGGCGATTTGGACTAGCTCCGGGCGCTCGCCGAGCGGACCGTAGGTGCCACGCCCTTTGACGTCAGCATCCCATGCAGGCTTCTTGACATGCCCGTAGGTCGTGATCCACTTCTGTGCGGAACAGGTTCCAGTGAGGATGCGGCCGGAGAACAGGTCGCGGGCGTCGGAGCCGCCGAACAGGGTGAGCGACATCTGATGGGCACCAAGTACGATGCGATGCTCCAGTGCACGGCCTTGCATGAGAGTGACGTGCAACCAGAACGGAACCGGTGACTGCTTTTTCTGCCCGCCGGGGCCGGTCCACCATTGTTTTGCGCCGCCGGCGAACGACCCGAACTCGTCGATGATTAGAACCCTGGCGGGGAGATGTTTCGTTGATATCCCTTCCTGTTGCATGAGTGCGATGGCGGTGGCGGAGGCGACGAACTCGGCGAGGGCACGAATCGCGTCTTCAATGCGCGTGTGGATCCGTACCCCGGATACGGTCCGCGATGGCAGGGTGGGGTCTCCGGCGATTCCGTTTGGATGATCGTCGCCGATTTCGGTGAAGCTCATGCTTTTCAGGTCGATGATGTCGACGAGCGCTCCGTGTGTGCGGTTGTGGACGAGTGGGACGGTTAGTGTGGTGGTTTTTCCGCTTCCGGAGCCTCCGACCACGGCGAGGTGGGGGACGTCGGTCTCGGTTCGGGCGTAGATCGGCGTCTTCCCGGGGCCGTCGCCGACGTGCATGACGTACGGGTTGTCGGATGGCCTCCAGGTCGCCGCGTCGGGGGGCTGGGGGGTGGGGGTGAACTCCATGAACCGCGGCGCTGAGGTCAGGTGGATGCGGGAAGCCTCCATGGGTACTTTGATCCACCGGTCGACGAGGCGGGCGATGGCGAGCTGCTGGTACTCCTCGCCTGCCCAGTGATCGGGCAGGTTCACCCGGGTGATCGCCCCCTGCTTCGCTGGGTTGCGTGGGACAACCAGCCACGTGTCCGCCGACGCGCCGATCGGGAGCTGTAGCGGCCCTGACAGCGATCTCATGAGCGGTTGGACGAGCCGACGGCGGTGCTGGCGGTATGTCTACCTCCGGTGGACCCTGTTACCCACGTAGACGGCCCCACCGGCCACGGTGGTAGCAGTGAGGGAGTCGGTGAGAAGCGGGTGTGCGAGCTGCCCGTAGCCCTCCGCCAGAGCTAG
>NZ_CADCWT010000299.1 GCF_902806485.1 Candidatus Frankia alpina | reverse complement strand
GCATAGCCCGACTGGCGCTGGCGGTTCGCCTCCGCGTCAGCCTTCGCCTCGGCGACTCGTGCCTGCGCCTCGGCAATCCGCGCAAACGCGACCTGGGCACTGTTCACGGCCCCCTGGACGTTCGCCGGCAGCGTGACCCGAGCGAGGGTGAATCGCAGGTTCTCCAGGAACGGGCCACCGAGATTGGTGTTGAGGTCGGTGGCCAGCGACTTGTTGATCGCGTCCTGGACGGCCTGGATGTTGCCGTTACTCGACGCCGCGTTAAGCGCCGTCTGGGCCCCGGACTGCTGGTTTGCGCCCATCTGGACCAGTGCACAGGAGGAGACGAGGTCGGCGCAGGTGAAATTGTTGATCTGTTCACGAAGGTCGTTGTCGATGACCGGCCGGATGATGGCGCCGAGGAACGCGGACCAGCCGTCGTCGCCCGACCAGGCATAGTAGAGCTTCCCACCTTTGCTCGCCAGCGGGAACTTCCTGGTGCCGAACTTGTCGTCGAACCGGCGTAGAACGTTGTGGTCGAGGTTGAGGGTGAAGTAGAACGTTCCCTCGATCCCCATGCTCACCCCGTCCTTCGACGGTGTCGTCACAACATCGACCGTGCCCCGGTCACTCTCACCGGCAACGGACGTGATCGTGTAGTAACGCTGCTGTGCCGGATAGTTGTGCGTCGAGGAGTACATGCCAACATAGGTCGTCGACGAGGCGGGATCGATGATCTGGCGGATCCGGTGATTGTCGAACGGGCCACCGTTGCGGACCACCGCGATCTGCCCGCCCGACGTCGACGCGAACGAACCGAGCGCACTCGCCCCCACGACCAGGCCGAAGACCACCGCCAACACTCCGATGACAGCACCGGCTCCGAGCCCGAGACGCCTACCTGTTGACACGCACGCCCCCTTGATCGATGTTGCAGCTTGATCGATGTTGCAGCTTGCGGTCAGTATGTCCGGTTTCCGTGCTCGGATCGAAGGATTTGTCGGGAAGCCGTCCGGGATCCCGTTCCACCCGGTGGAGCAGGTACGCGTTGGCATCGCCCCGTGTACACGGAAATCCGGTGGGCAGGGCATCGCGGCGATGCCAGGCTGCACGTATGGAGACTCCGCCGGCCGGATCCGCACATCTCGATCCCACCCGAGCGCGGAACCGGATTCATCACGAGACCGAACGGATCCACGCCGTTCTCGACGAGGCACGGATCTGCCATGTCGGCTTGGTCGTCGACGGCTGGCCGCACGTCCTGCCGACTCTGCATGTCCGGCGCGGCGACACCCTCTACCTCCACGGCTCCGCGGGCGCCCGGCTGCTCGCCGCCGGCCGCGCCGGCCGCCTGCCGATCTGCGTCACGGTCTCGCTGCTCGACGGGTTGGTGCTGGCCCGCTCCGCCTTCCACCACTCGGTGAACTACCGGTCGGTACTGGTCCGTGGTCTCGCCTCGCCCGTGCTCGACGAGGACGACAAGCGTGCCGTGCTCGCCGCGTTCATCGACCGGACCGCGTCGGGCCGCTCGGGCGCCTGCCGGCCGGCAAACCGCCGTGAGCTGGCCGCGACCGCCGTGCTCGCCGTCGCGCTCACCGACCCGGCCACTCAGGTGACCTTGAAGGCGCGGACGGGCGGCCCGGTGGACGACGCCGAGGATATGGCCCTGCCCCACTGGGCGGGCGTGGTCCCGGTCCGGACGGTCGAGGGCGCGCCCGAGCCGGCCGAGGACCTGGTCTACCCGAGCGCGCCGATCAGCGTCGGGATCAGTCGAGCTGGACGGTGAGGTCGGGGCCGGTGGCGGCCCGGACCTCGTCGAGGGTGACACCCGGCGCGAGTTCACGCAGCACCAGGCCGTGGCCGGGTTCGACGTCGAGGACCGCGAGATCGGTGATGACCCGGTGCACGCAGCGGCGGCCCGTCAGCGGCAGGGAACACTCCCGCACCAGCTTGTGGGTCCCGTCACGGGCGACGTGCTCCATCATCACGATGACGCGCCGCGCGCCGTGCACGAGGTCCATCGCGCCGCCCATCCCCTTGACCATCCGGCCGGGGATCATCCAGTTCGCGAGGTCGCCCTGCGCGGAGACCTGCATCGCGCCGAGCACCGCGACGTCGACATGCCCGCCGCGGATCATCCCGAACGACGTCGCCGAGTCGAAGTACGACGCCCCCGCCAGCGCGGTCACCGTCTCCTTGCCCGCATTGACCAGGTCGGGGTCGACCCGGTCCGGGGTCGGGTAGGGGCCGACGCCGAGGATGCCGTTCTCGCTGTGCAGCACCACCGTCACCTCCGCCGGCAGATGGCCCGCTACCAGGGTCGGCAGCCCGATCTCGAGGTTGACGTACTGGCCGTCGACCAGCTCCCGCGCCACCCGCGCGGCGAGCCCGTCCCGTGTCAGCGTCATGCCGTCACCGTCCTGCGTTCGATCCGCTTCTCCGGGTCCGGTGCGTGCACCACCCGCTGGACCAGGATCCCCGGGGTATGGATCTCGCCGGGGTCCAGTTCGCCGGGTTCCACCAGCTCCTCCACCTCGGCGATGGTCACCCGGCCCGCCGCCGCACACAGCGGGTTGAAGTTCGCCGCACTCGCCCGGTAGACGAGATTGCCGTGCCGGTCGCCACGCCAGGCGTGCACCAGCCCGAAGCCGCAGACGATCCCCCGCTCCAGGACGTACTCGGCGCCGTCGAACACCCGGGTCTCCTTCGGCGGCGATGCGAGCGCGACGCGACCGGAGGCGTCGTGACGCAACGGAACGCCGCCCTCGGCGACCTGCGTGCCCACCCCCGCCGGGGTGTAGAACGCCGGGATCCCGGCCCCGCCCGCCCGCAGCCGTTCGGCGAGCGTGCCCTGCGGCACGAGCTCCACCTCCAGCTCGCCGGCGAGGAACTGGCGCTCGAACTCCTTGTTCTCCCCACGTACGACCCGATCGTCCGCCGGATCCGCCCCGCCCGCAGCAGCAGGCCGAGCCCCCAGTCGTCGACCCCGCAGTTGTTGCTCACGGTCTCCAGACCGCTGACCCCGGCCGCCAGCAGCGCGTCGATCAGGACGCTCGGGATGCCGCACAGCCCGAACCCCCCGACCGCCAACGACGCCCCATCCGGGATGTCGGCCACCGCCAGGGCCGCGCTCGCGACCACCTTGTCCACCCGCGCACCCGCCTCCCGCAGCAGTGGGCGGCACCACATCGGAACCGCCCGCACGTTAGCGGGCACTAACCCAGACGAAGTTAGCCACAACTAACATCCCCGTCCAGTCCCCTCGGCCCGATCAGGCTCAGGCGACGGCCGGGCCGGGCCGGGCTCGCAGCCCGGCCGGCGCGCCGCGGCCCGCCACCGCGCAGGACCAGCGTTAGGCCTTGAGGCCGGCGAGGATGCGGGAGATGACCTCCGCGCTGATCGGAGCGGGCGAGTAGAAGCTCACCCGGTCGGCGATGTCGCCGACGCGGGTCCGGATCTGCTTCGGGATGTCCTCCGGGGTGCCCCGCGTCGTGAAGACCTCCAGGACCTCCTCGGTGACGAGCGAGCCAAGATCCTGCTACCGGCCGTCGCGGGTCAGCTCGTACAGGTCACGCTGCAGGCCGCCCCAGCCGTGCAGCTCCAGGACCGCGCTGTAGGCGGGGGTCGAGGCGTAGAAGGCGAAGTGCTGGCGCAGCTTCTTCTCCGACTCGGCCAGCTCCTGCGCGGTGTCCCCGGTGGCGATCAGGGCGGGGAAGGTCAGCTCGACGTCCGAGCGCTTGCGCCCGGCCCGCGCCAGTCCCCGCTCCAGCGCCGGCAGGGTCACCTCGCGCACGAACCGCTCGGAGGACAGGCCGTGCAGCAGGATCCCGTCGGAGACCTCGCCGGCGACCTCGGTCATGCGCGGCCCGAGGGCGGCGAGCGGGTCTGCGCGTTCGTCATCGTCGAACCCGGCCGCTGCCTCTCCCGCGGCGAGCTCGTCGAGCACTTCGTCGCCGTCGGCGTGGCCAAGCACAAGACCCCCGAACGCCTCGAGATCGTCACCGAGCTACCCCGCACCGCGGCCGGCAAGGTCCGCAAGGCAGACCTGCGCGCCCGCCTGCGTGCCCCCGCCCCCTCCGCGCCCGGCGCACCCGACTTCCCCAGCGGTTCCGGCGCGCCCGGTGTGGTCGACGTGGTCGACGCGCACCGAGACAGCCGGGACTCCCAGGGCGCGGGCATCTGAGCGGCCGGGCGGATCTGCACCATGGTCAACGGACTCGACCGCGGCGAGCGCGCCGCACTGATCGTCAGCGAGTGCCTGCGTGGCACCCTCGACCCCGAGCTTACGATCTTCGGCGGGCTGGCCGAACAGGCCGCTGAGCGCGGCATACTCCCGCGCATCGCCGCGGACTTCCGCGCGCTCGGGCTGCCGGTCGTGCACATCCACGTGGCGCACCGGTCGGACTTCGGCGCGTTCAGCGACACCAATCCGGTCTCGGCGAAGGTGCGCCGCGAACGGCGGGTGCTCGCCGGCACCCCGCAGGCCTCGCCGATGCCCCAGGTCGCACCCCTGTCCGGCGACTACGTCAGCACGCGCCGCTCGGGCCTGGCGATGTAGTACGGCACCGACCTCGACTCCACCCTGCGTAACCTGCGGATCGACACGGTCGTCCTGACCGGCGTGTCGACAAATGTGGCGCTGCTCGCTGGCGCCCTCGGCGCGACCGACCGCGGCTACCGCAGCGTGCTCGTCGAGGACGCCGCGGCCGGAGCGAGCGTCGAGTCGCACACCTGGATCGTCGCCAACCTGCTGCGCCTGCTGTCGACGATCACGCGCGCCGACGAGGTCCACTCCGACCTCGCCCGCCGCGGGGGCGCCCCGACGACCACGCCCTCCCGCCCTTGACTCAACATCCACCCTGAGGATGGCTCCCGACCGAGGTGACGAACGGGGTGGGGTTGAGGAGGATGTCGAGAGGTTGGCTGTAGGGGTTTCGGCGGGGGGTCTGGGTGTGGTCGACCCAGGAGGGTGGGATGAATTCGGGTCGGCGGTCGGCGCCGAGTCGGATGGTCCAGTGGTGGTGGTGAACGTGGCGGTGGTGCCAGCCGCAGAGCAGGACGAGGTTGTCGAGGCAGGTAGGACCCTCGTCGATCCACGAGATGATGTGGTGGGCCTGGCACCA
>NZ_CADCWT010000298.1 GCF_902806485.1 Candidatus Frankia alpina | reverse complement strand
CGTCGCCACAGCCCCCAGAGACACTCACACCCCGCAACAATTACCCAACCTCACAAATCGACGCCGGGAATGGCTCACTGAAGTTTTTTCATAGGTGTTCACTCGTGAAACACTGCGTCAGCTGTCGATCATGCTGCGGTTTTATGTTTCATGGGTTGTTTCAAATAACTGGACGGCTGAAACACCCTCATGAAACAGTATGGGCTCGTGAGCGACGACTTCAAGCGCGTGGAATCGCACGCCTGCCCGATGTCCACCTGCACGGTCCCCGCAGGCTCGCCGTGCCGGACCGGCAAGGGCAAGGTGGCCGTCCAGTACCACACCGCCCGCTATCCGGCTCGTGCCCCAGCTCGCCAAGGTGCCCAGCGTGCCGACACCCGCCGTGCGCAAGCCCGGCTCAGTGTGGACCGAGCTGCCCCGGCCTGTGAGCGCCAGCACCGAGCCGGTCGGCCACGTCCGCCTCGGGTACGCACGGGCCTCGACCGCAAGGCAGTCCCTCGACGCGCAGCTGGGCTCCCTCGCCGAAACCGGGGTCACCCGGGTCTTCTCGGAGAAGATCTCCACCCGCACCACCAAGCGCCCCGAACTGGAGGCCGCCGTCAAACTCGCCGGAGAGATCCGCTCCTCAGGCGTCCGCGTCGCCCTCGTCGTCCACGAACACAAACGGCTCGGCCGCGGCATCGAACTCGCCATGCTCGCCGAGGAGCTGAAAGTGGGCGACGTCGGGCTGGAGTTCCTCACCGGGGAGCTGAAGGGCTCGCACGATCCCTCCGGCATTGTCTTCACCGTGCTGGCGACCATGTCCGGCATGGAACGCGAGTACATCCGCGACCGCGCCCTGGAAGGTCACGAGTCCGCCCGTAAGCGCGGCAAGACCATCGGCGGCGCCGGCGTCACCGACAACGACATGCTGTCCATGGCCCTCCACCTGCGCGGCCAGGAACTGAGTCTGCGCGACATCGCCAAGCGGCTCGTCATCACCACGGGTGCGAAGAAGGGCCAGCACCCCTCGCCCGCGACCGTCATGCGGATGCTGCGCGAGCACGACGAACAGACCATCCGGTCTTCGGAGGCGTAGGGGACGCCTCCGGCGACAGGCAAGATTATTCCTCAGCGTTCAATCCAGCGGCATTACCGGCGGGACCCCGTCGAAGGCCGGCCTTCGACGTGCTCAGTGCGCCGCGCGCACCGCCGAGACCAGTCCGCCGGTGCCCTCGTCCTGCTGCGATGGGGTGAGCACCGGACGCCCGTAGGCCACGGCGCGCTCACGCAGGGTGAAGGTCTACGTCTCCCAGCCGAGGCCGTCCAGCCAGCCGACCGGGTCCGCCGGCATCTCTGAGACCCACATCGACGCTGCCGATCCCGCAGCGGCGTCCCCGCGGAAGCGTTCGACCACACCGCGCGTGCCCAGTGTCAGGCCCATCCTGCTGCCTGTGGCGGACAGCGCGCCGACCCGTTCGAGCAGCGACTGCACCGCGTCCTCGGGCAGATAGATCAGCAGTCCCTCGGCGATCCACACCGTCGGCTGCGCCGGATCGTGCCCGGCGGCGGCCAGGGCGCCGGGCCAGTCCTCGCGCAGGTCGACCGGGACGGTGATCCGCTCGCAGCGCGCAACGGCCCGCTCCTGACGCAGCACCGAGGCCTTGAATCCCAGCGGTTCGGCCGTGTCGACCTCGAACAGCCGGGTCCCCGCAGGCCAGTCCATCCGGAAGGCCCTGCTGTCCATCCCGGCTCCGAGCGCGGGGGCGGCGGCGTCCCGGGGCCTCTTCCGCCGGCCGTGGCGAAGGCCAGCGCCAGCGGGTCCCGGAACAGCGGCTGCTCGCGTGCCGTCTCCATCGCCCTCACCCGGGCCACGCCCACGGCTGTGGCCCACACCCCGGACGGCTCGACCCGGCCCGCCGCATCAGCCATGCGTTCAGCCTAGGCCGCCGGGGCGTCACACCGGCGCGGTGGGAAACAGCGCTCCGGAGGCCAGGTCCAACCTAATGGCGACGACGTCCTTGGGCGGGGTGAGGTCCAAAGGCAACCCGCGCTGGCCTCTACCAGCGGGGAAACAAGGACGTGGCACGTCTCGTTCGTATTCCGGCCCCACCCCTACCAGGGTGAGCGGCGCGCGCAGGCCGAGGGATGCCGGCCGGGAAGGTGCGGGCAGGGTTTCGGTGCTGGTGAGCAGATGACACAGGACCCCGGGGACCCTTCACGCCCCGGGTGGTGGGGCACTCCCGTCGCGGAGGGAATTCCTGGCGGTAGTCGTCACCGAGCTCGCCGGGGGAACTCCTGCGCGGTGCACAGCGCCGCGGTGAGCATCGTGAATTGGGTCCCGACGGTCCCACCGGAGGCTACTTCGACGCCGACGGAACCCTGCCCTGGTGAGCACAGGCGGCCGCCTGATCACCGAACCAGCTGCTGAGTAGCCGCAGGGACTCACTCGTCGGTGAGCTCGGTTCGACCAGCCGGGGAACTCCGGCGAACGCAGGGTGAGCTCCCCGACGAGGTCGGCGAGCTGGCGGTCGTGCGGGTGGCGACCGGCCTCCAGTTCGGCGGCGCGGACCTACTGGTCAACAACGCCGGCGTCATGCTGCCCGCCCCGATCGAGCAACTGCGCGCCGACCAGTGACGTCACCAGATCGACCTCAACATCACCGGGCTGATGAACATCATCGGCAGCCACCCCGCCACCTGCGGGCGGACCATCGGCTCCCTCGCGACGCTGCCGCCCGGGGTCAACCTCCAGCAGATCACCATCATGCCCACCGGCCAGACCACCTGACCCGCCCGAATCGGAAACTCAGATCGTCCGCAATTCAGACCGTCCGCTCGGGGAGCGAGGCGGCGCGGGACCGCCGGGAACGGCGACCACCCGGTGCTTCACCGCCGCCGCGGCGTGGCTCGCCGGCTGCCCGGTCTGCGCCCAGGTCACGGGAGATGCCGCACGGATCGTCGTGCGGGGGGGTGCACGGCTCGCACTCGGACTCGATCGTCACGTGGGTGATGGCGTACCGCTCGGCGAGCATCGCCTTGATCCCATCCGACACCGCCCGCGCCTGCGCGAGGCTGGGATGACCGTCCTGCGCACCGGCGAGATGACCCAGCTCCAGATGCACCGACGCGGCGAACACCCGGTCGGACAGGCTCCACACATGCAGGTCGTGCACGTCGAGGACATGGGTGTCGCGCAGGATGTCCGCGCGCACCGCGGCGACGTCCAGGCTTTCCGGCGTCGACTCCAGCAGCACCCGCGACGCGCTGACCAGCAGCTTCACTCCCTGCCCGGCGATCAGCACGGCGATCAGCAGCGACACCAGCGGGTCCAGCCAGTACCAGCCGCCGACCAGCCAGATCACCAGGCCCGACGCGGCGACCGCCACCGACACCGCCGCGTCCCCGGCCAGGTGCAGCACGGCCGCGCGGATGTTCAGGTCGGCGTCGCGTTCGTGGATGACCAGAGCGCTCGCCGCGTTGACGACCGCGGCCGCCAGCGCGACGGCGACGACCACCGGGCCGTCGACCGAACCGTGTTCGCCGAGGCGGCGCAACGACTCGACCGCCAGCAGAGCCGTCACCACCAGCACCGCCGCGGCGTTCGCCTGCGCGGCGAGCACCGGCCAACGCACCCCGCCGAACGTGCGCCGCGCCGACGGCGGACGCCGCGACAACGTCAACGCCACCAGCGCAAGCACCACCCCGGCCGTGTCGGTCAGGTTGTGCCCGGCGTCGGCGAGCAGGCCGACGGACCCTGCGGCGAAGCCGGCCACCGCCTGCCCGACGACGATCGCGAGATTCAACCCCGCCGCCAGCCACAACCGTCGCCGCTGACGCACACTCCCCCGCCCCGCCGCCACCCCATGCCCGTGGCCGTCGTGCCCGTGGCCGTCGTGGTCGGACGCCGTCATGGCTTGCTCACACCTGCCAGGGAGGCTTCGGCGGGTATGCCCACCCCGGCCCCCGCCGGCCCCACCGAGGCCGCGACGACCGGTTCCACCGCCGCCGGTTCCACCGCCGCCCGGACGGCGCCGCCGGGGTGCACGTGCTCGGTGTCGACGGCGAGGACGACGTCGAGCAGGTCGTCCAACGCGTGGCGAAGCTTGTCGTCGGCGAGCTCGTAACGCTGGCGACGACCCTCCGGGGTGGCGACGACCAGCCCGCAGCCGCGCAGGCAGGCGAGATGGTTGGACAGGTTCGTGCGGCCCACGCCGAGGGTCTCGACCAGCTCCGACGGGTAGGCCGCGCCGGCCCGCAGCACCAGCAGCAGCCTGGCCCGCGTCGGGTCGGACAGCGCGTGACCGAACCGGGCGAGCACCTCAGCCTGAGAAGCGACCTTGACCATTCCCCAACAGTACAGCGAACGCTGACATCAGCCAATCGTGACCTGTTGCCTCCCCGTGGCGGGCCACAGGTCCCGGCGCCCACCGCCGTCGGACCCTTCCGCCGGGCCCCAGCCGGCGCCGGGGTCAGTCGTCGAACAGGGCACTGACGGACTCGCCGTTGTGGATGCGGCGGATCGCCTCGGCCAGCGGCGGGGCGACCGTGAGCACCTCCAGCTTCGGCATCCGGTCCCCCAGCGGGATCGGCACCGTGTTCGTGCACACGATCTCCACCACCTCCGGCTGGTCGGAGATCCGCTTGAGCGCCCCGCCGGAGAACAGCCCGTGCGTACGCGCCACCCGCACCGAGCGCACGTCGAGCTCCCGCAGCCGCTCGAGCAGCTCCAACACCGTGCTGCCCTTGGCGATCTCATCGTCGAGGACGATGACGTCGCGGCCGGCCACATCCCCGATGACGGTGCTGATGCTCACCCGGTCGTCGGCGAAACGCTGCTGCACCCCGAGCATCCGCGCGAACGCCGCCGCCTCTTTGGCGTTACCGAGGTCCGGTGACACCACCGTCGTGTTCGACAGGTCGTGGCGGCGGAAGTGCTTGGCCAGCTCCCGCAGCGTGTGCAGATGATCGACGGGGACACTGAAGAAACCGTGCACCTGCGGGGAGTGCAGGGTCATCGCCAGCACCCGGCTCGCCCCAGCAGCCACCAGCAGGTCCGCGACGAGCGGACCACCGATCGAGATCCGCGGCGCGTCCTTCTTGTCCGAGCGGGCGTAGGCATAGTGCGGCAGCACCACCGTTGTAC
>NZ_CADCWT010000297.1 GCF_902806485.1 Candidatus Frankia alpina | reverse complement strand
CGCCAGGGTCTCCGCCGGCGTCCGGGCCAGCCCCTTCGCCGGCCCGCTGGGCGAGGGCGAAATCGCTGGCCAACCCCGATTCCGGCGCCCAGCCAGGCCGCCACCGGGTCCCGGGTGCGGACCGGACCGAGCATCGGGCAAAAGGCACCTCGGTGCACACTCTCTGTAGTTGGGAAGGACTAGTGTTTACCCACCCGGTCAATGTGGACTAGTCTCACGCCGACGTCACGACAACACCGGGCCGAACGCCGAATCCTGCCCCCGGCCCCGGTGTCCCCTCCGAGTCGTCAGCTGGGGCAGGAGCGGGGGACCCACCTCCACTGGCCGGCACCGATCCGCGGTGCTGGTCTCGGGGTGAAGTTCGAAGCGTGAAGGTCACGCCTCGAGCCGGGCAGCCCAGCCCGAACCCGACAGCTCACTTCGCAGGCGTACGGGAAGGAATACACCGTTGTCCGCGCAAAGCGTGCAGCTCGACGAAGATTTGCGAGTCGCCGGTCGCGGCCGTCACCGCGCCCAGTCCGCGCCGCCTGTTGCCCGTAGTCGGGCCCGTGCTCGTGCTCGTGCCTTCGCCGCAATGACCACCGGGACCGTCGCGGTCTCCGGAGTGGCCCTGGCTGGCTGCGCCACCGACGTCCACGCCGACACGGCGATGGAAGAGTCGCCGAACACCGCCCCGGTCACCCTCGCCGCGCAGATCGGCTCGCGCGCCGCCCTAGGCGGCAGCATCGCCGCGGCGGCGGTCAGTGAGCACAGCTCCTCGGGACTCGCTCTCGGCGCGGCAAGCGGCGTCGACGCCCCGCCCCTGGCCGGCAAGATTCAGGTCGGCCTGCGGGTGACGAACCCGGCCGTGACCGTGAACGCGAACGAGCCGATCGACATCGGCTTCTCGCTGTACAACGAGGCGACCCACGAGCCGCTCGCGAACCAGCTCGTCAAGGTGCAGGTGAAGCTCCCCACCGGGTGGGCCACCTTCAAGCACCTCCAGACGAACGCGCAAGGGTACGCCTCCTACACAGCGCGGGTGCTCACCACGACGAACGTCACCGCGATCTTCGATGGCACGGACGCCCTGCAGTCCGCCCACTCGACCAACGACGCGACGCTGAACGTGCGCCCGCAGGTCGCCAACGTGGCCGCCCGGCTGGGCAGCCTCGCCAGCGACATCTCCGCCGGTCTTCCCCGCGTGTCCGTGCCGGTCGCGTCCAGCTCGATCGGCGCGAAGGCTGTCTACCTGGCCTCCCTGCAGGCGGGCAAGCCGTACGTCTACGGCGCCGAGGGCCCGAGCTCGTTCGACTGCTCCGGCCTGGTCCAGTACGTCTTCAAGCAGCTCGGCAAGAGCGTGCCGCGGACCACGGACGCCCAGTTCGCGAGCTCCACCCGGGTATCGCAGTACAACAAGCAGCCCGGCGACCTGATCTTCCTCGGCTCGCCCGGGAACATCTACCACGTCGGCATCTACGCCGGCGACGGCAAGATGTGGGTCGCTCCGCACACCGGCAGTGTCGTGAAGCTGCAGTTGATTTACACCACCTCCTACTACGTCGGCCGCTTCTAGCGCGTCCGCACCGCGCCAGCGCACCGTGCCTCTGCGGCGCAGCGCCGGCCACCCGGTGGTCACCTCGTTCGGCTGGAAGGACGACGAAGCCCGTCCAGCCCCGAGCCGACCGCGACGCGGCCTCCCCTTTCGGTCGCGTGTGCGGTCCAGGCTGCCGGTCTGGCACCCGTCGCCGCCGCGTACGCACCCGCCCAGCCGGGCCTGCTCCCCCCGGCCGGCGCAAGGCGCGCACCGCTGACCCGTCCGGGTCACCATCGCCGCTGCCCCGGACGCAGCTCCACCGCGCGATCTCGCGAGTTCCGGCAAAGCCGCCGAAGACCCGCCCCGGTCCACGCGCCCGAACCCCGTGGGCTCCTCCGCTCGCGCGCGGCCGAGCTCGGGACCGACCCAGCACGCAGGCCCTGTCACCGCCCGCAGCACCACCGACCTCGCTACAGCGCCGGCCGCACGACGCCTCCTTCCGGCCGCTGAGGTCCGCCGATGCCGCTACCCCCCTCCCCGACGGCATCGGCGGACTCCCATCCATCCCGGGCGCGTACGCGGCCGCTGAGGGCCATAGGGCCCGCTCTACCGAGCCCTATGCGTGCCTCTTGGTCGGGTTCGAGGCTCAGGTTCCCAGGGGGTCGCTCAGGTTCCCAGGTGGTGCTTGGCGGAGGCCGTCCACAGGGTCTCGCTGACCTTCTTGTCCCAGTCGGTCTCGGCGGCCCTCGCCTCGGCGACCCGGCCGGCGCAGGCGGACCGCGGCTCCTGCGTGAACTGCCCCACCACGCCGACGGCCGCGAAGATCGGCTTGGCGCCGCTGCAGACGACGGTCAGCGCCAGCCGGGCGCCCTCGCCGACGCCCCACACGTAGATCCGGTTCGGGTCGACCTTGGTCTTCTTCGCGGAGACGTAGCTGACCACGTCGCGCAGGTAGGCCGCGTCGACGCCGTCCGGGGAGTCGATCCGCCACGCGCCACCGACCGCCTCGGGGTAGGCCACCGCGAAGTTGCGGGCGTTCGCCACCGAACCGGCCGCACTGTCATGGTCGAGGGTCTTGGCGTCGACGTTGTCGTCGTGCAGGATCAGCACCAGCGGGATCGGGTCCTTCGGGTCCGACGGGGCGTGCACGAGCAGCTCCCGGTCGGCCGAGCCGTAGTCCTTCGGCATGCTGACGCGCTTGGTCTTCGGGCCGTTGCCATGCTCGATGAAGACCCAGAGCACGACGATGACGACCCCGACGATGAGTACGGTTCGCTTGTTCTTGCCCCACCAGCCGGCAAGTGGATTCGACGCCACGATCCAACCGAACCACACCGATAGCCGGGAAACGCCGCAAACAGGCGACCAGATGACGCTCGGACCTACCCACCTGTCCGAGCGGGGTTCAGGAGCCGGCGAGGGCCCGGCGGCGAGCCTCCCGCAGCACCTGCGCCTCCGGGGGGGCCTCCAGCGGCGGCAGATCGCCGTGGATCCAGGTCAACAGGAGGTCGGCGAGCGCCGGGTTCTGCGCCAGAACCGGCCCATGCAGGTAGGTGCCGACAACCCGGCCATCGACGATGCCGTCGGTGCCACCGCCACCACCACTGCCGTCCTCGCCGTCACCGATCCCGCGGCGCACTACCCCCAGCGGAAATCCGCCGGCCCCGGGCAGCCGCCTGGTGCGCCCGGCGTGGTTCTCGTACCCGTACAGGGTGGGTAGGTGCAGGCGCGGATCCGGCTCTACGACGATGTCGCCGACGGCCCGCCCAGGCGGCGGTGTCTCCGGCGGCGCGAAGGAGCGGCGGGTCTCGATGTCGACCAGGTTGAGCCCCTCGTGGATCTCCCCGCCCGACGGGAACGTCGCGCCGATCACCTGGTAGCCGGCGCACACGGCCAGCACGGCCGCCCCCGAACCGACCGCGCGCACGATCGCCCGGTTCTGCCGGATGCCGTCGGCGGCGAGGACCTGCGGGGCGTCCTCGCCCCCGCCGAGCAGGTAGATGTCGCAGCTGTCCGGCACCGGCGAGCCGGCGGGGACGTTGACCACCTCGGCGGGCAGGCCCCGCCAGCGCAGCCGCTGCTCGAGGACGATCGCGTTGCCGCCGTCCCCGTAGGTGCCGAGCAGCTCGGGGTAGATCAGCGCGATCCGGGTCACCGAGGCGCGCCTCACCGGGAGCTCCGCACCAGCAGGTCCCGGAACGCCGTGTAGTTGGCGACCATGTCGACCACCTTCTCGTTGGCCGCCTGCGCCGCGTCCTCGGCGCTGGCGTGCACGCTGTGCGGCACCTCCGCGTAGGCCAGGCGCACGCTCATGTCCTCCTTGCGCCCACCGGTGACGAGCACCTGCCGGCCGGCGAGGCGCTCGAAGGGGACGTCCCAGATCCAGGACGGATCCCGACCGTCGGCGGTCTGCGAGTTGAAGTCGATGACGACGGGCCGGGGCGGCGCGTCGGCGAGCAGCTCCATCATCTCCACCCAACCGGCGGGATTCTTCGCCAGCAGCAGCCGGCCACGGCGGCCGTGCTCGCCGAGGGCGACCTCCTGGTAGCGGCCCTGAACGTCGCCCAGGCCGGCCATGGCGGCCAGCGCCGCCTCGACCTCGACACCGAGCTCGCGGGCCGCCGCGGCGGCCATCGCCGCGTTACCGAGGTTGACCCGGCCGGGCAGGTCGAGGCGGGCCGAGATGGTGCGGCCGTACCAGAGAATCTCCCGCTGCCCGGTGACCGCGACGATCGGCTCGGGCCGGGCCAGCCCGCACTCGGACCACCAGCCGTTGTCGTTGCGGTGCAGCAGGCGGGCGCACTGGGGGCAGACCATCGCGTCAGCGGTCCAGTTCTGGCCGGCCGACACCCACACCTGCCGGTGCCAGCCGCCCGCTGCCCAGGCCACCAGCGGATCGTCGACGTTCGCGACCACCGTGGTGTCACGCAGCTCGGCGCCGAGCTCCCGCCACATCGACGCGATACGCCTGGTCTCGTTGGACCGGTCGAGCTGGTCGCGGCTGATGTTGAGCAGCAGCACGACCTGCGGCGAGATCTCGTGGGCCACCTTCGGCAGCCAGATCTCGTCGACCTCCAGGGCGGCGGCGGCGTCGAACGGAGGGCGTGACAGCGCGGCGAGGACGCCGGGTGCCATGTTCGCCCCCCCGCTGTTCGACTTCACCGGCCCGGCGGTGCCCAGCGCGCGGGCGAGCAGCCGGGTGGTGGTCGTCTTGCCGTTGGTACCCGACACGCAGGCGGTGCGGCGGTGGGAGCCGACCTCGGCCAGCGCCCCGGGGGAGACCCGCAGGGCCAGCTTGCCACCGATCATCTCCCCCGAACCACGGCCGAGGCGGCGCGACGCCTCCGCCGCCAGGCGTTCGACGGCGAGCGCGGCCTGGGTCCGGGCGGTGAACCTGCGCGGGATTGATGTCGTCATCGCGCTTTCTACAGTGCCACGGCGGTGCCGGGAGACGAAGACCACCCCCGCTTCCGTTCGGTTACATCCCGATCGGCGCCCTCGCCGCGGACGGCGAACCGCCGCCAGCGGCATGACGGCCGAGTCCTGTCACCAGCCACCGTCACCGAAGGTCAAGAAACGTCACCCTGTGTCTAGATTCGGCGGTACTTTCG
>NZ_CADCWT010000296.1 GCF_902806485.1 Candidatus Frankia alpina | reverse complement strand
GACGATGGAACAGGTATGTCAAGCCGATACCGATTCGCCGCGCATGTTGGTGGCGTGAAAGAACAGCGGCGCGCTGAACATCGAGCTGAACCGTTCGAGCGAGCCGAACACCTGCGTCATCCAGGCGGCGCACTTGGCGACGTAGCCGGGGTACTCGTGCGCGGGCGGCGTGTCGGGGGCGTAGGCAATCGTCCCGGTCAGCACGACGAAATCGTGTCCTTCGCCGTCGTCGTTGAGGTGCAGCGAGCTGCGCGGGTTGGACTGGAGGCGGCTGAGTCGCTTCGCCGTCGGTGGACTGTAGAGCAGGACCGACGAGTCGTCAGCGTTCCAGAGAAACCAGATCGGCCACGGAGGTGTCGGTGGCACCGATCACCGCGGGGCGCACAACGAGCGCGCAGAACAGGTCGGTGCCGTAGATGATCGCGGCGGTCACGATGGCGACGAGGGCGGCGGCGGTGGCGAGGCTGTTCACGGTTGCTTCCTTGTGCCAGGTCGGATGGTCCGTCGAGCTGTTGCCGGTGCGGGCAGAGCACGGGTGAGGCAGTCGGTCAGCGCCTCCTCGAGCAAGGCGTGCAACGCGGCGGGCTCGACGTCGACGCGACCGACGACCTGCAGCGCGATCAGTCCGTGCGCGGTGGCCCACAGCTGCAGGACGTGCTGCTCGGGGTGGGCGTCTCCGGCGGCGACGAGCAGGTCGGTGAGCACATCGCCGACGGCTTGCCCTTCGCTCCACGTGTCGGTGACGGGCACGCGCACCCCGCCGAGGCCGTACATGAGCTGGTACAGGTCCGGTTCGGTCAAGGCGAAGTCGAGGTAGGCATGCCCGGCCCGCCGCACCGCCGCCGCGGCCTGTCCACCTGGTGGGTCGGTCACGGCCGCGGCGGCGGGCCCGGCGATCAACTGCCCCGCGGTGATCATCGCGACGCGTAGGCGGGCGAAGCCGTCGCGGACGAGGGCGAGCAGGATGTCGTCGCGGCCGGTGAAGTAGCGGTAAGCGAAGTTCGCCGAGTACTCGATCTCCTCGGCGAGCCGGCGCATGGTCACCGCGTCCCAGCCCTCCCGCCGGGCTAGGCCGCGGGCGGCGGACAGGATCGACTCGCGCGCGGCGGCGCGTTCCCGCTCCCGGCGCCGCTGCGCCGGTGTCGCGGCGGAATCGCCCGGCACGTCGGCCGTCACTGACCGTCGGCCTCGCCAGTGAGCTGGGCGAAGAACGCTTGCTCGTCGAGCTGGTCCCAGTGCTCCACCGCCATGCCGTCGGCGACGCGCCAGATGTCGATCGAGTGCATGACCACCGGCCGGCCGGTCGGCGGCAGTCCCAGGAACGGGCCCTGGAAGGTCGCCCGGTAGGTGAATCTGCCGGCCGCCCGGTCCCCGTCGACCAGCACGTCGTCCAGGCTCACCTCCGTGTCCGGGAACGCGGCGAACCACTGCGTCCAGAACGCCCTGTTCGCCTCACGTCCGTCACCGACGTAGGCGTTGTGGTTGATGTAGTTCTCGGCGATGAAACCATCGACCGCATCCGGGTCGTGGCTGTTCATCAGCTCGGCGAACGCGTGCGCGACGGTCTGTTGCCGCCGCGATCGAGCAGTCGGGGTCATGACGTTCCTCATCTGTTGGTTACGATGTAACTATCGTGTATGGCGTCACCGGTCGATGTCAAGCGGCCCGCGCGACCAGCTGGGCGGCTGGGCCGTCGCCCGCCGGTGCTCCCAGCGCTCGAGGAGGCCGTCCATCTCGTCCTGGATGAACAGGAAGAAGTCCCGAGCGTCCGCCAGGCGGTCACCCGCCGGCGAGCCCTCACCACCGACGGCGAGCACACCCTCCCGCACGACGCCGGCAACCTTCTGGTAAGGCCGGCCGTGGATGCTCGCCGTGTACCAGGTGCCGTCGGGCATCCGGTACACGTCGCGCCGCGATCCCGGGACTGGCTCGCGGACCACGAAGCCGATCTGCATCAGGTAGCGGACTGCGCCGGAAATGGCCGCCGCGCTGACGCCGAGCCGTTCGCCGATCTCCCCGGCGGGCAGACCCGGCTCGTCGGCCGCCATCAGCGCCCCGAGCACGCGTGCTGGCATCCGGGGAAACCCCAGGTCGCTGAAGATCATGGCGAAATGCTCGACGAACCGGCGGACCGCCTTGTCATCTCGTTCGTCCTGGGCTCCCATCGTCGCCATTCTTCACCACTTTCTGAAGATTCTGGTCAGGCCTGGACGTCGCGCCTGCGCAGCAGGATCGTGCCGGTCGTTCCCAGCGCGACCGCAACGGCGGCGAGCACCACCAACGGCGTCGCGGTCGCCTCGGTCGCGGGCAGTGCCGGGACGTGGCTGAACGGGGACAGGTCTCGGACCGTCCGAGGCAGGTTCAGCAGATCGCCGAGCTGGCCGAGGACGAGGCTCGCCGTGAAGCCCGCCCAGGCCAGACTGGCCGTCAGCCGGGGCGCGAAGCCGAACACCGCGACGGCCAGCCCGCCGATGACCAGCGCGGGCGGTAGCCACCCGAATGCGGCGGCAACCTGTTCGGTGATCTTCCCCCCGAGCCCACCCTCGACCAGCCCGGACACCGTGCCCATCGAGACTCCGGCGAGCCCGAGCAGTCCCGCAGCTCCGGCCGAGGCGATGACGAGATGGCCGCCGAACCAGCGCAGCCGCCCGGTCGCGGTGGCGAGCACCACCTCCGCGCGTCCCGTTGTCTCCTCGGTCCGCGGACGCAGCAGAACCTGGATGACGAACGCCGCCGTCATCGCGCCGATCAGCGCCATCATGGCCGCGAAGAACGTCTCGATCAGGTCTCCGCCGCCCCCGCCGCTCAGGCTCGTGATGGTGTCCGCGGCGCCTTCGTTGTCCGCCAGCGCGTCTTCGACCGTGCCGCCGAGGGATCCGACCCCGGCGCCGAGCACCGTGACGGCCGCGGCGCGGCCGAGCAGCGTGCCACGCTGTAGGCGCCAGGCCAGGCCGAGGGGACTGAGCAGGCGCGCGGCGGCGCGCACCGGTCCCGGCCGAGCCGCGATCATGCCCATCCCGACGTCCCGGTGGGCCGTCAGCACGAAGGCCGTCATGACACCGGCGCAGGTCAGCATCAGGGGAGCGGCGAGCACCCACCACCGGTCCCCGGCGAACGGGTGTACCTGGGTGGCCCAGCCGATCGGCGACAGCCAGGACGGCCACGCGCTGGTGACGGTGTAGCCGCTCGGGCCTACTCGGCCGAGTGCGTCGCCCAGCCCGCGGACAACGAACGCGGCGCCGATCGCGGTCGCCGCGATCCCGTTCGCCGTCCGCGCTGACTGCGCGACCTGCGCGGTGACGGCGGCGATCGCCGCGAAAGCCAGGCCGGTGACGCCGACGGCCGCCCCTGCCGCGACCGAGCCGGCGGCGGGCTCCCCGAAGCCTGCCAGCGTGAGCGCGACGAGCGCGGTCAGCACGAGGTTGGCGCCGGCGGCGACACCGAGCGCGGCGGCGAGGCCTGCGTACCGCCCCACTGCCGTGGCCCCGATCATCTCCGCGCGGCCGGTCTCCTCGTTCTGCCGGGTGTGGCGCACGACCGCCAGGGTGCTCATGAAGCCCGCGAGCACGGCGAGGGGCGTGAGCACCTGGAACATCGCCAGAGCGCCGGTGCTCGCCCCGGTGGGAGCGGTGCGCATCAGCAGCAGCGCCGGGCTGTCGGCGGCGCTGCGCAGGACGTCGAGTCGGTCGGCCTCGGTCGGGTACTGCTCCCTCGTGGCCGACAGGGAGACGGCAAGAAGGACCGTGGTGCCCAGAAGCCAGATCGGCAGTTTCGCGCGGTCGCGGCGCAGGGCGAGCCGGACGAGCCGTGCCGTTCCAGCGATGTTCGTCGTCACCCCGGGGGACGCAGGGGCGGCGCGACCGGCGGCTGAGCCGGTGTCGAGGCCGGTGTCGGGGCCGACGGTCGAAGCGGTGAGCTCGGGCAGGGGCTTCATCGCGCGGCCGCCGGTTCGTCGCCGTAGTGGCGCATGAACAACTTCTCCAGCGAGGGTGGGGCGCTGGTCAGCGTCCGTATCTCGAAGCGGGTCAGATGCCTGAGCACGCGGTCCAACGCGCCGGTATCCACCTCGAAGGTCGCGCGGGTCGTCCCGCCGTCGCCCGTGACGTCATGGATGTCCGCGTCGTGCACGCCCAGCAGTTCGGCCAGGCCGGTGATCGGGCGCGTGGTCTCCACCGAGACCGAGGTCCGGGTCAGATGGCGCAGCTCGGTGAGCGTTCCCGACTCCACCGTCCGGCCCCGGCGGATGATGCTCACCCGGTCACAGAGGGCTTCCACCTCGGCGAAGATGTGGCTGGAGAGCAGGACGGTCGCGCCGCGTTCTCTCACCTCCCGCACGCACTGCTGGAAGGCTGCCTCCATCAGCGGGTCCAGCCCGGAGGTTGGCTCGTCCAGGATGTAGAGCTCGGCGTCGCGGGCGAAGGCCGCCACGACGGCGACCTTCTGCCGGTTGCCCTTCGAGTACGTTCGCGTCTTCCGGCTCGAGTCGAGCTGGAACTGGTCGACGAGCTGGTCGCGGCGCCTCGGGTCCAGCCCGCCGCGCAGTGCCCCGAGCAGGTCGATCGACTCGCCGCCGGTCAGATCTGGCCAGAGGTTCACGTCGCCTGGGACGTAGGCGAGCCGTCGATGCAGATCCACCGCGTCGTGCCACGGATCACCGCCGAGCAGGCGTGCCTGCCCGGCATCCGCCTGCAGCAGGCCGAGCAGGACTCGGATCGTCGTCGACTTGCCCGCGCCGTTCGGGCCCAGGAACCCGTGCACCTCGCCGGCGTCGACGGACAGGTCCAACTCGTCCAGCGCGCGGCTCCGGCCGAATGCCTTCACCAGCCCGGAGATCGAGATAGCGATCGTCATGGAACGGCAACCTACACGAGTTTCACAAAGTTGTGAATGATTTTAAGTGCATGAACCTGACGTCGGGTCAGGTTCGATGCTCGAAGCTGTGCCGCCTGTTGGGTGCCAGAACTCGGCCACTGGTGTTGACCTGGGGTTTTGGGCGGCTTGTTCGTATTCGTTGATCAGGCCGTCGAGGACGGGTTGGCGGTTGATCCGTTCCTGGGTGAGGTCGGCGATGGGGTGGTCCACGGTCTGTCGGGGTGGGGGGTGACCCCGAGGATGTGGACGGTGCGAGAGCCGA
>NZ_CADCWT010000295.1 GCF_902806485.1 Candidatus Frankia alpina | reverse complement strand
CGCGCCTGGATGCCCGCAACCAGCTAACCCAAGATCAAACAAATACCTGACCAGTTACGAACTCCCTACGCCGGCATTACCCGGACAGGTTCTGCGGTCGGCGGCCCCAGCCACCCTCTCAGCCCCTCGGTGGAGCTCCCGCGATCAATTTCGCGCACCGCCACCATAAACCACCGAACTATCCGATGTCATCCGATCGCGCGCATCGGACGTTCTTCTCACGCCCCCGCGCGGCGGGTCAGCCCCGCCAGCGGAATGCGGACAGCGCGTGCGGGGCCAGCGCGACGGTGAACGCGCCGCCGCCGTCGTCCACCGTCACCGCGACCTCGCCGCCCGTCCGGTTGTGCACCAGCACCGACCGATTGCCGTCCGGACGACTGAAGACCACCGCGCTGACCGCCGACGACGACACCTGCGCGCCGATCCGCACGGCCCCGCGCGGCGCGGGCGGCGAGGCCGAGCAGGTCGTACTCCAGCGACCGGTCGATGGCGCGCAGGTCCGTGCCCGGTCGCCCGGCGATCGTGAGGACCCCGTGGCAGCCCACGCAGCCACCGCGGTGCGGACCGCCGGCGGCATCCAACGCGAGATTCCACAGCAGGGCCGTCGTCGCCCAGTTGCGCGTCGCGTTCACCACGACGTCCGCCAGCCAGCCGAAACCGTCCGCGGGAGCGCCCCGCCAGTCCCCCGGAACATTCCGTCAGCCAGGTCGCCTTCGCCGGAAAACGCGCGTGCACCTGCGACTGCGCCGCCCAGTCACCCCGATAACAGTGCCAGGCGATGCCGGTCAGGTAACGCCCGGCGGCCGCGTCGCCGAGCAGCTCCGACGGGACCGTCGGGGTGTCCCAGTTGTGGTCGTAACCGATGATGTTGGTGGTCAGCCTGGCGGCGGCGAAGGCCGGGCTCAGTCGGGTGGCGATGAACCGCGCCTGCTCGGCCGCGGACATGGTCATCGTCGGGTAGGACGGGTCGCTGTGGCCGGGCTCGTTCTGGACGGTCACCGCCGACACCGTGATCCCGCGCGCGGCGTAGGCCCGCACGAAGCGGACGAAGTACTGGGCCCAGGCGGCATACCACTGTGGGCGCAGCGAGCCGCCGCCGAGCCGGCCTGACGACTTCATCCAGGCCGGCGCGCTCCAGGGGCTCGCCATGACGCGGACCCGACTGTTGATCGACAGGATTTCCCGCAGCACCGGCACCACGGCCCGGTCGTCGCGGGCCACCGAGAACGTGGCCAGTCGCGGGTCCGTGGCCCCGGCCGGCAGGTCATCGTAGGTGTACTGGCTGGCGGCGAAGTCGCTGGCGCCCATCGGGATCCGCACCACGGACAGGCCGGCCCCCTCGGTGGGGTCGAACACAGGCTGCGCAGCACCGCGGACCGCTGGTCTGCGGGCAGCCCCCGCAGCAGCCGCGCCGACGTCTCGGTCAGCGCGGCGCCGAACCCCTCGATGCGCTGGTCCCGTGCGGTGGGATCGACGGCCAGCCGCACCCGGGACCCGCCCGCCGGCCCGGCGTCACCCGCGTCGTCGCCGGCGACGACCCGGGAGCCGTCCAGGACGGCCAGCCGCTCGCCATCCGGTTCCGTCGACCAGCCGGCCAGGCCCCGCACCGCCGGGAGCGGCCATGGGGCGGGAAACGCCGGCCCGCCGGCGTCGGCGGTACCGAGCGCGCGTGGTGAGGGCGCCGGACCATTCCCGGGCCGGGAGCTGGGGCCGCCCGGTCGGCACGCCCTTCGGCACACCTGTGGGCGTGCCGCCGGTCGCCGACGCCGCGGCGGGCGGTGCGCCGCCGGTCGCCCCCCGCAGAACCACCAGGGTGACCGTCAGCGCGGCAGCGAGCAGCAGGGCCAGCCCGACGAGGACGGCTCTGTCCCTCGCCCACCGACCGGCCGGACGGGGCGGCTCTCGGCGGCGGCGCACGTCAGGAGACGGACCGGGCTGGTCTTGCCGCGGCGGCCGCGCTGGTCACCGGGCCGCGACGCAGCCTGCTCACCAGGATGGACAGTCGCCGCCCGGGCTGTTCGAGGACGACGTAGCTCAGCCAGCCACCGAGGACGCCGGCCGCCACCAGCAGCGCCGCCACCCAGGGGAACGCGGCCGGGGCGTGGCTGACCAGGTGGTACCGGTCCAGCACGAGCAACAGGATCGGCTCGTGCCACAGGTACACGCTGTAACTGATCATGCCCAGCCAGACGAGGACCGGGGTGGCGAAGAACCGCCGCCACCTCGACTCGGGCGATGTCAGCACCGACGCGGCGAACAGGACGGCGAAGCCGACCGAGTTCAGCATCGAGAACGCCTCCAGCGAGGCCGCGTCGTTCCCGCGGACCAGCGCGCCCGCGACGACGAGCCCGCAGGCGACGAACCGCAGTGCGCACGCCAGGCCCGCCGAAATCGGCCGCTCCCTGCCCCATCGCACGTAGAAGATCGCGATGATCATCCCGAAGCCGAAGTTGTTGGCGTAGTTCTGCGGACAGAACCAGTACGCCCACTGCTGGTGCGCCGCGTCCACGATCCAGACCGAGTAGACGACCCAGCCGGCCGACACCGCGATCAGCAGGTACGCCGGCAGGTAGAGGATGGGCCGGCGGCAGCCGGTGGGTCTGGCGGCGCCGCAGCCAGGCCGCGACCAGCGCCAGGAAGAGGTAGAAGTGGACCTCGACGGCGAGCGACCACGCCGGCCCGATCGTGTAGAAGACCCGCCTGCTGTCGTACACCTGGGTGAACGTGAGGTGTTCGAGCAGGTCGAGCCAGTCGCCCGGCAGGCCGGGGTTGCGGGCGGCCCACACGACGATGACCGCCGTGTAGTAGAGCGGCAGGATCCGCAGGCCACGGCGCAGCAGCGTCGCCTTGGCCGAGCGCTGCGTGCGCCCGTCGCGGACCCTGGTGGCCATCGGCAGGTACAGCAGGAACCCGGAGACCAGGAAGAACCAACTGATCATTCCGTCGAAGGCGCCGAGGATGTGGCCGAAGAACGTGCCCTCGTACGGGGTCTCGCCGCCCCCGCGGCAGAACTGGTAGGCGTGAAAAATAATCACGGAGATCGCGGCCACCCCGCGAAAGCCGCCGAGATCCACCAGCTCCAGCGCGCCGCCGGCCGCGGGCGCGCTCTTCCCCTTGACCTCCGAGGGGGGAAGCGTGGGTGGCTGCGGCGGGATCCGGCGGATGGGCGTCGTCGCGATGCCCGACGGGCGCGGTGGCCGCGCGGGCCCGGTCACGACGGGGCCTGCACATACCACTCGGCAGGCGGCTGCGGGTACCCGTCGGCCCCGTCGGCGTACGGGGACAAGTCGTCCTGGTCAGCCGGACTCGGCGCGGCTGCGGCCCGCGGCGTCACGTGCCATTCCCGATCCCGCATGAGCTCCTTGACCGGGGCCAGCCGGGCGATGACGTTCTTGAACTCGCTGTACACGATGTTCACGAGACTGAACCGGACGAACCAGCCCGGATGTCTGCGGATCGACGAATCGGCGAGGGCGAAGGCGAACAGCGCCTGGATCGGACCGACCAGGGCCGAGAAGGCCGCGGCCACGATGTACAGCGATACGTTGAGTCGGAAGCCGTGCCCCGCCTTCGGGTGCAGCAGGCTGAAGAGGATGAGCGGATAGATCTGCAAGGACAGCCACGGATAGATCTCCCGCCAGCCGAGCAGCCAGAACAGGCCGAGTTTCTGGCGGGCGGTGAGACCGGCCGCACCGAGCCCGTCGCGCAGGTGCTGGCGCGCAGCCTGATGCCAGCCCTGCGCCCAGCGCAGGCGCTGGCGCCACAGTGCCTGCACCGTCGTCGGGGCAAGCTCGTAGGAGACCAGCTCCGGGTCCGAGACGATCCGTGCACCTCGCAGGATCGCGCGCAGGCTCGCGTCGATGTCCTCGGTGAGCATCGACCCCCGCATGCGGATCTGGTGCAGCAGGTCGATGCGCCAGTATCCGTTGGATCCGCCGAAGATGCCGAAACCGTGCATCCGCGCCCGGCCCGGATGGCTCACCGCATAGATCGACTCGAATTCGACGGCGACGGTGCGGCTGACCCGGGAATCCGATCCGTTCCGGATGACGCAGTGCCCCTGGACGACCGCGGCGCCGTTCGACAGCCAGCGCCAGGCCCGCTCGAACGAGTCCGGCGCGGGATGGTGGTCGGCGTCGAAGATACCGACGAACTCGCCGGTGACCAGGGGAATGGCCGCGTTGACGTTCTGCGCCTTCGACGTGCTGTCCGCCACGTGCACGAGCAGGAGACGGGGATCGGCGGCGGCCAGCCGGTCGAGGACGTCCTCGACCGGCAGTCGCTGGGGGGTGCTGTACGCGAGGATCACCCGCAGCGGGCCCGGGTAGTCGAGCCGGAGAAAGGCCCGGACGGTCTCGACGATCGTGGCCGCCTCGTTGGGCAGGTAGGCGGCGATGACGGCGCTCGCCGGCGGAAACGGCGCGGCCGGGCACCGCTCGGCCTCGAGCGCGGACAACTGTTCCAGGTAGATCGTCAGGGCGGTGCCGACCAGGGCGATGACGAGGAAGGTGAAGACCCCCGCGGTGGGGTCGACGCCGAGCGCGAACAGCCCGGTGTAGGCGAGGAACGGCACGCCCACGCAGATCGCGGTCGACAGGACGATCTGCGTGGCGTCGGAGGGCCGCAACCGGTTCCGCAGCGGGCGCCGGGCCCGCCGCGACCGACCGGCGCGCGGCTCCATCGCCGGGTGGTAGCCGACGGGGACCAGGTCGCGCTGCCGGGCGGCACGCTCGGTTGCCAGCCGCGCCCGGCGGATCGCGACCGCGTCGTCGATCGTCCCGTCGACCACGACGAAGCCCGGGACCGGGGTGACGCGCAGCCGGCGGCCGTCGACGACGAACTCGTGCCCGGCGATCGTCCGCACGATCTGGTCCAGCGCCGCCTCGGCCGAGTGTCCCGACCGAACCGGCAGGATCACGAGCACCTCACCGGGACGGCCGGGGCTGATCGTCGCGCCCCGCCACCGGTGCCGGGCACCCGCCAGCGTGACGATCTGGTCGAGCAGAGCCCCCCGACCGGCCACGACAAAACAATCGGACAACATATTGAGCTCGGCGATATACAGTAAGCCAACGACACAGCCGCGGCCGCTCGAGCCGATGCGGTGTCGGGCCAGGGCCGCGCGAAGGTCACTTTCCGTGCCGACTGGTTACTCTAGGTTGTGAGGAATGT
>NZ_CADCWT010000294.1 GCF_902806485.1 Candidatus Frankia alpina | reverse complement strand
TTTTCTCTCACCTACGAAAAGGCTTGGAAGAGACCAAGATCGATGGAAACTCGGGCTAGCCCTGCAGCGCGACGACGCCACCACCGAGCTCGTGTGGGGGCACGGCGTGCTGTGCTGGCGGGTCGGCGACGCCGTGATCAGCCATCCGCTGCTCGTCACCCGGATGGTGGCGACGCTCGACCCCGACTCCGGTGTTATCCGCCTGCATCCCGACGGGCCGACGAGCCTGGAGACCGAGCCGTTGCACGGCCTCGGGCTGCCCGGCCTCGACGCGCTCTCCGCCCTGCGCGACCGGCTGCGCGGCGCGCCGGTGGACCCGTGGGACGCGCCCGGCCGCGCGGAGGTGTTCCGCCAGGTCATCGCGCCGCTCGGGCTGGACGCCCGCCTCGTCGAGGGGCCGGGCCTGCCGTCGCCCGGCGCGGCGCCCGTCCTCGTCGACACCTGGGCGCTGTACGCGCGGCCGCGGCCCGCCCTGCAGGCGCAGTTCTACGCCGACCTGCGCACCGCCCTCACCGAACGCGACGTCATTCCCGAGGCGATCGCGTCCGTGGTCGCCGAGGAGGCACTCGTCGCCGAGGCGCTCGCCGGCACCGCCGCCGGTGCCACCGTCCGGTCCGGGACGCTGGGACCGCGGCGGTCCGGGCGCGGCGCCGGGATTCGGTGTCGACGCATCCGGCGGCCTGGGCGAGCGGCTGCTCATGCCGCTGGCGACCAACGCCGACCAGGAGCGGATCGCCCGGCCAGCTCGCCGTCTCCCGCGGCGTGACCGTGCAGGGCCCGCCGGGCACCGGCAAGAGCCACACCATCGCGAACCTGATCTGCCATCTCGTCGCGCACGGGCAGCGCGTGCTCGTCACCGCGCAGGACGAGCAGGCGCTCGGAGTGCTGCGCGACCTGAGCGTCGCCGTGCTGGGGTCAAGCCGCGCGGACCTCGACGAGCTGCGCGCCGCCGTGGTGGAGATCTCCGGGGCGCTCAGCGACGTCGACCCCGCGCGGGAGACGGCGGCCGTGAAGGCACTCGCCGAGGAGCTCGACGCGGCCCGCGCCCATGCCCGCACCCTCGAACTACGCATAATCGACCTGCTGGCGGCCCAGGCCCGCGAGTTCGAGCTGCCGCACGGGCGGGAACGGGCCCCGGCGGTGGCGGCGTGGCTCGCCGAGCGGGACGGCGAGCTGTCGTTCATCCCCGACCGGCTCGACCCGACCTGGGCGCTGCCGCTGGACCCGGCGGAGCTGGCGCTGCTCTACCGCACAGCGCGCGAGATCAGCCCCGCCGACGCCCGCGCGCTCGCCCAGGAGCAGCCCGACGCCGCCGCGCTGCCGGCCGCGGTCGCCCTGGCACGGCTGCACGCCGAGCTCGACGAGGTCCGTGACGGCCTCGCCGACCTGGAGCTGGCGGGCCTGTCGGTCACCGCGCTCGACGCCCTCGGCGACGCCGCGGCGCAGGCGCTGGTGGACGACGCCCGCGGCGGCGCGGAGCGGGCGCGGCGGCTTTCGGTCGGCTGGCTCGCCGCCGCCCGGGCGCAGTGCCCCGACTCCGACGCGCAGGCCGAGTTCTGGGCCACGCAGGCCTCGGAGCTGGCGGCCGAGGTCACGCAGCTGCGCGGGCTCACCGCGCGGACTTTCGGCCACCCGGTCGAGGTGCCCGACGGCGACCCGCGGGTGCACCTGCGCCTGCTCGGGGAGCTGCGCGAGCGTTACGCCGCCGGGCGCTGGGTGCCGCGGCTCGGCGGGCGGGAGCTGCGGGAGCTGCGGGAGCTGCGCGACGCGGTCCGCGTCGACGGGCTCGTCCCGCACACCGCGGACGACGTGGCCGTCGCCGAAGCCGAGGTGCGCCGCCGCCAGGCCCTCGCCGCCACGGTGTCTCGCCAGGGCGCGATCGCCGCCGCCCTCGGCGGCGAACCCGTGCAGGCGGGTGCACTCGACGTCCTGACCCGGCTCGACGCGGCCGCCCAAGACCTCGCCGACGCCGTCGACTGGGAGCGTCGGGCCCGCCCGGAGCTCGCCGCGCGGCTACGCGCCGTCGCGCCCGGCGTCGATGACGGCAGTGATCCGGCCGCGCTGTCCCGGCTGGCCGACCTGCTCGCCGCCGCGGCCGGCCGCCGCCGCGAGCAGGAGGTCACCGAGCGGCTCGCCGCGCTCACGCGGACCCTCGAGCAGGGCGCCCGCGGCCCGCGGGCCGGCCGGCTGTGGGGCGAGCTGCAGCAGGCGCTGACGCGGCGCGACCTCGCCGCCTGGGATGCGCTGCTCGGCGAGGCCGCCCGGCTGGCGCGCGGCCGCGCGCACACGCCTGTCGGAGCGGTTGCGTGCGGTCGCCCCGCTGTGGGCCGACGCCATCCTCGACCGCTCCGGCGACGCGGCCGCCGTGGCCGGCGGCGACCCGGCGCGGGCCGCGGCGGCGTGGCGCTGGCGGCAGGCGCAGACCTGGCTCGACGACCTGCACGCCGACGGCGACCTCGCGCTGCTCGGCCGCCAGCTCGGCGACGCCTCCGAGCAGGCCCGCCGGCTCGTGCTCGACACCGCGCGCCGCGCCGCCCGCCTCGGGCTCGCGACCCGGCTCGGGGATCCGCAGCGCCGCGCGCTCACCGGCTGGGTGCAGGCCCTCGACCGGTTGGGGAAGGGCACCGGGAAGTACGCCCCGCACTGGCGGGCACAGGCCCGCACGCACATGCGCGCCGCGATGGGCGCCGTGCCCGTGTGGATCATGCTGACGTATCGGGTGATGGAGAGCTTCGACCCGGGATCCGACGACCTCTTCGACGTCGTCATCGTCGACGAGTCCAGCCAGTGCGACATCCTCTCCCTCGGCGTGCTCAGCCTGGGCCGGCGCGCCGTGGTCGTCGGCGACGACGCCCAGACGAGCCCGGAGGCCGTCGGAATCGACCGGGCCCGGGTCGGGGCGCTGATCGACGCCCACCTGCCCGACGTGGCCCAGCGGTCCCTGCTCGACGTGGAGGCGAGCCTCTACGACACCGCCGCCAGGGTGTTCCCGCGGACCGTGGTGCTCAAGGAGCACTTCCGCTGCCTGCCCGACATCATCGGGTTCTCCAACCGCTTCTATGACCATCAGATCCTGCCGCTGCGGGAGGACCCGGAGCTCGCGATCGGCGCCGCGCTGCGCCCGGTCCGCGTCACCGACGGCGCCCGGGCGCAGACCCGCTTCGGCGACGCCAACCCGGCGGAGGCACGGGCGATCGTCGAGCAGGTCGTCGCCTGCTGCGCCGACCCCGCCTACGACGGGATGACGATGGGCGTGGTCACCCTGCTCGGCGCCGGGCAGCCCCGGCTCATCGAACACGCCCTGGTCGAACGGCTCGGCGAGCGGGAGTTCTCCCGGCGGGCGCTGCGCGTCGGCGACCCGTACCAGTTCCAGGGCGACGAGCGCGACGTCGTGTTCGTCTCCGTCGTCGCCGACGACAACCGTTCCGCCGCCACCCGCCGCCGCGACCTGCAGCGGGTCAACGTCGCCGCGAGCCGCGCCCGCAACCAGATGTGGGTGTTCCACACCGTCGACCCGGCGACGCTGCGCGAGGACGACATCCGCCGCCAGCTCATCGAATACACCTACGCCGGTGCGACCCCGCAGGCCGCGGGCCGGCTCGCCGACCGCTGCGAGAGCGAGTTCGAACGCGCAGTCCTGCGCCAAATCCTCGGCCGCGGCTATCGGGTCCGCCCCCAGCACCCCGTCGGCCGCTACCGCATCGACCTCGTCGTCGAAGGAGCACCCCGCCCGCCGGTGCCCGACGCGGGTGCCGCGCGCGTCCGCGGCCCCCGCCTCGCCGTCGAATGCGACGGCGACCGGTTCCACGGCCCCGACCAGTGGGAGGCGGACCTGCGCCGCCAGCGGATCCTGGAACGGCTCGGCTGGACGTTCATCCGCATCCGCGGCTCGGAGTTCTACCGCCATCCCACCCGCACGCTCGACGGCCTGTGGCGCCGGCTCGCCGAACTCGACATCCGCCCGGACGTGGGCGTCTGATCGTTGTCGTCCGGTCAGCGGCCCGCCCCGGGCATGCCCGCCCGCGGGGCGATCTCGTCGACGAGCCCCCAGGCCAGCGCCAGCTCGGCGTCGATGGGAAGCCCGCTGAGGATCAGGTAGGCGGCCCGCTGCGGGCCGATTCGCCGTGGGATGCTCGCAGTCCCCCCGGCGCCGGGGACCAGCCCCATCGCCACCTCCGGGAGTCGGAAGGAGGCGTCGTGGGCGGCGGCGACCCGTCCGCAGAACGCGGGCAGCTCCGCTCCCGCGCCGATGCAGAGCCCGTGGACGTAGGCGGTCACCGGCAGCCCGGTGGCCAGCAGGCCCAGCGGAATGCTGCGGGTGGTCCGCACGGCGTGCGCACCGACCGGGTCGAGCATCGTGCCGAACTCGGTCAGGTCGCCACCGCTGGAGAACGACGGACCCGTGCCAGCCAGCCGGATCTCGGCGAGCTCGCTGTCGGCGGCGGCGAGCCCGAAAGCGGCCACCAACCCGTCGCGCAGGCTGATACTCACCGCGTTGTGGACCCCCGGACGGTTGAGGATCACCGTGAGCACCGCCCCGTCCCGCTCGACGAGGACGGCAGGCGCCGCCCCGGTCGCGGTCGCGGTCGCGGGGGCCGTCGGATCCGTCGCCCCGCCGGCGGCGCGCGCGCTGCGCCGGGCGCGCCACCTGGCCAGCCAGCCGGCGAACTCCGGGCCGGCCTGCAACGCCGAGTAGGCAAAAGACTCGGCGACGACAGCATCACGCACGTCGATCCTGGTACTCACGCGCAGCAACTGCACGAGGGCGGTCGCGGCGAAGGGATTCGCGGCAACCGCGGCGGCCAGGGCATCCATCGCGGCGTCGACCCCGTCCGGCGCGGTCACCCACGGCTGCGGCGCCCCCGGCTCGTCGGTGAGCAGGATGTCGAACCCGGCGGTGGCGACGCCGTCAGGGACCCACCGCAGATCCTCGGCCACCGCCACGCACACGCAGGGCAGCCGGCGGCCGCGTTCGCCGACCTTGATCGCCGCCGGGGAGGCCGCGTCGACGACCAGGATGGGCCGTTCACCGAGCGGGCTGAAGGCCTCCGGATCGGCCTGCAGATCCGCGAGCACCGCCTCGGGGTCGACGACCCGCCGACCACCCACGCCGTCCAGTCCGGCGAGCGGGTCGGAGGTGACCGGCTCAGCGGCCGGTCCGGGCACAGAAGTGTTCACATCTGAAGAA
>NZ_CADCWT010000293.1 GCF_902806485.1 Candidatus Frankia alpina | reverse complement strand
GGGCGAGACCGTCATGCATGCGCGTCACGAAGTTGGTGCCGGCGACGAGGTCCCAGTCCTGAATGAGGACCCGGAACGGACGGCCCAACGGATCTGCCAGCTCTTCGAGCTGCCAAGCAACCCACGTCGCCCAGTCAGCGTCGTCAGGGTGTAGCTGATGAAGAAGTCGTAGGGCCGTTCCTGCGCCACCCCGTCTGGCATTGACCGAGCATGCCACAGCCGGACTCGCACCGGTCGGGGCATCCGCGGCATTCTCCCGCATCCGTGCTCTGACGAGAATTACCGCATCAGGCGTTTGCTTCGGTCCAGGTTTCGCGGATGTCGGCGGCGCTGTTGCCGCGGCGCTGGGTGCGGATGGCGGGGTAGCCGGGGCGCCAGCTGGCGAGGACGATCTCCTCGGCGGGTTCGTCGACGGTGGTGCGGACGATTTCGGTGAGCCCGACGCAGAACAGGTCGAACAGCTCGGGGGGCTGGACCTCCTCGGCGAACAGGGCGAGGGTCCGCGGGTCGTCGACCCAGCGGGCGAGGCCGGCGATGCGGACGTCGCCGCCGGCGATGTCGGTGCCCGGCCCGGGGTTGGCGGACAGTGCGAAGCGGGGGTCGCGGGACTTGCGGGCGTCGGGCATGCTGCCGAGCCACAGCTCGCCGGAGCGGAACGTGACCTCGATGCCGCTGGTGCGCGGGGAGCCGTCGGCGCGGATCGTGGCCAGGATGTGATGGCGGAACGCCTCGAACCGGGTGCGTACGGTGTCGGCGAGGGCGGGGTGGGCGGTTTCGAAGTCGCGCCAGGAGGCCGTGGAGGTCGTCACCCGGCCATCCTGTGCCGGAAACCCTGCCATCCTCCGTCATGGTTTCCGGCCTGGCATCGCGGGGTGCGATCGAGCCGGTTGACCGCGTTGCTGCTGCACCTGCAGGCCGTGCGGCGGGCGACGGCGGCGGAGCTGGCCGCCGAGCTGGAGGTGTCCGCCCGCACGGTGCACCGCGACATCGCCGCGTTGCAGGACGCCGGGGTGCCGCTGTGGACCGAGCCGGGCCGGGCCGGCGGGGTGCGGCTGGACGGCTGGCGCACCAGCCTCGACGGGCTCACCGGCGACGAGGCGGCGGCGCTGCTGCTGCTCGGCGCGGGGCCCGAGGTGCTCGGCGGGCTGGGGCTCGCCTCGGTCGCCGCGGCCGCGCGCACCAAGGTGCTCGCCACGCTGCCGCCGCGGCCCCGCGTCCGGACGGGGCAGGTCCGCCAGCGGTTCCTGCTCGACGCGCCCGGGTGGTTCCACCGCGCGGAGGCCGTGCCGCATCTGGCCACACTCGCCGAGGCGGTGTGGGCCGGCCGCCGCGTCGACCTGCGCTACGTTCGCCCCGGCGACGGCGACGGTGCGGCCACCGCCGGTTCGGCCGACCGGGGCAAGGTGGCGGGCCGGGGCGAGGAGGCCGATCGGGGCCGGGAGTCGGTGCGGGGCGTGGCGCGGCGGGTCGATCCGTTCGGGCTGGTCTGCAAGGCGGGGACCTGGTACCTGGTACCTGGTGGCCCGGCACCGGGGCGATGTTCGCAGCTACCGGGTCGGGCGGATTACCCAGGCCGGCGTGCGGGCGGAGACGTTCGACCGGCTGGACGACTTCGATCTCGCCGCCTGGTGGCGGGCGGGCGGCGAGGAGTTCGCCCGCTCCCTGCTGCGCTGGACCTGCCGGCTTCGGCTGTCCCCGGTGGCGCTGCACGGCCTGCGGCACGCGGTTGACCCGTTCGCCGCCCGCGACGCCCTCGCGGGCGCATCGCCGCCGGACGGCGCCGGCTGGCGGGTGGTGGAGCTGGTCACCGAGGGTCCGGAGGTCGCGCTGGCCCAGCTGCTGGCGCTCAGCGACGGGGTCGAGGTGCTGGCGCCCGAGGAGCTGCGCGCCGCCCTCGCCGAGACCGCGCGACGCCTCGCCGCACGTAATGCTCCGACCGCGGATGGTGGCATTCCGGGGCGGTCGGCGGAGGCGGGTGGTCGGCTGGGGGCCGTCGGTGGGCGTTGAGGTGAAGATGACGGGAACGGCATGGTCGCACGTTTGTCAGCCGGGCCTGGGGACATCCCGGGACCGGTACCTTCTCCGAAAGGTATTTCGAGGGAGGACGCGCCATAAGTACCGGTGAGCTGCTCGGCGTCGCCCTGGTGATGGCCGTGGGCCTGGTCGGGATCGTCCTGCCGGTGTTGCCGGGCCTGGTGCTCGTCTGGGGCGCGGGGCTGTGGTGGGTGATCGCCGACGGCGGCGGGGTGGGCCGCTGGATCGTGCTGGCCCTGATGACGGCGTTGTTCGTGATCGGTGCGTTGACGAAGTACGTGCTGCCCGCGCGGGCCACCGCCGGGCGCGGGGTGCCTTGGCAGAGCCTGGTTGTCGGCGTCGTCTGTGCGGTCGTCGGTTTCTTCGTCCTGCCGGTCGTCGGTCTGCTGATCGGTGGGGTTTTCGGTATCTACGTGGCGGAGCTGATCCGGCTCGGCGACTTTCGCACCGCGGGCGGCACGACCTGGGCGGCGATCGTCGCGTTCGGCATCGGCGTGCTCGTCGAACTCGTGGCGGGCGTCGCCATGGCGGCCGTCTGGGCCGTCGGCGAGCTCGTCCTCTGACTCCGCCGCCGCCGGTGATGGCGGCGGCGGTCAAGTCAATTTCTTCGCGCATTTCGTAGAAGGAATATTCTTTTCTGCGGCGACGGGTTGGACTATCGATTGACCGACTTTCGCCACGGCGACGTGGTGGGCCGGTGGGCGTCGTTGTTCCGTGGGCCGACGCCAATTGCATAATGTCTCAATGAAGTGTGGGTCTCAATGAAGTGTGGCCGTGCGCGGTGAGCAGGCCGATGGTGCTGATCCAGAATCCGACCGTCGTGCAACCGGTGGAGACGTCGGTGTTCCGGTCAGGCCGGCCAGCCTACGATCCGGTCCGGGCCGCGGCGGAGTCCGCCGCCGTGCGGGCGGCACTGACCGACCTCGGGGTCGACCCCCGTGCGCCGTCGGAGATCCTTGCCGCCCTGCCCAGGGAGGTCCTGCTCGAACTGGCCGCCCGCGCCGTCAGCGCCGCCGACGACGCCCGGCTGTCCGCGGCCCGCGATGTGATGCGCGACTGGTCCGTCCCGGCGCTCGCCCCGGTCGTGCTGCGCCAGCCGCGGCTGCTGCTCGAACCCGGCGCGGGCGGCGGCGTCATCGGCCCCGACCAGGCGGACGAGAGCTACGCCCTGCGCCCACTCGCCGGCCTGATGTTCCCCCGCGATCACTACGTCGACCTCGGCGGGGCAGTCGCCGTCGGCCGGCTGCGCCGCCGCGCGCGGGAGACGGTCGTGATGGCCGCGGTCCTGCGCGGGCTGCGGGGACGGTCCGCGGAGGTGCGGGTGCCCGAACCGCTGTTTCTGTCCGGCGGCGACCTCGTCACCTGCGACGGCGTCGCCGTGCTCGGCACCGGCGCGCGGACCAGCCCGGCGGTGTGGGGACTGCTGCGCCCGCACCTGCTCGCCGCGTTCGGTCGGGTCGTGCGGGTCCGCGACGAGCTGCGCCGCCCCGGCGAACCGCACCTGGACCACTGGCTGGGACTCGGCCCGGGGATCGCCCTCGTCGCCGCGGACCGGTTGGACGCGCCCGCTGTCGTCGAGGGCCACGGCGCGGCCAGCCGGGAGACGACCCTCGTCGACGCGCTGCGCACCATCGAACTGGCCGTCTGTCCGCTGGCGCCGGAGATGGTCGCCGCGTTCGCCGCGGGGGTGTTCTTCCTGCCCGGTGCACGCTGCGGGGGCTGGGCGGCGGGCGGTGACGAGCCGGCGGCGCTGGTGTCGACGGCCAGCGCGTCGTGGACCGAGCCGGTGCTGTCCCGGTTCGGCGTCTACACCGTCGCCGTCCCGTTCGACGAGCACCACAAGCAACTCGGCAGCCTGCACCGCGCGCTCAACACCGTCCCCGGAGTGCTCGGGGAAGATCCCGGCCGGGCGATCAGCGGATGGCGTCAGAACTCCGTCGGGTGAACCGGCGCGGCAGTCGGCCGAGCAGCCGGGCACGCCGAGTTCCGGCGGGCTCGCCGACGACGCCCGGTGTATGCGGCGTGGCCACCGAGCCCCCGTCGGTGGCAGCCCGCGCCTGGAGCCTGGCGCGGATCTCGTCGGGGGGAGTAGGAGCTGCGCTGGCGCTGGTCGCGGGCGACCAGGACGCTGGTCGCGGCCACCCCGGCGAGGCCGGCGACCCCGAGCAGCTTCCCCCACCTGCCGCGACGCCTCCCTCCGGGCTGACGCGTCCCTCCCTGCCGATGCACCTCGCCAGGCTACGGTGCGCCGGCCCGGGTGGGGCATGCTTACTGGCATGCCCGATTCGCGGATCGGCCTGACCGACGCCCTGGAACTGGCCCGCACCGGTGACGAGGCGATGGGTCTGCTACCGCCGGGCCGGACGCCGAACTGGTACGACCCGGGCTGCTTCTGGAGCGGGGACGCGCTGGACCTGCTCGCCGGCTTCGCCCTCGCCGCCCTCGCCGCCCTCGCCGCCCTCGCCGGCGAGATCGCCGTGGACCTCACCGACGCCACCGGAACCTCCTGAGGCGCCCAGCATCCCCGGCTGGGACCCAGGACAGGGGCCGGTTGCGGTGCGTTTTGCACGGTCTGAGCCCCAGGATCGTGCGCATCGCACCGCAACCCGCTTCCCGTGCACCGCAACCGGCCGTTACCGGTGAAGGTTCGTTGTCCGAGGTGCGACGGTGGCATCCAGGTCGGCCCGAACTCCGGCGGGGTGAACCTTGGGCGGCCAGAGCCGGAATGGCAGCCGCTGGAACGGTGGTCTCAGCGGCGGGTCGCGGTGCGGCGGCGGTGGCGGCGGCGGGCCGCCTCGGCAGCGGCGCGGCCCATGGCGCGGCGGGTCTCGACGACGGTGGCCCGCACTCGGGCGATGTCGCGGGCCGCGGTGCGGCCGGGTGGTGTGCCGCGCGCGTCGAGCTCGCGGGTCAGTGCACGCAACGCCGGCCGGCAAGCGAGCAGGGCCGCGACGGCGTCGTACCGGTGCGGCGGCCGGGCGTCCTGGCCGGGCGGGCGGTGCCGGCGCCGGCGCCTTCGGCGGGTCAGCGTCCGGTGCGCCCGCAACGGCGGGGCAACCTGGGCGAGCTGATCGAGGGCGGCCTCCAGCCGGGCGTCGGCATCGGCGAGGGCGGTCCGCATGACCTCGGATGTCACCCTGGCCGGGCGGGGCCTTGTCGTGGCCGACGCCGACGT
>NZ_CADCWT010000292.1 GCF_902806485.1 Candidatus Frankia alpina | reverse complement strand
GGTATTGGGCGTGCGCTCCACCAACCCACCACCCCCCTCGACCTCCTCGGCGACTAACACCCCAAACCCCCGAAGCCACCCGTTCGGAGCACCGCCCGCCGCGGTGCCCCGAACAATCGGACCTGCCGATGGGCGCCAACGACGTCGGCGCCGCCTCGGTACTCCGTCGGCTCACCGGGATCCCTGTACGCTGCCCCGCATGGGATCTGGGCGGGTACGGGTTCGATTCGCGCCGTCTCCCACCGGCATCTTCCATGTGGGTGGAGCGCGTTCGGCGTTGTTCAACTGGCTGGTGGCGCTGCGCGCGGGCGGCGATTTCGTGCTGCGCATCGAGGACACCGACGCCTCCCGCAACCGGCCCGAGTGGATCGACGGCATCATCAGCGCGCTGGACTGGCTCGGGATCAGCCCCGGCCGGTACGAGGGCCCGGTGCTGCAGTCCTCGCGCGCGGACCGGCATCGGGCGGCCGCGGTCCGCCTGCAGGAGGCGGGGCTGGCGTACTTCTGCGACTGCACCCGCGACGCGCTGGCGGAACGCACGGGCAATACCCAGCACGGCTACGACGGCTTCTGCCGCGACCGCGGGCTGGCGCCCGGCCCCGGCCGGGCGCTGCGCTTCCGCACCCCCGACGAGGGGGTGACGACGGTGCGCGACCTGATCCGCGGCACCCCGGAGTTCCCGAACGACACCATCGAGGACTTCGTGATCGCGCGGGCCGACGGCTCGGCGGTGTTCCTGCTCGCCAACGTCGTCGACGACCTGGAGATGGGGATCACCCACGTCATCCGGGGCGAGGAGCACCTGTCGAACACGCCCAAGCAGCAGCTGCTGTGGGCCGCGCTCGGCGCCGACGAGCCGCCGGTGTGGGCGCACGTGCCGGTCATCGTCAACGAGAAGCGGCAGAAGCTGTCGAAGCGGCGGGACAAGGTGGCGCTGGAGTCCTACCGGGACGAGGGCTACCTGCCCAGCGCGATGAAGAACTACCTGATGCTGCTCGGCTGGGCGCCGTCCGGTGACGACGAGATCGTGCCGTGGGAGACGATCGAGTCGACCTTCGACCTAGCCGACGTGAAGCCGTCCCCGGCGTTTTTCGACGAGAAGAAGCTGCGGGCGTTCAACGGCGAGTACATCCGGGCGCTGAGCGTCGAGGAGTTCATCGCGGCGGTGCAGCCGTGGCTGGCGCCGCCGGCGGCACCGTGGGCGGCCGAGGCGTTCGACGCCGGCGTGTTCGCCGTGGTCGCCGGGCTCGCGCAGTCCCGGTTGTCGGTGCTCTCCGAGATCGTGCCGATGGTCGACTTCCTGTTCCTGCCCGAGGCGCCGGTGGACGACGCGGCGTGGGCGAAGGCGATGAAGGGGCCGGCGGCGGAGTTGCTCGCCGACGTCCACGACGTGTTCGGCAAGGTCGAGTGGGACGCCGAGACGCTGAAGGCGACCCTGACCGAGCTCGGCGAGCGCCACGGCCTGAAGCTGGCGAAGGCGCAGGCGCCGGTGCGGGTGGCCGTCACCGGGCGGACCGTGGGGCTGCCGCTGTTCGAGTCGCTGGAGGTGCTCGGCCGGGAGGCCACCCGCCGGCGACTGGCCGTGGCCCGGGAGCGGCTGGCCGCAGGCTGAGCCGCTCCCGGGTGGGTCCCGGCACGGTTCAGGGAGCGGTCACCACCGCCGTGGGCCGAGGCT
The DNA here is from genome assembly GCF_902806485.1 of Candidatus Frankia alpina. GTDB lineage: Bacteria > Actinomycetota > Actinomycetes > Frankiales > Frankiaceae > Frankia > Frankia alpina. The sequence goes on along the minus strand of NZ_CADCWT010000292.1, from coordinate 3,551 downwards.
GATGAGCCCGGGCCGCGGCTGGGACGGGCCGCGACCCGGGCTAGGGGACCCACCGGAGGTCGGGGTTACCTCCGCCAGGTGAAGTTCGGATCCACCAGGTCACCTCCGGTGCTCCCAAGCACCGGGTTCGACAGTGACCAGCACATCTCCCTGGGCCTAAAGGAGTCTTAAGATCAGCTCAAGACAAGCTGTGATCTCATAATCGCGCTCCGTCGACCGCAAGGTAACATCCGGTGATAACCCGACAAGGCACGCCCGACCCGGCAGCTCCCATCAGGGCTCGTCGTGGCCACGGGTGGAGGCCCCGCGCGGGGTGCGCTGGCGGGGGCTGAGCGTCGCCCATTCCTGTGCCCAGACGGCCAGGGGCTCGATCACGCCCTGCAGGCGCCGGCCGTGGGTGGTCAGCCGGTACTCGCCAACCTCGTCCACCTCGACGAGGCCGGCCTCGCGCAGCTCCCGCAGCCGCTGCACGAGCTGCGTCTGCGGGGCGTCCAGCCGGGCCGCCAGCGTGCGGAACGGCAGCGAGCCACCCCGCAGATGCCAGTAGAGGCCGAGGGCGAACCGGCGGCCCAGCAGGTCCACCAGGGCGGCGAGCTCGGGCGGCGCCCCACCCGCAACCTCGGCCGGCGCCGGGCCGCCCGATCGCCCCTGCCCCGCCGCCCGCCCCCGCGCCGACCTGGCCTGCCTCATCGACATGCCGTGCTCCGATCCGGCGAGCCCTCGACCCCGCCGCCGCACCACCGAACCGCCGCACTCTCGGCGCGGCCGGCAGGGGCGGGGTGTCGGCGGTGACCGGATTCACCCTCGGGGCGGCAGTCGTAGGTGCGGTCGACGGTCACGACGAGCGGCTCCGACGGCCGAACCACCCAACAACGCCCCATCCGACGAATACCGGCGCGGCACTTCCTGCCGGCCCCCTCCCGGGACGGCTCGACGGCGACACGCCCGGCCGGTCAGTGGGCGCCGATCGAGCTGACCCCGTTCGAGCCGTGCGCCGCCACCGGGCGGAACGGCCGGGTCCCGGACGACTCTGCCTCCCCGGCGAACAGGCCGCGGACCCGGTGGAAGACCGTCCCGGCCTGCGCGGACACGACACCGGCGGCGCCTTGCACCTCCGGCCGTTCCCGGACCTCCCGCAGCTGCCGCATGATCACGTCGTAGTGTTCGCGTCCGCCTCGGGACCCCAGGACGTACCCGAAGCCGAGTGCGATGACGACGCTGGGCCTGATGCGCATGTTGCCTCCCGGAAGACCGATGGACGTGCTGGCGGATGGCCGCCGGCCGGTCGGCGTTGTGCCGTCAAGTTGATTACTACCCCACGTCCATGACCGTCCGAACCTCAGGTAGGGTGACTTCGTCAGGTGCGCAGAGCACCCGGTCCCGCGTAGCTCAATTGGCAGAGCAGCCGGCTGTTAACCGGCAGGTTAGAGGTTCGAGTCCTCTCGCGGGAGCATCCTCACAAGTCAGAAGCTTGATCATCGATCAAGCAGGCTCCTGGGACGCGCGCAGCAGGACCCCTAAGCCGTCCGTCAGGATCAGATGGCGAGGTGGGGGCGCAGGAAGGCCCAGATCCGCTCCCAGCCCGCACGGGCTGCCGCAGGCCGGTAGGCGTCGCGGCTCGTCGCGAGGAATGCGTGGCCGGCGTCGGGGAAGCTGTGGAACTCGAAGATCTTGCCGTAGGCGGTGAGCGCCTCGGCGAGGGCGGCGACCTCGGCCGGCGAGGGCATCCGGTCGTCGTCGCCGAACAGGCCGAGCAGCGGGCAGGACAGCTTCCCCGCCAGGTCGACGACCAGCCGGACCCCAATCCTCCGGCGGGGTGGCGACGACGTAGGCGCCGTAGCAGTCGATGGCGGCGTCCAGGTCGAGGCTGCACGCGACGAGGAACGCCTGCCGGCCACCCGAGCAGAAGCCGATCACCGCCACCTTCCCGTTGGAGGACGGCAGCGACCGCAGGTGGCGCATGGCCCCGTCGACGTCGCCGACCAGCCGATCGTCGGGCACGCCGCCGCGGGCCCGCGCGAGGGCGGCGGCGTCCTCGGGGTTGGCGCCGGGAGCCTCACGCCAGTACAGGTTCGGGCAGAGGGCGAGGTAGCCGTGGGCGGCGAACCTGCGGACGATCTCCATCGTCGACTCGTCGGTAGCCCGGCATGTGGTGGATCACCACGACGCCGCCTACGGGTAGCCCGTCGAGCGGCTCGGCGAGGTACGCCTCGACGTCGTCGTCTCCCGCGCCCCGCATCCGCACCGTCGCCGCGCGCATGGCATCGCTCATCGATGTTCCTCCCCTGGGCTCGCTCAGCCCGTCCGGCCGGCCCGTTTGCGGACGAAGCGGGCCATCATCGCGGTGAACTCGGGCGCCAGGTCCGGGACCGGCTCGCCCAGCCAGCGGTAGAGCAGCAGGCCCGCCGGATTGCGGATGTGCAGGGTGGTGTCCGGCCGGGCCACGCCGCGGGCGATCGAAATGTCGGTCGAACGGGCGCAGACGATGGCGAACCGCAGCGCCGCCAGCAGTTTGTAATAGGTCAGATCCCGCGTGGGTCGGCCGATCAGCTCCTCCCAGCGGGCGATCTGGGTGGCCTCGTCGGGCACGCCGGGCAGCGGCGGCGTACCCAGGCCGTGGCTGTAGAACTCGTCCATCATCAGCCACCAGCCGAGGTCGACCTCGGCCGGGCCGACCGCGGGGGTCTCCCAGTCGAGGACGGCGGCGACCGTCCCGTCCGGTGCGAACATCATGTTGCCGACCCGGGCGTCGCCCCAGCTCAACGTCCGGTCGTCGTGGTCGGGGCACTCCCGTTCGACGTGGCCCATCGCCCGGCCGAGCACGTCGAGCTCGCGTTCACCGCGCACCCAGTCGAACCAGTGACGGGTCGCGGTGACGAGCTGCCGCAGGCCGGTGGTCCCGAGCGCGGGTGCCCACAGAAACGCAAGATCGCCGCTGACGGGGATGCGCCCGATGTCGACGAGGGTCCGCAGGCCGCTGTCCCACAGGGCGGCCCGCTGCGCCGGCGTCTCGTCGAGCAGCCAGCCGGTGGTGTGGCAGCTCGGGATGTCCGACAGCACCCTGCCCGGGACGTGGCTCATCACGAAGAACGGCGACCCGACCACCCCGGCGTCCGGCTCGAACGCGAGGACCCGCGGCACCGGCACCGCCGCCGGCGCGGCCGCGGCGATCGCCCGCAGGACACGGCCCTCGCCGATCGTGTCCGGGCGCAGGAACAACTGGCGCCCGGTCGGCTGGATGCGGACCACCAGCCGCTCGTCCCGCCGGGCGCCGCCGTCGTCCCACCACACGGCGACGATCACGGTCTCGTTGGACGTGCCCGCCTTCGGCCTGGACAGGCCGGCGACGATCAGCGACGGCCGCTCCAGCGCGCGGCGCAGCCAGCCGGTCAGGGTCCGCGCGAGCGCGGCATCGTCGTCATTCGTGGCGGTGACAGTCACCGGATGGCTCGTCGAGCGAGCATGGCACTCCCCCATTCGGCACGAGCCGTGGCGACCGGACGCTTTTCCGGACGCGCCGGTAACGGCACGGTAACGAACCGTCGATTTCG
>NZ_CADCWT010000291.1 GCF_902806485.1 Candidatus Frankia alpina | reverse complement strand
CTACGGGGCGGGCGGTGGCGGCGGCAGCGGCTTTGCGGCACCCACGGTGACCGACGCCGCGCTGGTCCCAGGCGTCAACCACGGCGACGGCCGCGCGACGGTGTCGTTCCGGTACGGCGCCTCGGTGGCGCTCGCCGCCGGCACCACCACGCCGCTGTTCGGCCAGACCGTCACCCTCACCGCGTCCGTCACCGCAGCGGACCCGGCCGCCGGCACCCCCGGCGGGACAGTCACCTTCCTGGACGGGGCCACGGCCCTGACGACGGCGCCGCTGAGCGGCGGCCAGGCCGGCGTCAGCGTCAGCGGCCTCCAACCCGGCCCGCACGCGATCACGGCCAGCTACGGCGGCGACCCGGCTTTCGCACCGGGGACCACCTCCGGATCCACCGAGGTCACCGTCGGGTTCAGCCAGCCGTGCGTCACGACGGCGCGCACCGGTCCCCTGACGGTCGCCGCCGGCCAGTCGCTGTGCGTCGGCCCAGGCGGTCGGCAGGTCGGCCCGGTGACCGTGCGTTCCGGCGGGGCGCTCGCGCTGACCGGCGCCACGGTCGTCGGCCCGGTGACCGCCGAGGGCGCGCTGGCCCTCACCGCCTGCCAGTCGACGATCACCGGCCCGGTGACGGTCCACGCCGCCCGCGGCTACGTCCTGCTCGGCGCCGACGCCGCCGACGTGACGCCCTGCGCCGGCAACACGCTGCGCGGCCCGCTGACCGTGGACGCGAACACCGGCGGCCTCGAGGCCGCCGCGAACACGATCATCGGTCCGGTGCGGATCGTCGGCAACAGCGGCAGCGGCCCGCTGCCCGACGACGCGGTGCCCGAGTTCCGCGACAACCACGTCACCGGCCCGCTGAACTGCACCGGCAACCAGCCGACCCTGGCGCAGACGGGCAACACCGTGATCGGGCCGCGATCCGGTCAGTGCGCCTGACCCGACGCCACCACCGCCCGTCGCCTGCCGCGGTCCACTCCCCCGCGGCAGGCGACGGGTGGACGGCCGTCGGCGCCGTTCGGGATACCGGCGCAACAGCCACCCGCAGCACCGGGGCGGGTCGGGGCGGGTCGGCGCTGCCCGTCGTCACCTGGGAGGATGATGCCGCGTCGGCGGGCGGCCGTCGCGGCCGATTTCCAGGGCCCGCCGCCGAAGCCTCAGCCCAGAAACCGACGGCCGCACCGCCATCGCCAGCCTGCGCCGCTCGCATGAGCGGCTGCGTGCCCTCGTCGAGCCGCTCGACGCCGAGGCGGTACGCGGGCCATCGTACGACGATGACTGGACGATCGCCCAGGTGCTGTCCCACCTCGGGTCCGGCGCGCAGATCGGCCGGGCTGTCCTCGACGCCGCCGTCGCCGGGCGGGACGCCCCCGGCCAGGAGCAGTTCGTCACCGTCTGGGACACCTGGAACGCCAAGACCCCGGACGCGCAGGCCACCGACGTGCTGCCCGCGGACCAGGCGCTCGTCGAGGCGTACGAGGCTCTCGACGACGCCCAGCTCGCGGGCCTGCGGGTCGCGCTCGGGCCGATGAGCCTCGACTCCGCCGGGGTGGTCCGGCTCCGGCTGAGCGAGCACGCCGTGCACACCTGGGACGTCGCGGTCATGCTCGACCCCGCCGCCACCGTGGACGCGGCCGCCGTCGACCTGCTCATCGACGGCCTCGGCATGATCGCCGGTTTCGCCGGGAAGCCCACCGGCCCGGCCCGGATCCACATCACCACCACCGCCCCGGACCCCGAGATCGCCCTCGACCTCGGCGACGCCGTGAACCTGGGCCCCTGGGACGGCGAGTCACGGCCCGCCCGGCTTCGGCTGCCGGCCGAGGCGTTCCTCCGCCTGGTCTACGGCCGCCTCGACCCCGCCCACACCCCGCCTCTCGAGGCCGACGGCGTCGACGTCGACACGCTCCGCGCGGCGTTCCCCGGCTTCTGACCTCCGCCGCCGGCCGACCTGTGTAGAAGCCGCACCCCACTTCATCGACGACCACACCGTGGTCACCTGGAGCTGACGGCGTCAGGTTCGCAGACCGTCCTACAGATCCAGGCTGGCGAGGTAGTCGGCGCTACCCCCGCTCCACTCGACCAGGAAGAGAGTCGCGTCGTCGGTCGTGATCCCGCGGCGTTCCCGCATCAGCGTGTGGGACAGATCTCGCACCATCTCCCGCACGCTGTTTCCCTGGGCACTCTCCACAAAAGTGATCAGGCGTGCCTCGCCGAACTGCTCCCCGCCGGATTCATGCTCCTCGACGAGACCATCGGTGAAGAACAGCACCCGGTTGCCGCGCTGGAGCTGCTGCTCGCTGAGCTGCGGTATGTAACCGCCGAAACCGACCGGCAAGGTGCTCGGACCCGTCAACTCCTGGATGACCCGGCGACCGCGGATCAACAGCGCCGCCGGGTGACCCGCGTTGACCCACTGCAGGTGACCTGTGCCGATATCCAGCCGCATCATCTGCGCCGTGACGAAATGGTCGGGTCCGAACTGCCGGTGGATAGCATCGTCCATGAACATGTACAGCTCGGCGAGCCCGACATCGGCTCGTCTGGCATGCCGGTAGGCGCCGATCGCCACCGTCGCCAGGACGGCGGCATCCAGACCGTGACCCATCGCGTCGATGATGGCGACGTGCAGGATGTCGTCGTTGAGGGCGTAGTCGAAACTGTCGCCCGCGATGTTGTAGGCGGGTTCGAGGATGCCGGCCACCACGACCTGCGGGGTCAGCATGGTCAGCGGGGGTAGCAGGGACCATTGAATCTCCGCGGCCACGCTCATCGATTCGCGGCGCCTGGCCTGGAAGAACTGGTCGGTGTAGTTGCTCTTGGTGACCAGCATGTCGGCGACGAGACCGGCGAGTCGCCGCAGCAACCGTCGATCGTCGTCATCGACGGTGTCGAGGGTGAGGGCCAGCACCCCCACCTGGTCGCTGCCGTCCAGCAGCGGCAGGAACATCCGGATGCCGTCGGCCTGCGGCTGTTCGACGGGGCTCGCGCGCAGGAATGCCGTGCCGGCCGGCGAGTCGTCGATCGACTCGGGCTCCCCGACCGTGAGATTGCGGCCCGGCAGCGGCGTCAGCACCAGCTGCTCGTAGTCCTGCAGAAGGATCGAGACGTCCCGGCCCCCGATCCTGCGCACCTCCTCCGCCACAAGTGGGGCGATCAGCTGCGGCGGCATCTCGTGCGCACGGTCCAGCAGTACACCCAGCAGCCGCTCGCCGAACCCCTCCGACCGATCGACGACAACCCCGCGGGATTCCTGTTCGTCTGCTATCATAGCAGCGTCTCCCCCTGTCCGGCCGTTCACACGGTCTGAGCTCCTCTGGGCGGCGCCACCCGATCACGTCGACACCCCGCTTCGCCCTAATCCACAGTGGCTTTACCGGTAAGGGTGACGCGACCTCGCCGCGACACCTTCCTTGCTCGGCGCCTTCACGGCCCGCGCTGGAATGGACGCCGGCCTGGTCGACCCGCGGACCTATGCCTGCGGGCCGACCAGGTGATAAACGTGTCGCGTGAGCCTAGTTCGCCGAGTACAGCTGTTTATAGCGCGCCCCGGCGTCGGAATTCAGATAGGCACAGCTACTGGAACGCGGGCGGTAGAGATTGGAACCGACGTTGCCCGGATCGCAGTTGTTGAAGTAGAATTCGTAGGCGAATCCATTTCCGGCATAAGATTGGAACCAGTCGTACATCCACTGAACGTAGTTCGCACTGTCCCCACCGCCGCTGCTGCCATCACCGCTGGCCACCCCCCATTCACCGACTCCGAAGAGCTTGTTGCGCGACTGGGCGAAATTGTACCAGTAGTCCAGCCCTCCCACCGCGTTCGACTGGACGTCGAACGCCGCCTTGGGCGGATAGGCGTCGTAGGCGTCGAGACCGACGGAGTCCACCCAGGCGTCACCCGGGTACATGTCCATCGCATTGTGGCTCGGCGGATTCTGCGAGTAGTGGGCGTTCAGGCCCCAGGACAGGGTGGGGTCCGGCTCCGCCGTCGCATTGATGGAGTCCGCGACGTGCCGCCAGCAGTTGATGTAATCCGTGGGATTGGTAGCCGACCACTGGTACCAGTCACCGTTGCCCTCCCACGCGATTTGGATGATGGAGTCCTGGCGACCATAAGTATTCAGCAGAGTGCCGAATTTCCGCCAGTAGGAGTCGTAGGCGCCGGTGGCGCAGGTCGCGTTGCTCGCGCCGATGTTCTCCGGGTAGGGCGGGACGGCGATGATCATCCTGCCCGGCCAAATGGCAAAGGTCTGCAGCAGATTCGTCGGCTGGGTGACGTTCGTCCAGCTGTTGCGCGTCACGTAGAGGAGAGTGAAGTCGCAGGGGGTGCCGCACCAGGTGCAGAACGCTTCGAGGTTCGCCTGGTTCATGGCCGGGTCGGGGTAGGTGCCGGATTCCCATCCCTTGCCCGAGCGTAGGCCCGACCACAGCGGTGGCGCCGGCGGCGGGTTCAGCCCGGTGGTGACCTCGGCGCGGCCGAAGCCGATGTTGTTCCCGGTGGACGTGACGTTGCGGCGGCCCTCGTTCGTGAACGTCAGGGTGTGCGCGCCGACCGGCAGAACTGGGGTTGCGTACAGCAGGGTGACCGACGATGCGGGAGCATAGGCGTCGATGGTAACCGGTTGGGCACCATCGATGCGGAATGTCCCGAATCCGTTGGCCGGGCCCTTGAGGCCGTAGACGTTGAGCTGAGTTCCGTTGAAACGGACCGTGGCGACGGCGCCGGGGTTGCTGGTGTAGTACAGGCTGTTGTTAGTCGAGGTCACACAGCCGGTGCACGGCATCCAGCCCGCGGTGTACGAGACCTGGTTGTTTCCGGTGCCGATGGCGGTGTCCTCGATGGTGAGTGCTGTCTGCACCGGTGGCGGCGGGGGTGGCGGCACCGGATCGGTGACGACCTCAGCGCAATCAAAGCCGACGTTGAAACCGGTGGAGGCCGCGTTCCGCATGTGCAGGTTCGTGATCCGCAGCGTGTGGGCGCCCGGCGTCAGCGCTCCCGAGCTGTAGATCAGGCTCACGGCCAGCGGCAGGGCGAAAGTGTCCACGGCTACCGGTACGCCGCCGTCGATACTGAAAGCGGACTGGCCGCCCGTCGGCCCCTTGATGCCGAAGACGTTGATCTCGGTTCCGGTGAACCGGACCGTGGCGATGGAACCGTAGTTGGTGGAGTACCGGTACATGCTGTTGGGTGTGCTGGGTGCACATCCAGCACACTGGGCCCAGGTTCCGGAGTAGGAGACCTGGTTGTTCCCG
>NZ_CADCWT010000290.1 GCF_902806485.1 Candidatus Frankia alpina | reverse complement strand
ACACCAACACCACATTGATGTCACGCAAAGCGACGAAACGTTACCGGGAAAGGCTCAGTGAACCGACATGGTGGTGAACGGGCAATGCATACCGGGAGAACGGCAGATGGCCAGCCGTGAACCCGGTCAGGGCGAGGATGTTGCCGTCGGGGTCCGCGAACCAGGCGACCCGGTCCCCGCCCGGCGCCATCCTCACCCGGTCACCCGGGCGAGATGCGGCGTGCGGTGCGCCGGCGGTCGCGTGGCGGTGGCCGTCGCCTGATCTCACGACGCCGACGCACCCGACATCTGGCCCGGGCCAGGTGTCGCCCACCCCTGCCCGTGCCCGCCGTGAAATCGTCTCCGAGACGACCCCTCGCACGAAGATTGCCCCGTCATATGGCACCCGTCCATGCCCCGTGCGGGGGACGCGACCGGTAATCGGGCGGCCCGGTCGCGCACTCGGGCACCGTTCATGGCATGCTCGATGGCATGCTCGGTTTCCGACGGTAGGAGCGTGCGTCGACCGGTCCCGAACAGGTCGATCGGCGAGGGTTCTCCGGTGACGGTCCAGCGTTTCGGATCTTGCCGGTTCTGTCGTCGGTGTTGATTTTAGTCCTCGTCGTGGAGGTTTGTTGTGAAGCGTGTCGGAGCGATTGTTCTGCTGGTTGCCCTCGTGGGTGGCGGCTTCCTCTTCCGTCGGCAGCGCGGCAAGCAGGACGCATAGTCCGCACCGTCGTTTCGGCGGTCGCCTGTCGAGCATCGTGTCGTGGGACGGTCCGTACGTGCATCAATTTGACGCCGAGACGGCCGCTCTGTTGCGGGCGGTAGTCGACTTTGCCGGGGTCCGCCTCGGGTTCGATCCGGTTCCCCTGGACGGATCGGCGACACCGGCGGAACTGTCCGCCAGGGCCGGCCGGACGATCACGGCGGATGGGATCGGCGGTCTCCGGGCCCTGGAGACCTTCGACGAGGTGCTCTCGCGCGCCTGCATTTCGGCGGACCATCCGCGCAACCTCGCCTTCATCCCCGCTGCCCCGACCCGGTCGTCGGTGCTGTTCGACCTGGTGGTCGGCGCTTCGTCCATCTACGGGGGAAGTTGGATGGAGGGTGCGGGCGCGGTCCACGTCGAGAACGAGACGCTGCGCTGGCTGGCTGACCTTGCGGGTTTGCCCGCCGCGGCCGGCGGCGTGTTCGTGCCCGGTGGCACGGTCGGCAACCTGTCCGCGCTCGTCGCCGCCCGCGAGGCCGTCCGGACGAGGCTGACCGCGCAGGGTCGGCCGATGCCGGCACGCTGGCGTTTCGTCTGCGGGGCGGAAGCCCACTCGTCGCTGTACCAGGCGGCGATGATGCTCGACGCGGACATCGTGGCCGTGCCGACGGGTGAGCAGGGCCGCCTCACCGGCCCGCTGCTCGACGCCGCGCTCGACGACCTCGCCCGGCAGGGCGGCTCGGTCGGACAGGGCGGCTCGGCCGAGTACGACGGGGTTTTCGCCGTCGTGGCGACCGCGGGGACGACGCAGTTCGGCATCGTCGACGACCTGCGGGGCATCGTCGATGTCTGCCGTGAGCGCGGCCTGTGGGTGCACGCGGACGGCGCCTACGGCCTGGCGGCGCTCGCCGCGCCGGCGGTCCGGCCGCTGTTCGACGGGATCGCCGACGTGGACTCCTTCATCGTCGACCCGCACAAGTGGCTGTTCGCGCCGTTCGACGCCTGCGCACTGATCTACCGCGATCCCGCCCTGGCCCGGGCGGCGCACGGTCCGCAGCGGGCCGGCTATCTCGACGTGCTCGACTCGGCCGCCAACTGGAATCCGTCCGACTACGCCATCGGGCTGTCCCGGCGGGCCCGCGGACTGCCGTTGTGGTTCTCCCTGGCCACGCACGGCACCCGGGCCTACACCGAGGCCATCGAGACGACGCTCGCGACGACGCGGGCGGCGGCGGCGCAGATCGCGACGCGGCCCGAACTGGAACTCGTCCGCCCGACGGAGCTGTCCGTGGTGGTGTTCCGCCGGCTCGGCTGGAGCGACGCCGACTACCACCGGTGGAGCGGTGGTCTGCTCCGCGAGGGGTTCGCTTTCGTACCGCCCACCCGGCACGACGGCGAGACCGTCGCCCGTTTCGCCGTCATCAATCCGCGCACCACCCCGGCCGATATCGAGGCGATTCTCGACACGATGGCCTGACCGACGATGGCCTGAACGCGCCGGTAGGACAAACGCACCAGAGGAGAACTGGGCGGCGCGGGTCATTCGGTCCGCGCCGCCCAGGCGCAGCGGCGGACGGGAATCCGTCGCCTCCGGCCGGCCGGCATCGTCGACGGCCTGTCGTCAGCGGCGGTGAGTCCGCCGGTGCTGCGCATTACCTTTGGCTTCCCCCAGGCTGCAGATCAGGCGGGAGTATCAGTTCCCGACCGTGAAACGACGGTTGCGGTTACGCGGCTTCTCGACCTCGTCGATGACGGCGATCGCGAAGTCCTCATAGGAGATGCCGATCTCGCCCTGGGCGTCCACCACGGGCCGGTCGTTGCCGGTGCGGTAGGCACCCCGACGCTGCCCCTGGCCCAGGTTGCGCGGCGGCGGGGCGATGGCCGCCCAGCGCACGTTGCTGGCGTCCCGGTACACGTCGAGAGCGTCCGCCTGGTCGAGCGCGTCCTTGCGCTCGGCGGCGGGGAAATCCGGGCTGTCCGCGAGCCGCTGGCCGTTTTCGTCCTCGAGGGTCCCGCCGCTGGAGATGTGCAGGACGGCCGGGGCCTGGTCGCCGATGCGGGGCAGGACGTCGACGAGGGTACGCGCGGCGTTCGCGTGCACCGGACGGTCGACACCACCCACCGCGACGACGACGGCGTCCGCCTCCTGCGCCAGGCGCTGGACGGAGTCGCGCGACGTGACGTCGCCTTCCGCCCCGTTGGCCTTACGCGGAAGCTTCTTCACGCGGGCCGCGTCGACCTCGACCGCGGTGACCTCGTGCCCCCGTCGAATTGCTTCGTCGGTGATGCGGCGCCCGATCTGACCACCGGCACCAAAAATGACGATCCTCGCCATGCCATTCCTCCGACTCACCGGTCGTGCCTCTGATGGATGGTCGTGCGTTTGCGCAATGACGTCCGCCGCCTCGTTGCGCCGGTGCCATGGTCAGTAAGTGAATTACTGCCCGCACTGACTATTTCACGCTCCGTAGCCGCCGCAAGTTGACGTCGGCCGACGCAGCCCCGAGGTCGCCCGAGGCGGGTGGGCGAAAAGGGAACGCGCCGCGCGCTCAGGGCGCCGCGACAGGGCGAATGGCACCCTCAGGATGGGTGTCGCCAAAGGGGCTGCGGGATCGAGATCGGGCGATGTCTTCACCGATCGGTATCCGGCATCATTGCCCTTGATAGGCCCGGTGGACCGCTGATCAAGGTCGGCGGGGCCGCGTCCGATGTGAGACTAAGACGGCAACGTCGGGCCGACGTGGTGAGCGTCGGACCCGGCGTTCTGCCTGAGACACGGGCGGTGGAGGTGGGATTTGAACCCACGGAGGGGTTGCCCCCTCACACGCTTTCGAGGCGTGCGCCCTCGGCCACTAGGCGACTCCACCGTAGGCGAGTTTACCGGACGACTCGAGGGTCCGGTTCGCGGGGGGGTCGGGGGACCTGCTGCAAGGGCGTTCAGCTGAGCCGTGTTCGCGGATGTGTCAACTCCTGGCTGCCGGTCGGGCGCCAGCGCGGTGCTCCGCGGAACCGCGCACCACGCGTCCGGCCCGATCTCAGCTTCATCGATCATGGTGTTCCGCGGAACAGCGCCGTGCGCTCGGGGGATGGCTGTGGCGGTCCTGGTGTGACTGGTCACGACTCATCGCGGTCAGTTGCGGTGCGCAGTGCGCGTTGCGGTGCGTCGCGCACGGTTTTCGGGGGCGAACCGTCGAGAACGCACCGCAATCGGCTGCGCCTTGGGGAGAGCTGCGCCTTGGGGAGAGGAACGGGTCCGCTCTGGACAGCCGCGGGTTAGTTGGCTGCGGGGCGGCGGCGGGTGGCGAAGAACGCGGTGAGTAGGGCGGCGCACTCGTCGGCGCGGACGCCGGGGATGACCTCAGGGCGGTGGTTGAGGCGGCGGTCGCGCACGACGTCCCACAGCGAGCCGACGGCGCCGGCCTTGTCGTCGACGGCGCCGTAGACGAGCCGGTCCACCCGGGCGAGGACGAGGGCGCCCGCGCACATGGTGCACGGCTCCAGGGTGACCACCAGGGTGGCGCCGGCCAGCCGCCAGGAGCCGACCCGGGCCGCCGCCGCCCGCAGCGCGATCACCTCCGCGTGCGCGGTCGGGTCACCGTCGCGCTCGCGGGCGTTGCGGCCCTCCCCGAGCATCGTGCCGTCGGGGGCCACGACGACCGCGCCGACCGGGACGTCGCCGTGCGCCGGCGCCAACCGCGCCTGGGCCAGTGCGAGGCCCATCGCTGCGCCGTGACCTGATCCGGCCGCCGGGGCGGGGGCGGGATCAGCCACGGGCGTCGTCGAGGATTTCCCCGGCGCCGGCGCGCTCGCTCAGCGCGCTGATCAGGTCGGCGGGCAGCATGCCCTCCTCGCCGATCAGCTCCAGCAGCGTTTCCTCGGAGGTGCCCAGGTCGACGAGCAGGTCGAGGTCGCCGACCGGGGCGGCCTGGGTCAGCGCCGAGGTGTCGTCGTCCTCGTCGTCCGGGGCCAGGCCCACCATCGACGGCAGGGCGTCGGCGAACAGCCGTTCGGCGAGCTCGGAGGTGATCAGGACCCGGCGGTCGGACAGGAAGACCTTGGGGTCCGGCTCGTCGGCGCCGACCCGGACGATCGCGAGGTACTCGTCGTCCTCCTCCAGGAACGCCACGATGGTGTCGTCTCCGAAGTCGCGCATCGTGTCGGTGAGGGCGTCGAGGTCCTCGGCGCCGGCCGGGTCGAGATCATGCACCGACCAGCGGTCCTGCTCCCGCGCGATCGCGATTGCCTTCGTGGTCACTGTGTGCCCTCACGTCCCTTCTGCAGCCGCGTGGTGCCTCCGGCCGGCCATTTCCCGGCCGGGTCTCGGGCCCCGGGTCCCGGGCCCCGCGCGGCCCGGCCGGACCGGTCGCCGGCCATGCTTCGCCTGTGATTCTCGTCCTGATGGCCGGACTTGGGTATTCCGGTTCACCCCGTCGGGTGAGTTCTACCGCGACGCCGGGTCGATTCCCCCATGGTGGTCCGGTTGACACCACTTCGCACATTGGGGGGGGTAAACGAAAGGTAACTGGTCAGGTATTTGTTTGATCTTGGGTTAGCTGGTTGCGGGCATCCAGGCGC
>NZ_CADCWT010000289.1 GCF_902806485.1 Candidatus Frankia alpina | reverse complement strand
GGGCCGCGCGGGCGCCGCGCAGCGCGACCCCGTAATGGCCGATGTCCAGGCGCATCGCCACCGCCGCACGGAGATCGCCGATCTTGCGATCGTACAGGCCGAGGCCGAACTGTGCGTAGTCGTCGGTGGGGTGACGGTCGACGATCCAGGCGAAGGTCTCCCGGGCGGCGACGTACTGGCCGGCGGTGAACTGGGCCCGGCCCAGCGCCTCGCGGACGCTCGGTGAGGCCGGCTCGGCCGCGACCGCATGCGCCAGCAGCTGCACCGCGGCGTTGGCGTCCCCGTGACCCAGCAGGGCCATCCCGCGGGTGTACCAGTCGTAGACCTCGCCCGCCGGCCCCTGGCGGACGTCGTCCATCGGGGTCCCCTCGTCCGAAGTCTCTCCCGGGCGGCCGGTCTGGTCGACCATCTTCACCTCCACGACGTGGACGAACACCTGACGCTGCGCCGCCTGCATGCGCCAGCTCCCGGTTACCAGCTCCCGGTTACCAGTGTCGCCGCAGAGGCCGCCGGGACGCCCCCGGATCGGATAACGATCACTTCCGGTGGCCGGCGACCTCGCCGGAACGACCGGACACACCACGCGCTGAGGTCACCGCGGCCGCCACGCGCGGTTCGCGGCGACGCCCACCTACAGGCCGCCGCCGGCACCACCACCCGGCGGGCGAGCCCCCGGATGGGCCGGAGGGCACCGGCCGGGTCCTACGATGCGGCTCATGATGCACGCCGATCAGCCCGTACCCGTTCCCGCGGGGCTCGTGCTCGTGCCATTTCGGGCGGCGCGCTTCTCCGCCTCGGGGCCGGCCCTCGCCGCGCTGACCTCGCCGCCCTACGACATCATCGACGATGCCGAACGCGCCCAGCTGCAGGCCCGCGACGCCCACAACGTGGTGCGGCTCATCCTGCCCGGCGACGACTACGACGGCGCCGCCCGCACGCTGCAGGAGTGGCTTGACGGCGGGGTGCTGCGCCGAGACGACAAGGCGTCCATCTACGTCTGCGAGGAGGAGCAGGACGGTCACGTCCAGCGGGGGCTGATCGGCGCGGTCGCGCTGGCCGACCCAGCGGCGGGGATCATCCTGCCGCACGAGAACACCATGGCGGGGCCGGTCTCGGACCGGCTGGCGCTGACCCGGGCGACCCGCGCCAACCTGGAACCAATCTTCCTGCTCTACTCCGGCGGCGGCGAGACCAGCCGAATCGTCAGCGAACTCGTCGCGACTCCCCCGCAGGTCGAGACGACCACCGACGACGGGGTGACGCATCGGCTCTGGGCGATCGACGACCCCAAGGTGCTCACCTCCGTGGCAGCCGACCTGCTGCCCCGGCGGGCCGTCATCGCCGACGGGCACCACCGCTACGCCACCTACCGGCAGTACCAGGCGGAGCGGCATGCCGCCGGGGACGGCTCGGGTCCGTGGGACTTCGGGCTCGCCTTCCTCGTCGACGCGACCGTCTCCGGCCCACAGGTGCACCCCATTCACCGAGCGGTGATCGGGCTGGACCTCGCCGCCGCGGTACGCCGGGCCGCCGCCGAGTTCACCGTCCGCAGGCTCGCCGGCCCAGACCTCGCCGGCCGCGACCCGGACGGCACCGCCACGCGGTCAGGCAGCGAGCCCGGGTCGGCGGAAAGCCCCGCCGCCGGGCGGTCCGGTGGCGGGGTCGACCCGGACCATCTGCTCGATGAACTGGCCAAGGCCGGCCAGGGCGCGCACGCCTTCGTCGTGACCGACGGCACCTCCGCCTACCTGCTCACCGAGCCCACCGCCGCGCTGCTGGCCCGCAGCCTGCCGGCGGGCCGCTCGGCCGCCTTCCGGCGGCTCGACGTCACCGTCGCCCACCTGGCGCTGATCGTGGACGTCTGGGGACTCGCGGACACGGTCGGCGTCGTCGACTACCACCACGACGCGCCGGCCGCGATCGCCGCCGCAGCCGCAGCCGGCGGGACCGCGCTGCTGCTCAACCCGACCCCGGTCGCGGATGTGACCTCGGTCGCCGAGGCCGGGGAGCGCATGCCCCGCAAGTCGACGCTGTTCACCCCGAAGCCGCGCACGGGTCTCGTCCTGCGCCCGCTGGACGCCTGACCAGTTCTGCTACCGATCTTCCCAGCCACATTGCGGCCAGATCGTGCCGAGGCCTAAACACGGTTCTGGGCCCTGAAACCGTGCTTACCCCTCGGCACGATCACGCACCCGTTCCGTAATGGCAGGTGTCGTGGCCATCTGCCACCGACAGAATCCGGGCGGCGGGGAGCCGAGAGCACTAGAACGCGTCTTTTTTGTGATCAGGGGCGCGAACACGGTGGAGTCCACGCCGACAACTGCCCACGCAACCGCCAGGATTCGGATCAGCAAGCTCCGTTCAGCAAGCTCCGTGCCTGGCTGTGAGGAGCTCCACGCGGACCACTCCCTGATCACAGCCCCATACGCGCCCTAATGCCCTGGGCCCGCATCCTTGGCGGAGTGTTCGGGTGTCTGGGTGCCGGGAACAGCCGAGGACGCCACCTCCGCAGGCTGCGCGGCCTCCCCTGATTCCGCTGATTCCGCCGAGTCGGAGTCGGCCTCCCGTTCGGAGTCGACATCGTCTGCATCTGCCGCAGAGTCGAGGTCCTCGGGCTCGGGCATCGGTCGGCCGGTGGTGATCTCGTAGGCGCGGGCGGCCGCGTCCGTCTCGCCGTCATCGACGGCCGCGGCGGAGGTGAACCACCGCGCCGCCTCCTCGCGACGGCCGACGGCCAGCAGCGCCTCGGCGTAGGCGTACCAGAGCCGGGGGGCCCACGGCGCGGGCGCACCCTTCGCGGTGGCAAGGTCGCGCAGCAGCACGACCGCGGCCTCCGGCTGGTCCAGGTCCCGGCGCGCCCCGGAGATCACGATCAGCATCTCGGCGCGGGCCGCCGGGTCGAGCTCGTCGACCTGCGGATCACGCAGGTAGGCGACGGCCCGCTCGGGCCGGCCGAGGCCGCGCTCGCTATCCGCCATCAACGGCAGATTGTGCCCCGAGCCGTCCATCCGCCGGGCAGCCCGCAGTTCGACGAGCGCCGCAGCGTACTCGCCTGCGTGGTAGGCCGCGATGCCAACCGCCTCGCGCACAGCGGGAAGCCGGGGTACCCGGTCCGCGGCGGCGCGCGCGTGGGCGAGGGCCGCGACCGGATCGTCGTCGAGCAGCAGCGCGGTCGCGACGAGATGACGAGCGATGGTGTCGGCGAGATTCGCCGGCAGCCCTCTCAACGATCGACGAACGTCATGATCGAGCATGTCCGCGCGCGCCTCCTCCGGCAGCGGCGGGGTCTGCACCCGGGGCCGCCGGCTGCCGCCGTCGGTGCGCTCCGGCCTGCCGGCCCGATCCGGGCGGTCTCCCCGCCGCTCGTCGGGACGGCCCGGTCCACCCGGCCGTCCACCGCGGCCCACAGGCGCCCCGCGCCCCGCGGCGCCTCGGGGAGCACCGATGGCTCGCACGCCCGGAGCACCGCCGCGTTCCCCACGGCCACCCGCGCCCCGGGTACCCGCGCCCCGGGCACCGGCACCACGCGCACCCGCGCCGGGAGCACCCGCGCCGCGGGTCCCACCGCCGGGAGCACCGGAGCCGGCGCCGTCGCGCCACGGCCGCTGCTCGCGGTACTCGCGTCGCTCGGTGCCGCCCGCCGCGGTGGATCCCTGCCCGGCCGTTGAACCCTGCCCGGCGGCGGAACCGGACCCAGCGGAACCCCGCGGGGTGACAGGTGCGTCTCGTCGACCACTGCCGGCAGCGGAGTCAGTGGGCCGCGGGCCCGCCGGGCGGTTGGACGACCACCTGTCGGAACGGCCGTCACGCGCGGACGAATCGCGGTCAGGCGTCCCGCGCTCCCACGGCCGCTGCTCCCGGCCGTCTCGCTGATTCTGGCTGTACGGCCGATCCTGGCCGGATGGCCGATCCTGATGGGGACGCTGGTCCTGGCCGTGGCGCGACGGCCGCTCGGCCTGCACCCGTCCGCGCGTCAGCCCGCGGTCCGTCGACCCTCTGTCCGGGCCGCGCCCGGTATCGGCCGAACCGTACCCCCGGGAGCTGTACCCACGAGCGGCATCGTCGCGACGATCGTGCCGGTCACGCGACTGCTCTCGTGCTGGGCGCCGCTCCGCCTCCGGTGCACCGGTGCGATGGCCGCCGTCGGAAGTACGTTCCCCCGTAGTCGGACGGCCGCGACGGATCCGCCAGGCCGACTCCGCGGTCGGGCGCCCCGGCACCTGGCCCGCCCGGCCAGAGCCGCTCTCACGCGGCCCTCCGCCAGCGCGTCCATACCCGCCGGAACCTGCGTCCTGGCGGGAGCCGGGGGCGGGACGCCCTCCGTCTGACCGTTCGGCACGAGGACGACCGGAGTCGAACGACCCACCGGCCTGGGTGCCGGCCGATCCGCGCCGGTCAAAGCGCTCCGAACCGGCCGGTGCCCGCTCGCCTCGCGGCCGATCGGCACGCGGGAAACGAGGGCCCCTGGCCGAACCGTCGGCGGATCCCTCGGAAGCACCGGGACGCCGAGTCGGATATTCGGTCCGGCCGTGCCCACCACGAGCCGCGCCACCGCCGCGGTCCGGGCGGTCGGCCCAGCGGGCGCCGGTGGGACGCTCGGGCCGGCCCGACGCGTCGGTCAGCCGCCGGACCTGGCCGGACCTGGCACGGCCCGCGCCGCTGGCGGCATCAGTGGACCGTCCGCCGCGGGCCGGGTTCTGCCCCCGGAAGGCGCCGGAACGCGACGTCCCCGACCGCGCCGGAGCCGCCCCACGCCCAGCACCGCCCGTCGCGCGATCACGGCGTGGGGCTCCCCCGAACGCCCCGTCCGGACCGGACCGGCCGCCGCGCCGAGGGGCGCCGTCCCGCCCGGGCTCCCGTTCGTGCCGCTGGGGCCGGTCGGAGGCGTGCGGCACCGATGTGCCGCGCTCATTCGGACTGTCTTCCCTCGCCATGACCGGCCGTTCCCCTTCGTCCCGCATGCGCCGCGGTCGGCGGCCGCGGATCTGATGTGTGCTGTGCCGGGAGGCCACGGGCCCACCGGTCCACCCCGGCGCGGACCGCCGCGGCGTCCAAGGGGTCCTGACGGGACCCCGGACGCGGATCCGCGGGATGGCACAGCGATGTCCACAGTACGGGTATGCCCGACAGCCCCGCTCCGAGCCGACGGGACCAGCTACCTCCGCGTCGCGATCCGGGTCTCGAGCCCGGGGCAGCCTCGGAGGATCGGACGGCGATCGGAACCGATCGCGCCACACGCCGCATCGAGCCCCGCGCCGCAGAAATACCCCAACGCACAAAACAAA
>NZ_CADCWT010000288.1 GCF_902806485.1 Candidatus Frankia alpina | reverse complement strand
GCGCCAGCGCAGTCGTGCCAGCGCCGCAGCGCCGATCGGCCCCGGACCCTCGCGCGCCCTGCGGGGCAAAGGTGAAGCCGTTGGTCCACCATTCGCATAAGCCGGTCACCACTGGTGCACGAATGGATCGCCATGGTGGCTTTCGGGGATCGTTTTGGCCCCGTGGTCGCTCAGGCGGGCGGATCAGGCGCGGCGGCCGGTCCGATGATTTGCGCTCGAGTGATCTCACTAAATCGCTCGACATGTGTATGAACCGGTGCGGATCATCGAGGATGACGGGAATCACATCGCCCCGGCGGTGGGCGGTGGATGTGCGGGGCCGGTCGGCATCCGTGGTCGGCTCGTCCTGAGGTGGGAGTGGCTCTCCGTGGTGGTCGTAGGGTCGTCGTTGCGTCGGTCGATCGCCGGTGCAAGCGCGGCGGCCGGGCCGGTCGGACCCGGGTGCCGCCACGTCCCGGACTGAGGAGTGCATCCGTATCTGCGGATTGATGCCGTCAAAAGTTCCGCGTCTGCGTCAGCATTGATCAATATCACCCGCTGGTGAGGTGCGTCGCCTTCCATATCGGAGCGGCGCGGGGCGTCTCCGGCAGAGTCCGCCGTTCATCGTGGGCCGGTCGGAACGCGGGATTTTTCCGTATCGTCGCGAGTGCCCGCCTTAGTGGGCGCACCAGCTCGCCCCGAATGCTCGGGACGCCGCAAGATGTCAACGAAATGAACGCGCGATCTCGTGGATTATGCTCGCCTGGAAGTTCATGCTTCCGGCGCGTGGACTTCCCCAAGGTCACCGCGAATCACTGGCGAGGTCGGCCATTTCGTGGTCGGGTATCGGTGATGCGGCTGCGCAGGCGGTCCGCTTCGTGGCTGCCGGCCTGATCGTCAGTCCTGTGCCAGATGAGGACGGACATGAATGAAGATCGCGAGAGTTCTAGGATGACGGACGGAAGCGGACCTCATAACGGAGTGCATGTCGTCGGACGCGAACAGCGTTCGCCGGAGGGGGCGGCGGACTATCCGGTGAACGGTGGAGTGCCCACCGTGACCCGCTCGGTCTCCGGTGGCGAGATCCCGCCCATGGCGAAGCCCTATGTAGCCGCCGGCGCCCTTTTCTTCGATGACGACGACCGGGTCCTGCTCGTCGAACCGTCCTACAAACCCGGGTGGGACATTCCGGGCGGCTTTGTCGAGCCCGGTGAATCTCCGTACTCCGCGTGCGTGCGCGAGGTGGAGGAGGAACTCGGCATCACCCCGCCGATCGGCGAGCTCCTCGCGGTCGACTGGGCCCCGCGTCCCAAGGACGGCTGGCTGGAGGGGGAGATGCTGCTGTTCGTCTTCGACGGCGGACTGCTGTCCGCCTCCTGGCGCGAGCGCATCCGGCTCGACATGGACGAGCTCGTCAATTTCGCCTTCGTGCCGGTGGACGAGGTCGACCGGCTGCTCCCGCCGTTGCACGCCCGCCGCGTCGCCGCGGCCGCCCGCCTGCGGCGCACCCCGCGCCAGGCCGGTTACCTGGAGTACGGCGAGCAGATTCCCGTTCAGTCGGCGGCCTATGGGGTAGCTGGGCGCGGCGCGGCGCGTCGCCCGCCCGGCCCGGCGCCCGAATCCGACCTCGCCGACTGGCCGTCCGATCTCGGCGCGTTGTCCGCCAATGCCCGGGAGAGCCGCGGTTGAACCGGCCGCGGGTTGAACCGACGCCGAGCGGATCGCGGCTGGGTCGGCCAGCGGCTCGGGTACATCACGGGCCGGCTGGGGGGCGGCGGCCGAGGCGATTCCGGACGCCACTCAGGCCACGTCGATGGCCATCTCGGCGAACGACGTGACGCAACGGTGGCCGCCGGCGTCGCGGTGCAGCTCACCGGGGCGCAAGACGGCGACGGTCGCGAACCCGGCGGCCGCCGCGGCGTCGAGTTCGGCGGACACGTCGGACACGAACACCGCGCGCTGTGGCGCCACGGCAAGGTCCGCGGCGATCCGGCGGTAGGCGGCCGGGTCGCGTTTGGGTCCGGCGCTGTCAATGTCGAAGTATCCGTCGAACAGGCTGGTCAGATCGCCTGCCGGGGTCGCGGCGAACCAGGCCCGCTGGGCCCGGGTGGAACCCGAGGAGAACACCGCCAGCCGGACTCCCGCTCGGTGCCAGCGCCGCAAGGCAGGGGCGACGTCGTCGAAGAGCTGGCTGGTAAGTTCCCCGGCGGCAAAACCCGCCGCCCAGATCAGGCCCTGCAGCGCCTTCAGCGGTGCCGCCTTGCGGTCATCGTCGCTCCACTGCGTCAACGTGGCCACGACCCGCTCCACCGGCGCGTCGACATCGCCGAGCAGCGACCGAGCCTCGTCGACGATCCGGCGGATCTCGGGGTCGTCGCCGTGCTCGCGGACCCACGGCCCGAGTCTCGCCCGGGCGTACGGGAACAGGGTGCCCAGCACCGCGTCGGTGGCACTTGTCGTTCCCTCGATGTCGAGCAGGGCGAGCTCGGCGGTCAGGCGCGGCGGGCTCATGAGGCCGCAACAGGCCTCTGCGTGGCCGGCTGGGCGTTGGCGGCGGCCCGGCGGGCGAGGTCGTCGAAGTCCGGAATGCGGGTGGCGATGTCGCTGCCGGTGAAGGCGCCGACCCAGCCGTCCGGCGCCCGGAAGAACCGGACCGCGGCGAAATCCGGATCGACGCCCATGTCGAACCAGTGGGTCGTCCCCTTCGGCACGCTGATCAGATCGCCGGCCTCACACCGCACCGCCTGCACCCGGCTGCCGACGTGCAGGTAGAACACGCCGCTGCCGGCTGCAACGAATCGAATCTCGTCGTCGGCGTGGGTGTGCTCGGCGAGAAAGCGCTCCCGCGCGGCGGCCGCCACCTCGCGCCAGTTCTCTGCCGTAGTCGGGTGCAGGGCGGCGACGTTGACGAGGACGAATCCCTCCGCAGCGGTCAGTTCGTCAATCCTCGAGCGGTAGGCGGTGAGGATTTCCTCGGTTCCGGCGCCGGCCGGCAGGTCGGATGCGAGCGGCCACCGCTCAAAACGCACGGCTATTTCGGCCAATACCGCCCTGATGCGCGCGAGATCGGTAGTTTCCTCGAGGAGGCGCGGCCGGGCTTCGGCCGCCCACGTCGTGAGATACGTCATCGTCTGTCAATGTTCCGTCGGGCCGGGGTGCGGGTCAAGGGCGATGCCCGGTGCCGCCGGGCGGGTGCACCCCGGTCGTTTCCCGGTGCGCGGCCCGTGGGTATCGGTTACCGTCCGATCATGGTGGATGTCGGCGGGCCCGAGCTGCGGCCGTTGGTCTGGACGGGCTCCTCACTGCGCCTGCTCGACCAGACCGCGTTGCCCGAGGCGCTGGTCCACCTGGAGGTGGACGACCCGGACGAGCTGGTCGCCGCGATCCGCCGGCTCGCCGTGCGCGGGGCGCCCGCGCTAGGGGTCGCCGGGGCCTTCGGCGTCGCGCTCGCGCTGCGCAGCGCCGAGCGCGAGGGCTGGGAGACCGCGCGGCTCGACGCGGCGCTGCACCGGCTGCGGGCCGCCCGCCCGACCGCGCTGGCGCTCGCCGCCGGCGTCGACGCGGCCGCCCGGCGGATTCCCGCCGGCATGCCGGCGGTGCTGGCGGTGGCCGAGCGGCTCGCCGTCGAGGACGAGACCGCTAACCGGGCGATCGGCCGGCACGGCGCCGACGGCGTGCTCGCCCGAACGACCCGGCGCCCCCTGCGGGTGTTGACGCACTGCAACACCGGCTCGCTCGCGACCGCCGGGTGGGGGACCGCGCTCGGCGTCATCCGCGAGCTGCACGCCCGCGGCGCGGTCGAGGTCGTCCACGTCGACGAGACGCGGCCGCTGCTGCAGAGCAGCCGGTTGACCGCCTGGGAGCTCGCCCGCGCCGGCATCGACTGCCGAGTCCAGGCCGACAGCGCCGCCGCGGGCGCGATCCTGCGCGGTCTCGTCGACGTCGCGCTGGTCGGCGCAGACCGGATCGCCGCCAACGGGGACGTCGCGAACAAGGTCGGCACGGTCGGGATCGCGCTGGCCTGCGCCTACGCGGACATCCCGTTCGTCGTCGCCGCCTCCCGCTCGACGATCGACCCGGGCACCCCGTCGGGGGCGGACATCCCGATTGAGGAGCGCGATGGCGCCGAAGTGCTCTCGCTTGCCGGCCGGGCGACCGCGCCGCCGGGCGTCCGCGGCTTCAATCCCGCGTTCGACGTCACCCCCGCCCATCTGGTCAGCCTCCTCGTCACCGAGGACGGCACCGAGCCGGGCGGCCCGATCTCCACCGTCACCTCGGCCAGCTGACCGTCTGTTCGGCGGTTCGCACGGCCCACTCGCACAGCCACTCCACCGCCTCGGCCCGGTGCCGCACGGCGAGCAGGTCGGCGCCCCAGACGTACATCCCGTGCCGGGCGATGAGGGCCGCGGGCGTCGCCGGTTCCCACGCCGCGCTCACCCGCTCGGCGAGCACGGCCATGTCCTGACTGTTCGTAACGACCGGCAGCCGGACCGGATCCCCTTCGGCGGCGCGCCCGAGTGCCTTGAGCATCTCGTGGTCACGCAGGGTCAACCCGTCCGGGAACCGGTCGGCGGCCAGCACCGAGGCGACCGTGCGCAGGTGGACGACCGCCGCAGCCCCGGTCAGCCCGATCAGCCGGGCGTGTAGGACGGCCTCCGCGGACGGCTGCCGCGGACGATCGCCCGTCCGTGACCCGCCCGCCGACGCCGACGGCGTCGCCGCCAGCCCGGTCGCCGCCAGCCCGGTCGGCGTCCGTCCCGTCGGTACCCCGGCTCCGTCCAGCTCGACGACGTCGGCCGCGGTGAGGGCGCCCTTGTCCAGGCCGCTCGCGGTGACGAGGATCCGCACGGGATCCGTCCCGACGACCACCGAGAGGTTGCCGGAGGTCGCCCGCATCCAGCCGAGCCGCGCGTAGCGTGCCGCCTCCTCGGCGAGTTCCGCGCCCGGTTCGAGCCCGCTGCCGTCGTCGCTGCTGCTGTCATCGCCGTGCGCCGCTGGTGCCGTGGCCATGGGGCGAGTATGGGCGCGCGCCGGGAGATCCGGCCGGTCTGCCGACGGGTCAGCACATGATCATCTAGCAGGGTTGGAAACCCTTTGGGGGCATCCATGTTCTTGGAGTAACTACTGATCTTTAATTCACCGGGTCGGACTGGAGTGGATTCCACCCGGTCCCGGTCCCGCGGAACACCTTGATCGTCGGGTGGAGGTGGGATGCGGCCGGGTCGGGGGCGGTTCCGCGGAATCTGCATGACCGTGTCACGTGGCCGCGGCCATGGTGGTGATCGCGGAGTGTGACGGCGGCGGTGA
>NZ_CADCWT010000287.1 GCF_902806485.1 Candidatus Frankia alpina | reverse complement strand
CGCTGACCGTCACCCGAGTTTCGAAAGGATCAACCTGGCGGTTTCGGAATAGCTTCACTGGCCGACCGCGCTGCGCGAAGCCGTGCGGACCGCGCCGGTGCTGGTAGCCCTGTGGTGCGACGACTATTTCGAAAGCGAGTGGTGCGGGCAGGAGTTCGGGGTCTTTCAGGAACGGATCCGCCGGGCGACCGAGCCGGGAGGGAAACCACCGGCGGGCATTATTCCGGTGCCGTGGCTGGTACGGGAGGCGGAGGTGCCCGAGGCCGCGCAGGAGCTGCACATCGCGCCGATCGAGCTAGGTCGGAAATATGACAAAATGCCTGTCCTGGATCTGATGCGACACCCGGTGGCGTTCGCGGAGTATGTGAGTCTGTTGGCCTACCGGGTCATGGATGTTGCTCGCGACCAGCTGCCTCCGTTGGCAGCCGACGCGGCCGACCGCGTGCGTTCCCCGTTCCATCCCGAGTCGTGATGTACCGCACAGAATCGGTCGCCCGGCCGTCGGCGCGTCGCGGCCCGGGAGCGGAATCCTGGGGCCGTCGAGGAAAGAATGCGGTCCGGTTGGAGCTGGTCGCTGTGGACGTGAGAGGCGTGGGTGTGACGGTGGGGCGGGCGGGCTGTCGTGGCATGCGAACCGAGGGGCATCGGTGACCCCTTTCTTCCTTGTGCATCATGCCCTCGCCGGCGGCGACGGCAGCTATGTTCGGCGTTTCGCCGACGACGTGCAGAACGGCGTCTACGAGCGGCTCGGCCACCGCGAGGAGTTCACCGGTGGGGTGGCTGGCACCGAGGCGTCCGCGGCGGGTCCACCGGGTTCGGCAGGGCAGCCGAGCCCGCAGGTGCTGTTGTGCCCGGTGCTGGTGGCGCTGTACTCCGACGTGTACTTTGTCGACTTGCAGTGCCGGCTCGAATGGTCGCTGTTCCGGGAGCGGCTGTGCTGGCACCAGCACTTCACCGGGCGCCACTCGCCGGCGCTGATCGGCGTCCCCTGGTCCATCCGGGCGGTCTCGCCCCCGGCGCCGATCCGACAGGAGGGCATGATCGACGGTGACTTCGGCGCGCAGTTCGCCGCGGGTGGCGCGTTGCGGCTGATCCGCGCCGCCCCTGCCTCGCCTTGCTACCGGCAGCTGGTCGCGTCCGTCGTCGAGTTGATCGCGCAGGCCCGAGCGGACGGGCCGCCGTCGCTGTCCGAGCGCGACGTCGAGCTGGTCCAGCTTTCCGGCCGGACCGCCTGGGCGAGCGGACCGGTCGCCCAGGGTCCGCAAGAGCCCGCACCACGTGCGGCGTTCCGTCCCGGCTGGGAACGCCGGTGGCGGATGGCCGATCCCGAGCACACCCGTCGGCCCATCCTGCGTCGGGCCGGCGTTGCGGAAAGGGGCGAAGACGATGACTGAGGCCACCCGGGGGCCGGACCCCGCCATCGAGACGCCGGCGCACATCGTCACCTTCTACTCGTTCAAGGGCGGCGCCGGGCGCACGATGGCGGTGGCGAACGTCGCCTGGCTGCTCGCGGCGGCCGGCAAGCGGGTGCTCACCGTCGACTGGGATCTGGAATCCCCCGGCCTGCACCGCTACTTCCGCCCCTTCCTGCAGAACAAGGAGCTCGACAGCAGCGACGGCGTCACCGAGATGCTGGAGAATTTCATCCGGGAGATCGAGCGCCTGCAGAACGGGCATCCGGGGCAGCCGGAGCTCGCCGGCCCGCCGGACGAGGCCGCGGTGGCAGAGATCATCTCCCGTTACAGCGACTTCCGGTACGACGTCGAGAACATCGAGTGGTCGGGTTTCCCCGCCGGGGGGCGCATCGACTTCCTCGGCCCAGGCCGGCAGACGACCAGGAATTCCGTCGTCGCGGTCGTGTTGCCCTGGACGGAGTTCTTCGACGAGGCCGACGGGCGGGCCTACGTCGCCGCGCTGCGCGAGCGTATGCGCTTCGCCGGATACGACTACGTCCTCATCGACAGCCGGACCGGCACGTCCGACGCGGCGGGCATCTGCACGCAGCTGCTGCCGGACACGGTGGTGGTCGGCTTCGCGCTGAACAACCAGTCCATCGACGGCGGCGCCGAGGTGGCGCACCAGATCCGCGACGGCGAGCGGCCCATCCGCGTCTTGCCGGTTCCGATGCGGGTGGAGGACACCGAGCAGCGTAAACAGGAGCTCCGCCGCCGGGCGGCCTTCCAGGCGTTCCGCCCGGCGCTGACCGACCTGTGCGGGGCCCCAGCCAGGAGGCGCAGCGGGCCCGGCTGATCGAGCTGGAGGTCCCTTACAAGGCCGCCTACGCCTACGAGGAGGTGCTGGCCACCTTCCTCGAGGATCCCGCGAGCCGTTCCGGGGTGCAGGCCGCCTACCGGGTGCTGGCCGGGGTGATCACCGGGGAGGGGCCGGTCGACGCCCGACCCGTTCCCGAGGAGGAGCGGCAGCGGGTGCTGTGGGCCTTCGAGCAGTACGGGCCGCCCGCCCCGCGCTCGGTGGCGGTCTTCGGCGCGCCGGAGGACCGACCCTGGGTCGACTGGCTGGTCTCCGTGCTCGGCCCGACCGGGGTACAGGTGCGCTCGGTGCCCCCGACCTCGCGGGCCGCGACGGACTTCCCCGCGGTCGACGCGCTCGTCGTCGTCGGTTCCCCGAACCTCGGCTTGGACACCCCGGGCGAGGCGGCGCTGCGCGCGGTGGTGCAGGCCCGGGGACGCGCTGGGGTGGGGCGGGCGGCGGCGAGCATCGTCCAGGTCGGCGCCACGCGGCTGGACTCGGCCTACACCGGCGCCGAGATGATCGGAGTGACGACGCTCGCCGAGCGGGAGGCGGCCGTCGAGGTCCTCGAACGCCTCGGCCTGCCCGTCCTCGGGACGGGAATCGGGGATCTCACCGCGGTCACCCCCCGCTATCCGACGCACCGCCCGCGGATCTGGACGATGCCTACGCTGTTCAACCAGCGGTTCGTCGGCCGCCACGCCCTGCTCGACGGGTTGCGCGACCGGTTGCTGCCCGGGGCGCGGGCCACCGGGCCGGCGCTGCTGCTCGGCGGCGAGGGGATAGGCCAGAGCGCGGTCGCGGCCCAGTTCGCCCATCGGTTCGACGCCGACTACGACATCGTCCACTGGATCCCGGCGGGCGACGAGACGTCCGTGCGCCGTTCCCTGGCCGGCCTCGCCGTCCTGCTGCGTCCGGACAGCAGCGTGCCGCAGGCCCAGCGGTCCCCGTCGGAGCAGCTCGAACGGGTGGCGCTGGACGCGCTTCGCCACGGCGACCCGTCGCCGCGCTGGTTGCTGGTCTACGACGGCGCGGGGCACCCGGAGACGCTGACCGGACTGCTGCCGACGGTCACGCCCAACGGGCATGTCCTGATCACCTCGTCCGCGTCGGGCTGGCGGGACCAGCCCGACGCGATCTGGGTGGACCTGTTCGAGCCCGAGGAGAGCCTGGCGTTCCTGCGCCAGTGGCTGCCAGCGGTCGACCGGGAGCGGCTGGAACTGCTGGCCGAACGGCTCGACCACCGTCCCTCCGGCCTGCGCACCGCGGTCGGCCGGCTGCGCCAGGACTGGCGCGGCGCGGAGATCGACGGCCACGCCGTCGACGCCTACCTGGCCCAAGCCGTCGGTGCCAGGGCCGAGACGATGACCTGGACGGTGTCGTTCGAGACGCTGCGATCGGCGGCCAGTCCGATGCGGCGGGCGGCGGCCCGCCTGTTGCAGCTGTGCGCCTTCCTGTCTGCGCAGGGCGTCCCGCTGGCCCTGCTGGAGTCCCCGATGATGCTGCGTCACCTGGCCGAGGAGGTCGGCGACGACATGATCGCCGATCCGACCGTGCTGCCCGAGCTGTGGGAGGAGATCCGCAAGCCGCGGCTGGCCGAGGTCGACGCCGTGCCGGAGGGGCAGGTGCGGCTGGCGGCGCGCTGGCAGCGGCTGCTCGTCGAGCGGATGTCCCCGGCCGAGCAGGAGGCGACCCGCGCGGCGGTACTCGGGATGTTCGCCGATATCGCGCTGGCCGCCCCGCGGCCCGCCGACGCGGCCAGCTGGCCGACCTACCGGCAGCTGGAGGAGCAGGTCCTGCCCGCCGGTGCGATCGACAGCCCGTCGTCCAGGGTCCGGCAGTGGCTGGTCGACCAGGTCTACGCGATGTGGCGGTCGGGGCGGCTGGAGGTCGGCCGCGACATGGCGCAGCAAGCGCTGGACCGCTGGCGGAAGCTGTTCGGTTCGGACGACCCGTTGACCCTGCGGATGGCCACCCATCTGGCGATCCTGCTGCGCGACCTCGGCCGGTTCCAGCTCGCCTACGATCTCGACACCGACACCCTCGACACCGACACCCTCGCCCGCCAGCGCCACTGGCTGGGCATCCACCACCGGCACACGCTGATCACGGCGATGAGCTACGGCGTGGACATCCGCGAGCTCGGCCGGTTCGCGATGGCGGCGGCCGAGGACAGCAGCACCCTGATCGGCCTGCGCAGGACGCTCGGCGACAACCATCTCAACACCCTCATGGCCGCCGGCAACCTCGCCCTGTCGACCTTCCTCGACGGCCGGCCCCGGCAGGCGCTCGACCTCAGCCTGGACACGCTGGGGCGGCTTCGCCTGGTCGGCGCCGCCGACACCGGCCAGTTCTGGTGGCTGCAGGCCCGCGCGGGCATCTGCCACCGCGAGCTCGGTGACCTGGAGACCGCGGAAGAAATGTTGCGGGAGGCCGCGGCGAACCTCGCCCGCATCGAGGGCGAGAACACCCATCTGACGCTGCGCTGCAACAAGCACCTCGCGGTCGCCCTACGCCTGCGCGGCAGCCCGGACACGGCCGAGCATCTCGCCGCGCAGACGCTGGCGCGCTACGTCGACGTCTACGGCGAGGCGGACCTGGGCAGCATCGCCTGCCGGCTCAGCCACGCCGGTCACCTGCACGCCCTCGGCCAGCATCACGAGGCCGTCGTCGAGGCCCAGGCATGCCTGCACGAGTACCTGCGCCTACACGGGCAGGAGCACCCGTTCACCAACCTCTGCCGGTCCAATCTGTCGATCTACCTGCGTGCCGACGGCCGCCCCGCGGAGGCGCTCGTGCTCGCCGAGCAGGGCTACCAGCTCCTCGCCGAGGAGCTCTACCTGCACCATCCGTTCACGCTGGCCGCGGGGGTGAACCTCGTCGCCGCAAGCATCGCCGTCGGCGCGATCGACGAGGCCCACCGGTTGGCCGGTGACCTGCTGGCGGAGGCCAAGCTTTCCCTGGACCGGGCGCACCCCAGGGCCCCGGGAAGATCGTTCTAGGTTGCGATCTGCTACGCGGAGTATTGGCCCCGTTG
>NZ_CADCWT010000286.1 GCF_902806485.1 Candidatus Frankia alpina | reverse complement strand
CAGCCTGGTTGGGCGATTCAGCCTGGTTGGGCGATTCAGCCTGGTTGAGCGATTCAGTCCCGCCAGCCAGTGAGCTCCGTTCCGCGAGGATGCTCCAGCCGGAACGAGAACTCCACCCGCCCGGTCGCGCCCGGACCGAGCTCGAGCGTCCACGACAGCAGGCCGACGTCGGTCCGCTCGTCCGGTTCGGGGCGCGCCTGGAAGTCCCGCACAGTGACGCTTTCGTGCCGGGAGACCGGGATCTGGTCGCGCACCACCGCCCGAATCGGCCGAGGTGTGTGATTGGTCACCTCGACGCGGTAGGCGGCCTCGACCCGTCGGTTGCTCCCGCCCACGCGGCGGCCCGTCGCACGGCGAACCAGCTCACGCTCGACCCGCACCCGGTGGTCGACGCCGAGATGCAGCTCGACCTCGGCCCCTGGCGGCACCATGCCGATCGTGCCGCTGCCGGCGAAGTCCCCGCCATGGAAGATCGAGACCTTGCCGGGCAGCAGGGTGTGCGGGGAGGTGTTGGTGACGGTGGCCCGCAGGTAGGCGTCGGGCAAGGTCCTGGGGACGGTCAGATGATCGAGGGCGGCATCGAACTCGATCACCGCGACGGTGACACGGTGCCGGCCTCCGTCGGCCGGGACAGCGGCCCGGCGGGGCGGGCGATACGTCGCCGCCCCAGCAAAGTCGATCTCCGGCTCGCCGGCGCGGGCCACCTTCACGCCCTTTGCCTTCGCCCGACCCCGGCCCAGCGGCATCGCCCCCGCGGTTGCCATCACCGCCGGGGCCGCGGCCGGCAGCGGGGGCGGAGGCGGTTGGCGCAGGTCCACGAACTGAGGGATGAGCTCGGGCAGCTCCGCGTGCGCGGCCGGGCGGGCCGTCGAGAGCACGAGATCGGCCGTGGCCGGCCAATCCTCGCCGCTGCGCTGGGCGATCAGCGCGAACCAGGTCAGCGTGACCCGCTCCCCGTCGAGGCGAGCGTCGTAGCCGGCCCGCCAGCCCGCGGTCGGAACCAGGTACGACACCTCCAGCTCGACCTCGATGCCCTCCGCGGCGGCGGTGTCGGCGCCCGGGCCGGCGTCCGGGCCGGCCTCGCCATCGGTGTCGGCAACGATGGCGTCCGCATCCGCGGTGGCGTCCGCGTCGAGGTCGACGACGACGGTGCGGGTGTCCGGGGTGCGGGGGGCCCTGCCGAGCCTCGATCGTCCGGTCCAGGGCCGCGATGTGCCGTTCGAGCTCGGCTCGGCGCTCGGCGAGAGCGCGGCGGCGGGCGTAGACCTCGCCGATCCGAGCCGCGAGCAGGTCCTCGGCGGCGGCCAACCCCTCACCGGCACCTGTGGTCGAGGCCCAGGATCGAGCCAGCGCGGCGGCCCCGGTGCGCGCGGCGACGTCGAGGAAGCCGCGCCGCGCCTGCTCGGCGTCATCCTTGTCGGCGACCGCGGACAGCTCGGCTACCAGCGCGCCGACGCGCGGCGAGGTCGGCGCCGGCGGTGTCCGCGGGCGCCGGGTGCGTTCGGGCGACCACGTCGACCCCGAGCACCCGGGCCGGGCCCCGGCCACCGACGCGGACCGAATCGGGTGCGAGCTCCCACGGCAGGCCGTCCAACTCGACCCGAACGCCGGCCACCGCGGGCCCGTCCCCCGCGGGAACGGGCAGCCGGACCAGGCCGCGTCGGATGATTCGAGCACCCCGGGGGTGAACGACGATTCCGGTGATTGGCGCGTCGAGTCGCACGGGCTGGGACAGGTCATCGGGCACCATGGCAGATCAGCCTAAACGAGTGATCCGAATCGCTCTTTTGACCCTAGATGGTCGTTAGCCGACCCGGCCGCCGCCGCCCGCCTGCCCGGCCGCCCGCTCGGTTTCCGGCCAGATTGCGGCCAGATCGTGCCGAGGCATAGTTCCGCGGATAAGCGATCGCAGGAAGATTCGAAGGATGCGGCGGTCGGAGCAGCGCGCCGAGGCTGCGACCATCTCGGTGCGTCGAGGACCAGCCCGCGGCGGCGCGGGAGGGATCGTGATCCGGGTCTCAGCCGGCGAGGAACTCGTCGAGATCGGACACGACCCGCGTCTCGTCCTCGACCACGAGGCCGCCGACGTCGGCGAACCCCGGCGGACCGGGCTGCGCGAGCACGATCGAACCGGCGCCGTGCCGGACCGTCAGCCGCCGTCCGAGCGCGGCGACCAGCCGCATGGAAGCCGAGCCGCAGGCCTCGTCCTCCGCGACCCCGTGACGCGCACCGAAGGCGCGAGCCCGGACGGTTCCGGCGGGCTCGTCCGACCAGGCCCAGACCTGCATCAGGTCGTCGGCAGCCGGGCGGGGCAGCTCGATCGCGTCGACCTCGGCCGCGTCCGCGAGCTGGCGGTGCGCCCAGAGGGGAACGGCGGCCAGCGCGCCGCGAATCCACACCCGGCCGTCCTCCTGCCAGCTCACGGCGTCGCCGCCCGCTGCCCGCAGGGTCTCCGGATGCCCGCCGAGTAGCCGGCCTAGCAGCCAGGCCGCGCCTACCAAGGCGTCGCCGGCGGTCGGCAGCTGCCGGTCGGGGGTGTAGACGGCCAGGTCCGCCTGCTCCGAGTCGTCGACGAAGACCGTGGCCGGGGTGCCGAGGTGGTGCGCGGTCAGGGCGCGATCCCGCGGATCCGCAAGCAGCTTCCCGGCGTCGAGGATGACCGCGAGCAGGCTCCCTCCCGCGCCGGTCTCATCGGCGAACACCCGCAGCACGCGTACCTCGAGCTCGCTCACCTGATCCTCATCCTCCCGTAGGTTTGTCCGGCGGGGCCGTCGAAGCCCGTCCGGTCCCGGCGTGCGCGGTCCCACGCTGGCACAGTCCCCGCGCAGCCGCGTCCTCGCCGGACCGCGGCTCACGTCATGACTCCCGAGTCCGACTTGTCACCATGGAGGGGCGGACCCGCGGCGCGCGGGCCTCCCGACGCACCGCGGGAACGCTCGACGACCACGAACTCGACGACCACCAGCGTGGGCAGCAGCCACGAGGTGAGCGGCGGGCACATGAGCGCCCGAGAACATGAGCACCCGGGAACGTGAGCAACTGGCAACGTGGACGACGGAAAAGAGGCAATGGTGCGAGACGACGCGGCGAGCGTGGAGCCGATGCGCCCGGGATCAGGCGGCCACCCGGAATCAGGCGGCGGTGGGACGGCCGGGGCGGCTCCGACCGGCGGGGGGCGATCCGACCGACTGGGCGCGCCCGGCCAGGTCGGCGCCGAGCATCCGGTGCTCGACGCCCTGGGACAGGCGTCGGCGAACGCGCACCGGATCGCCGGCGCGCTGAGCCGGCCGGTGTCGTTGGTCCGGGTCGGTCGCAAGCGCCGCCGGGCACGGCGGGTGGAGCTGCCGGCGTCGCCCGACGGCCGGGTGATGGCCTGCGGGGTCTACAGCCACGGTCGGTGCGTGACGATGGACGTCGATCATTCCAACGCGCTACGGCTGGCGCGGACCGAGCGCGAGGGCTTCGCCTGGCTGGGCCTGTTCGAGCCCAGTTACGAGCAGCTCGCCGCCATCGCCGAGGAGTACGGGCTGGACAAGCTGGCCGTGGAGGACGCGGTCACCGGCGGTCAGCGGCCCAAACTCGAGCAGTATGAGAACCACCTGTTCGTGGTCCTCAAGACCACTAGCTATGTGGCTCACACCGAGGTGACCGGCACCTCAGAGGTGGTCACCACCGGCGAGATCATGATTTTCCTCGGCGAGGACTTCGTGGTGACGGTGCGGCACGGCCAGCATGGCGAGATGACCAGGCTGCGGGGCCGGCTCGAGGCCGCCCCGGAGATGCTCCGGCACGGGCCGACCTCGGTGCTGCATGCCATCTGCGACAGCGTCGTCGACAACTACCTCGACACGGTCGAGCGGATCCAGGTCGACGTCGATCAGATCGAGGCGGGCGTGTTCCGGCGCGACCAGACCCCGTCGACGGAGAGCTCCTACCAGATGAAGCGCGAGCTGCTGGAGCTCAAGCACGCCGTCCAGCCGCTGGCCGGCCCGCTGCGCACGCTCACCACGGACAGCCCGCGGCTGGTCGACGCGGGGATGCGACGGTACTTCCGGGACGTCGCCGACCACCTGGAGCAGGTCAGCGAGCGCATCGAACACTTCGACGAGCTGCTGTCGTCGGTGCTGCAGGCCACCCTGACGCAGGTGACGATCGCGCAGAACGAGGACATGCGGCGGATCAGCGCCTGGGTGGCGATCGCGGCCGTTCCCACCGCCCTCGCCGGAATCTATGGAATGAACTTCGAGCACATGCCCGAGCTGCGCCAGACCTGGGGCTATCCGGCGGTTCTCGCCGTGATGGCGACGGCGTGCCTGTTTCTGTACCGGGCGTTCAAACGCAACGGCTGGCTCTTGCGCCGTCGGTGACTCTTCTTTCCCTCGACGCCAGCCCTGCGGTCACTCAACGTCACAGAGGTTACGGAGCTAGCCGGCACCGCCCGGTCATCCCGTCCTGGCATGCGGATGACCCGAACGGGGTTGGCTGGTGGTCCCCACCCCACCGGGGCCGATCCGTTGGGCCCCAGGGGGACCCGAATCGGGCGAAAAGACCGACAAACAACACATCGCGTGCTATGCACTCGAAAGCCTGTCAAGGCTAGCCGGTCTATAGCTCGTTTTCGCTATCAGTTGACTGCCATGACGTATCCGTACGATGGGTTACACCCGGCCTTCCCCGTCGGTTACCGTAACCAACCGTGTCGGAGCAACCGGGTCTCGTGCCCACCGCTCGGAGCGGTTCCCCGATCCCCCACCCGTCGGGGGAGTACATGCCCTCGTCTGACCCCAAGCGGCGAGAGACCACGATCCTGCCCGAGCGGGGCGACCTGATCGCCGGACTCGCCGGGCGGCTCGAGGCCCTCGACGCGCTGCTGAACCGGCTTGAGGACGCCGAGCGCCAGGCCGCCGACGCCAGCGAGCACCTCATCCGGACCCAGCGCTGGCAGGAGGACACGGTCCGCACCATCGAGCACCTCATCCGGACCCAGCGCTGGCAGGAGGACACGGTCCGCACCATCCAGGAGGAACGGGCCCGCATGCGCCAGCGCCAGCACGCGCTGGACGAGCTCGCCGACCACGCCCGCGCTGCCGTGGCCGCCCTGGCCAACCACCGCTCCGTGCCCCGTGAGGTCCATGAGCTCGCCGTCGAGCTTCAGGTGCTCGACGCAGCCGGGTTTCTGACTCGGCGCGGCCGGACCCGATGAAGCCGTGTCCTAACGGGGATGCCCCCGCCTCACCCGTTCAACTACTTGATGTGACCATCCGATGCTCGACCGGAACGACCGGAACGACCGGAACGACCGGAACG
>NZ_CADCWT010000285.1 GCF_902806485.1 Candidatus Frankia alpina | reverse complement strand
GGTCGGTGCCGAGGACCTCGTCGAGGTCCTCGAGTAG
This sequence comes from Candidatus Frankia alpina, assembly GCF_902806485.1. Lineage (GTDB taxonomy): Bacteria > Actinomycetota > Actinomycetes > Frankiales > Frankiaceae > Frankia > Frankia alpina. The sequence goes on along the minus strand of NZ_CADCWT010000285.1, from coordinate 5,286 downwards.
GTCGCGGGTCGTGGGGGTGGTGGTGTCGCGGCGGGGGGTGGTGGTGCCGGGGACGGGCAGGCCCTTACGGCGCAGGGCGTCGAGGGACCGGGTGATGATCGGGGTGACCTGGTCGTTGCCGCGGGAGGCGGACAGGAAGTAGGCCTGGGCGACGACGGAGCGGTCCTGGGTGAGGCCGCGCACGACGGCGTTGCCTTTGTCGACGCCGGGGATGAGGTCGGTGGCGCGGTGGCCGGCGGCGTAGGCGCCTTGGCCGAGAACGGCGTCGTTCTCCTGCCAGCGGGCGACGGCGAAGCAGATGCCGTTGGCGCAGTTCATCGTCACGGCTGGGGGGACGCTGTTGCCGGTGGTCGCCTGCGTGCTGAGGATCAGGTGGATGAGGCGTTTGCGGCCCAGGCGCACGACCGTCTCGCAGGCGATGATGATCCGTTCGCCGTAGACGGGGTGCGCGAACGCGATGTGGGCCTCTTCGAGCAGGGCGCCGATGGGGTGCAGGCCGACCCCGGCGGAGGCGAGTTTGCGGGTGACTTCGGTCTCGCCGTGTTCGATCAGCTTCTCGCCGCGGGTCTGGATCTCGTCGACGAGTTCCTCCATGTCCAGGCAGATCTGTTCGATCTTCTCGTTTTCGGCGCCCATGACGTAACGGGAGCAGCGTGGGGCGAACGCCTCGAAGTCGTAGTTGGAGTCGGGGACCCAGATCCGTAGTTCGGCGGTCGGGTCGAGGGCAACCCCGGTCATGACGGTGCGGGCGACGCTGGACTTGCCCTGGTCGGGCATGCCCGCGGTGATGCTGTTCCGTCCGCGGATCTGCATGGTGAGGGGTTCGCCGCGCAGGCTCTTGCCGAACGGCACGCCCTTGAACACATCGACCTTGCCGTCGGTGAGCAGCGGGTAGGGGCCGGCGCCTTCCTGGAGTGCGCCGGGGTCGGCGATCCAGATGTCGAGCAGGCCCGCGTCGTCGCCGGTGCGTAGCCAGACCTCGTTGACCCGCCGGTGCAGGCTCGCCGCGATCGACTCCCGGCGGGTCTGGGCGGTGATGTGGCTGGCGGGTAGGCCGGCGGGCAGGCGCACGACGGCGTGGGTGCCCCGGCCAACCTGGCGGGCGGACACCAGGTACTGCATCGGGGCGATCTTCAGATAGTCGGTGATCTGCCTAATGCGTAGCGCGGCAAGCGCCTGGGTGAGGGTGCGTTCGTCCACGACGATGTCCACGTTGTCGTCGGTGGACGTGGCGACCCAGCCGGGGGCGGCGCGGCCGGTGCGCCACGCCGCGACCAGCCATGCGGGCACGAGACCGGCAGCGGCCAACGGGACGAGGATGGTGGCCCAGGTGACCAGGGTGCCCAGCAGCCAGCCCAAAAAGTGCCAGTAGTCGCCCCAGCCGATCCCCAGCGGGGTGACCACCCCGACGAGGATGCCGAGGGCGACCAGGCCGGCGGCGATGACGAGCACGCCGGAGGCGGCGGTGATCACGGTGGCCTTGAGGACCTCGGGTAGGTTCGCGAGCCGGGCGCGGCGGGCGTTCTTCGCGGCCTGCAACTGGTCCAGCCAGACCTTGAGTTCGCCGGCGTCGCCGCGGGCCCGGGTGGCGCGGATCTGCTCGCGGATCGCCGCATGGGTGGCCGCATCCACCGCCCGGCGGGCCCACAGGACATGGCCGTAGCCGACGTGCACGGCGGCGCGGGCCGCCGGGCGGGTGACCCCGCGGACCGTGTCGGCGCGGACCAGCGGGCCCGGCCGCCGCCGTTTCAACGCCCCGCCCGCTGTGCGCGGGCCGTCGTCGACCAGGCCGACCGGTGCGACACCAGCAGCGTCGATGACCTCGCCGTCGATGACCCGGTCGTCGTCGATCGCGGGTAGCCACGGACCGGGCAGGACCGTCGCGTCCGGGCCGTCGGTCTCCTCAGACGGGCTGGCGGGTTGTTCGCTCATCGGGCACCTCCCCGGAACGCGGCGGACAGATCGGTCAGGTCGGGGATCAGGACGGTCGACGCACCCAACGGCGAGATCCCGGCGGCGATACCGACCGCGACATCGACGCGTTCGGCGAGGGTGACGATCAGGGCGACGACCAGGCCGGCGGCGCGCAGCCCCAGAACAGCCAGCGCGAGCAGGACGACCGGGACGGTCGCCCACCACGGCAGCCGGCGCAGATCGGCCTGCACGCCGCCGGTCATGCCGACACCTCCCGGTCACCGTCGTGGACCAGCGACAGCGGTGCCTGTCGGCGTGCCGCATGTTCGGTCAGCAGCCGCTTGGCGCGGACCTGTCCGACGCACAGGTGGGTCGCGGCGGCGCGGATCGACAGGCCGCCGGCCGCCTCACCAAGCGCGTCAAGCGCATCAAGCAGGTCGCTGTCAGACCGGGTCGGGGCGGTCGTGTCACGGGCGGCGGGAGGGACGGTGACACCGCGGTTGGGGCGTGCCCCGGGGCGCCCCGGGGATAGCTGTTTCGGCTGGTCCGGGGCTGTTCTCTCTGCTGCACGGTCGGGTGCGTCCAGGGCGGCGACAAGGGTCTTCTCGGGGAGACGGAGGGCCATCTCCGGTGCGGTGGTCACCGCCGGGGCGGGGAGCATGTCGGGGGCGGGGATGGCAGCCGGGGCGGCGGGGATGCTCGGGGTGGCATGCACGTTGACAGTGCCGTGCGGTGGTCGTCGGGACGCTTCCATTGCGAGTAGTTCGGCGGCCGCCCGGTCCTGGGCGCGGGCGACTTGGCGGCGCACGGAGGCGACGGCGAGTTGGGCGCTGGCGGCGGAGATTTGGGCGGCGACCCACTGCGCGTCGTCAGCGGTCAGTTCCGGGCGGGTGGCGTGTCCGAAGGTCCACCACAGGGCTTTCGCGGCGATGCTGACCGACGCGCCGATGCAGGCCATGGCTAGCCCGCCGGTGCGGTGACCCTCGATGCCGATCGCGGTCACGGTGACCGCGAGCAGCGCCCACCCGACCCGGTCGACCACCGTGCGGCGGTCGGGGCGGAACCGGACGAGGTAGGCCATGCCGAGTGCGGCGCACCAGGCGAGGTCGAACACGCCGCCGGCGAGGTAGGCGGTCCAGGTCCCGTCCAGCAGATGGGCGATGCTCACCGTCGACCAGGTGATGCTCACCAACGTCAGGGCCAGAACCAGGCCGACGACCCCGCGGACCGCCAGGGCATCCCAGTCCCTGGGGAGCACCGGCACCGCCACCCGCCGGGTCCGCGTCACCGGGACAGTCACCCCGTCGACGGTGTGACTGTCGGGATACTTCTCCGTTTCAATCCGGTACCTCACGCCGCACCACCTGTTCGGTGTTGGGCGAGGCCGGTCAGTGCCTGGTGCAGGTCCCGTTTTGCCTGCCCGGTAAGCGCTGTCACGGTGTACTCGGCAAGCCCGGTAATCAGCGCGGTGGTGGCAATCGACTGGCCTTCCACATAGCGCAGCTCGATGATCTGCCGGTGCCATGGAGACAGCGTGGCCAGCGCCGTGGCTAGCCGCACCGACAGCGTGGGCGGCGGGGCAGCGTCGGGGTCAGGCAGCGCCGCGGTGAACGTCACCCAAGTGAGCGGCTCGTCGTGCTGCCAGCCGTTCTGGAAGTGGCGGTTCACTATCCGGGTCAGGACATGCGCGAACAGCCAGTGGCGGAACAGCGCGCCGGAGAACACCCCGTCGTGGAGTAATTCCAGGGCGGAGGCGAACACCTCCTGAACGAGGTCGTCGACGTCGGCCGGGTCGACTCCCCGGCGCCGCAGGTGTGCGCCGGTCATCTGCTGGTAACGCTGGTACAGCTCCGCGAACGCCACCGCGTCACCCGCGGCAGCCCAGACGGCGAGCGTCTCGTCAGCGGTGTCCTCGGCGGAGGTGATGGTCTCCCCCGGCCGGCGTACGGCCGGGACGGGCTGGGCCAGGCCGTGGTGGCCGGGAGGGTCGTCGTCAGGCGAACCAGGAGCAGCCAGCAGTCCAGGACGGCTCATCGCACAGTCCTTCCGCCACCATCACCAGGGGATGTGAACTCGTTGTCAAAGGCGCCACAGACCGCAAGGGTCCGCATCCCGGCCGACCTGCCATGCCCAGGAATCCCGCCGAACAGCAGACCGGTGCTGACCGACCACCCGGCGGTCTCCGCCGTGCCGCTCCTGCTGGACGCGTCGCTGGAAGAGGACAGAGCAACGATCTCGGCATCGAGCGCGGCGAGATCACCGGCGACCTCCGGCCAGTCCGCGACGATCCGACGCAGCTCAGCCTCGATCAAGGGCCACTCGGCCTCGGTCCTTCGCAGCTCCCGTGGGGTTGGCTCACGATCCTCGCCAAGCCCGGGGATAGCCTTGATCTGCATCCATGTCTCCTCGTTGGGGCGGCGGGTACATCGGCCCCGGCGGGGCTACCCCCGCCGGCGCCACCCGTCTAGGGACGTCTACACGACCGACCGTACAGCCATCCCTAGACGCTTGTCTAGTGCTCTCTTGACGCTGGCCTTTATGCTGGGACGGTGGGTAACCAAGAAGCGAAGATCTACCAGGCCCCGCTTGGGAAACTCCGAACCGCCCATCTGGCCGTTGTGGCTGAGATCGAAGCCGAGCCAGATCCCGAAGTGGCCTTTCGCCGAGCAACCGCCTTGCGCGAAGACACTGACGTGATGGTCAGCGAGGCAGCTACCTTGCGCGCTCGCATGGCCTTCCGTGTATGGCGGTCAGAGCCCATGTCGCTTAGCCAGCTCGCGGCGCGACTTGGAACATCCAAGGCTCGCGCCGATCAGTTGATACGCATCGCCAAGGCCTATAAGGAGTGAAAGATGCGGCTGCCAGCACGTTCGATATTCGCACAGGAAATCCCTCCGGACCATGCTCTTTCTTCTTTTAACTTCGACTCCTCAATAAGACCAGAAATACAGCAGTGTGGACAGGGCTAGAAACCTAGAAACTTACCCACCTCGAAACCCGGCTCAAAACTCGAATGGCACCAAATTAGTTGAGATAGGGGGATCATGGGTCGACCACGCAGAGGCGAGCTAAGCCCGCGCCTTGCCAAATACAGACAAGCGGCGAACCTGACTCAGCAGGAGGTAGCTGATCGCATAGGAACGACCGCCGAGATGGTCGGGCGGCATGAGCGCGGCATCGCACTGCCGATAAAGTTCTACCGTCTAAAGTACTGCGAACTTTTCGCCGCCACTGAGGACCAGCTCGGGCTACGGGCGTCCACGGAGGCACCTGATAGCCGAGCATCTTCAGGACCTTCGGTAACCGCAGTACAAACTACTGTGCGCGATAGTGACAACGAAAGCACTCTTGATATTTTTAGGCGGATCCATA
>NZ_CADCWT010000284.1 GCF_902806485.1 Candidatus Frankia alpina | reverse complement strand
CACGTTTGTGGTGTCGATGTTGGGGTCTGCCGGGTTTCCCGGCGCTCTTAATCATTGATGGAGAGTTTGATCCTGGCTCAGGACGAACGCTGGCGGCGTGCTTAACACATGCAAGTCGAGCGAGGAGCTTCGGCTTCTAGCGGCGAACGGGTGAGTAACACGTGGGCAACCTGCCTCGAGCTCTGGAATAACCTCGGGAAACCGGGGCTAATGCCGGATATGACGCTACCGGGCATCTGGTGGTGTGGAAAGATTTATCGGCTCGAGATGGGCCCGCGGCCTATCAGCTTGTTGGTGGGGTGATGGCCTACCAAGGCGACGACGGGTAGCCGGCCTGAGAGGGCGACCGGCCACACTGGGACTGAGACACGGCCCAGACTCCTACGGGAGGCAGCAGTGGGGAATATTGCGCAATGGGCGGAAGCCTGACGCAGCGACGCCGCGTGGGGGATGACGGCCTTCGGGTTGTAAACCTCTTTCAGCAGGGACGAAGCGCAAGTGACGGTACCTGCAGAAGAAGCACCGGCCAACTACGTGCCAGCAGCCGCGGTAATACGTAGGGTGCAAGCGTTGTCCGGAATTATTGGGCGTAAAGAGCTCGTAGGCGGCCTGTCGCGTCGGCTGTGAAAACCCGGGGCTCAACCCCGGGCCTGCAGTCGATACGGGCAGACTAGAGTCCGGCAGGGGAGACTGGAATTCCTGGTGTAGCGGTGAAATGCGCAGATATCAGGAGGAACACCGGTGGCGAAGGCGGGTCTCTGGGCCGGAACTGACGCTAAGGAGCGAAAGCGTGGGGAGCGAACAGGATTAGATACCCTGGTAGTCCACGCCGTAAACGTTGGGCGCTAGGTGTGGGGGACCTTCCACGGCCTCCGTGCCGCAGCTAACGCATTAAGCGCCCCGCCTGGGGAGTACGGCCGCAAGGCTAAAACTCAAAGGAATTGACGGGGGCCCGCACAAGCGGCGGAGCATGTGGCTTAATTCGATGCAACGCGAAGAACCTTACCAGGGTTTGACATGCAGGGAAATCTCGTAGAGATACGGGGTCCGTAAGGGTCCTGCACAGGTGGTGCATGGCTGTCGTCAGCTCGTGTCGTGAGATGTTGGGTTAAGTCCCGCAACGAGCGCAACCCTCGTCCTATGTTGCCAGCGAGTTATGTCGGGGACTCATAGGAGACTGCCGGGGTCAACTCGGAGGAAGGTGGGGATGACGTCAAGTCATCATGCCCCTTACGTCCTGGGCTGCACACATGCTACAATGGCCGGTACAAAGGGCTGCGATACCGCGAGGTGGAGCGAATCCCAAAAAGCCGGTCTCAGTTCGGATCGGGGTCTGCAACTCGACCCCGTGAAGTCGGAGTCGCTAGTAATCGCAGATCAGCAATGCTGCGGTGAATACGTTCCCGGGCCTTGTACACACCGCCCGTCACGTCACGAAAGTCGGTAACACCCGAAGCCGGTGGCCTAACCCTTGTGGGGGGAGCCGTCGAAGGTGGGACCGGCGATTGGGACGAAGTCGTAACAAGGTAGCCGTACCGGAAGGTGCGGCTGGATCACCTCCTTTCTAAGGAGCGTCTGGCTGGTCTGTCCTGTTGGGGGTGGGCTGGTTCAGGGCCAGGGCCGGATGTGCATGCCGGTCTGGTTGCTCATGGGTGGAACGCTGACGATAGGGCTGCTGGTTGGTCTGCTGGGTGTCTAGTACTCTGTGGTTGTCCCTTTCGGGGGGTGGCTGTGGGTGGACGGGCTTGGTGGGGGGCTGGTGGTTCGTGGCACGCTGTTGGGTCCTGAGGGAGTGAGGCTTCCTCGTCTGGTGTGACCCCTTCTGCATGATCCTCCTGGTGGGGGTTGTGGTGGTGGGGGTCTGCTGGTGAGCGGACCGGTCGTGGTAGGGTACTGCTCCCCGTGTGGGGGTGGGTTCTACTGTGTCGGCTGGGGCCGTCCGTACGTTGAGAACTGCACAGTGGACGCGAGCATCTTTGTGGCCAAGTTATTAAGGGCGCACGGTGGATGTCTTGGCACCAGGAGCCGATGAAGGACGTGGGAGGCTGCGATATGCCTCGGGGAGCTGCCAACCGAGCTGTGATCCGAGGATTTCCGAATGGGGAAACCCGGCAGGGCTTTAAATCCTGTCACCCTTGCCTGAACACATAGGGCATGTGGAGGGAACGCGGGGAAGTGAAACATCTCATTACCCGCAGGAAGAGAAAACAACCGTGATTCCGCGAGTAGTGGTGAGCGAAAGCGGATGAGGCTAAACCATGGTCGTGTGATAGCCGGCAGGCGTTGCGATGGTGGGGTTGTGGGATCGTCCGGACGGGACTGCCGTTCCGTCAGGGAGTCAGAAAGAGCGCTGTTAGGCGAAGGTCATGCGAATGGACCGCCATAGAGGGTAATAGCCCTGTAGCCGAAAACAGTGTTCCTCCCGGACGTCTTCCCAAGTAGCACGGAGCCCGTGAAATTCCGTGTGAATCTGGCGGGACCACCCGCTAAGCCTAAATACTCCCTGGTGACCGATAGCGGACTAGTACCGTGAGGGAAAGATGAAAAGTACCCCGGGAGGGGAGTGAAATAGTACCTGAAACCGTGTGCCTACAATCCGTGGGAGCTGGACTTCGGTCTGGTGACCGCGTGCCTTTTGAAGAATGAGCCTGCGAGTTTGCGATGTGTGGCGAGGTTAACCCGTCGTGGGGTAGCCGTAGCGAAAGCGAGTCCGAATAGGGCGTCTGAGTCGCATGTCCAAGACCCGAAGCCGAGTGATCTATCCATGGCCAGGTTGAAGCGCGGGTAAGACCGTGTGGAGGACCGAACCCACCAGGGTTGAAAACCTGGGGGATGAGCTGTGGATAGGGGTGAAAGGCCAATCAAACTCGGTGATAGCTGGTTCTCCCCGAAATGCATTTAGGTGCAGCGTCGCATGTTTCTTGCCGGAGGTAGAGCACTGGATGGCCTAGGGGGCCCACAAGCTTACTGAAGTCAGCCAAACTCCGAATGCCGGTAAGTGAAGTGCGGCAGTGAGACTGCGGGGGATAAGCTTCGTAGTCGAGAGGGAAACAGCCCAGATCGCCAGCTAAGGCCCCTAAGCGTGCGCTAAGTGGAAAAGGATGTGGAGTCGCATAGACAACCAGGAGGTTGGCTTAGAAGCAGCCACCCTTGAAAGAGTGCGTAATAGCTCACTGGTCAAGTGATTCCGCGCCGACAATGTAGCGGGGCTCAAGCGCACCGCCGAAGCTGCGGCATACGCATGTTAGCCAGGCATTCTTTGGGATGTCCAGGTGTGTGTATGGGTAGGGGAGCGTCGTGTGGCGTGTGAAGCGGCGGGGTGACCCAGCCGTGGATGCCATACGAGTGAGAATGCAGGCATGAGTAGCGAATGACGGGTGAGAAACCCGTCCGCCGAATGACCAAGGGTTCCTGGGGCAGGCTAATCCGCCCAGGGTGAGTCGGGACCTAAGGCGAGGCCGACAGGCGTAGTCGATGGACAACGGGTTGATATTCCCGTACCGGCGCTGACGCGCCCATGCTGAACCTGGTTGTGCTAACCATCTGATTGGATGTGTCTTTTCGGAGATGTGTCTGGGAGGGTGGGATCCCGGCTGGTATTAGGCAAGCGATGGGGTGACGCAGGAGGGTAGTCCAACCCAGGCGGTGGTTGTCCTGGGGCAAGGGTGTAGGATGGGGCGTAGGTAAATCCGCGTTTCCATGTGTCTGAGACCTGATGCCGAGCCGATTGTGGCGAAGTGGATGATCCCATGCTGCCGAGAAAAGCCTCTAGCGAGTGTCAGGGCCGCCCGTACCCTAAACCGACACAGGTGGTCAGGTAGAGAATACTAAGGCGTTCGAGTGAACTGTGGTTAAGGAACTCGGCAAAATGCCCCCGTAACTTCGGGAGAAGGGGGGCCGTTCTCCGTGTAGGGACTTGCTTCCGTAGCGGGGAGTGGCCGCAGAGACCAGGGGAAAGCGACTGTTTACTAAAAACATAGCTCCGTGCTAAGTCGTAAGACGATGTATACGGAGTGACGCCTGCCCGGTGCTGGAACGTTAAGGGGACGGGTTAGCTTTTTGGGGCGAGGCTCAGAACTTAAGCGCCAGTAAACGGCGGTGGTAACTATAACCATCCTAAGGTAGCGAAATTCCTTGTCGGGTAAGTTCCGACCTGCACGAATGGCGTAACGACTTTCCCACTGTCTCAACCACAGACTCGGCGAAATTGCATTACGAGTAAAGATGCTCGTTACGCGCGGCAGGACGGAAAGACCCCGGGACCTTTACTATAGCTTGATATTGGTGTTCGGTTCGGCTTGTGTAGGATAGGTGGGAGACTGTGAAGCTGGGACGCCAGTTCTGGTGGAGTCACTGTTGAAATACCACTCTGGTCGTACTGGATGTCTAACCTCGGTCCGTGATCCGGATCAGGGACAGTGTCTGGTGGGTAGTTTAACTGGGGCGGTTGCCTCCTAAAGAGTAACGGAGGCGCCCAAAGGTTCCCTCAGCCTGGTTGGCAATCAGGTGTTGAGTGCAAGTGCACAAGGGAGCTTGACTGTGAGACAGACATGTCGAGCAGGTGCGAAAGCAGGGACTAGTGATCCGGCGGTGGCTTGTGGAAGCGCCGTCGCTCAACGGATAAAAGGTACCCCGGGGATAACAGGCTGATCTTGCCCAAGAGTCCATATCGACGGCAAGGTTTGGCACCTCGATGTCGGCTCGTCGCATCCTGGGGCTGGAGTAGGTCCCAAGGGTTGGGCTGTTCGCCCATTAAAGCGGTACGCGAGCTGGGTTTAGAACGTCGTGAGACAGTTCGGTCCCTATCCGCCGCGCGCGCAGGAGACTTGAGAAGGGCTGTCCCTAGTACGAGAGGACCGGGACGGACGAACCTCTGGTGTGCCAGTTGTTCTGCCAAGGGCATGGCTGGTTGGCTACGTTCGGAAGGGATAACCGCTGAAAGCATCTAAGCGGGAAGCCTGCTTCGAGATGAGGTCTCCCACAGGGTAGCCTGGTAAGGCCCCCGACTAGATGATCGGGTTGATAGGCCGGAGGTGGAAGTGCGGTGACGCATGGAGCTGACCGGTACTAATAGGCCGAGGGCTTGTCTTCGAAGATGCTACGCGTCCACTGTGCGGTTCCCAGCTGTATGGCCGGCTGGGCGCTGGTTGTATAGTTGAATAGTGTTTCGGTGGTTTTGGCGAAGAGGAAACGCCCGGTCTCATTCCGAACCCGGAAGCTAAGCTCTTCAGCGCCGATGGTACTGCATGGGGGACTGTGTGGGAGAGTAGGACGCCGCCGGACTTATACGAAGTGTGGGGTTGCCTTTTTAAGGCAACCCCACA
>NZ_CADCWT010000283.1 GCF_902806485.1 Candidatus Frankia alpina | reverse complement strand
GGTTCGGGGTGGGGGTGTGCGCACCGTGCGCACGGTGCGCACACCCCTTCGGGTCACGCGCGGCCGCGCGTTAAGGCGGGTCATGCACGCCTTGCACGGCCTGCACACCGTGCACAGCTACCCGCGGGTAGGTGACGCTGCATGTCCGGCCGCGGTGGTGGGCATGCGGTACTCGCCCTCGCGGCCGCCGTCCTCCAGGACGCCGTCGTCGAGCAGGGTGGCCAGCAGGCGGCTGATCGTGGAGCGGCTGCGGGCGGCGTGCTCGGGCAGCGCCCGGGCGATGTCCGCCGGGCGGAACACGGTGCCGGGCCCCCACGCGCGGATGAGGTCCACGACGGCCTGGCGGACGACGGCAGAGTCGGGGCGCGGCCGCGGCGGCGGCGGGGCGAAGTTGAAGCCACCGAGCGGGGGCACCTCGTCGTCGGGGCCAGGCTGGACGTCGGGGTCCTCGTCGGCCTCCAGGCCGAGGTCGGTCATGAGGTCGAGCGGGGCGTCGTCGTCCAGGTCGTCGTCGGCGGGGCTGGTGTCGGTCATGGGTGGGGTCCATCCCTCCTGCTGGGGTGCGGTGGTGCCGGGTGCCGGCCACACGGGCCGGCTGGTCCACACCTCGCCGAACGCGTCGATGAACAGCTGCGGCATCTCGGTGTGGACGTAGTGGGGGCGGACGAGGGGGCCGAGGGTCTGCGGGGGCGTCTTGTCGACCCGCAGCGGGATGAGGTGGCGCTCTTCGGGGATGCCGGGCAGGGCGGCCAGGGCGCGGCCGGGATGGTTCGCGCCCCACTGTTCGGCGATGTCGCCACCGCGGTCGGCGAGCTCGCCGAGCAGGTAGCCCGCGTCGCCCGCCGCGCACCCGAACTGGATCGGCACGATCTCGGACCTGGCGCTGGTGGGGATGTTGTCGAACGTCCACCGCTGACCGGAGATCGACAGGTTGATGCCCAGTGAGCGGACCCGCTGGAGGATCTGGACGAGCTCGCGCATCGACTCGTCCGGCAGGTCGAACGCCTCTTCGATCACAAAGAAGATCGCGGGGATGCCGCAGCCGGGCTCCCACTGGCTGTAGCCCCGCTCACCCAGGTACTTGGCGATGGCGGGGACCAGACGGGTGAGCACCGCGTGGATCAGCGCCTTCGCCTGCCGCTTCTCGGCGACGAAGAGGGTGAGCAGGTCCTGGACGCTGCCCCAGGTCTGCTCCCGCTTCACCGTGTCGATGACGATGACCAGCGCCTCATGGCGGCACAGCCAGTCCCCCGCCACGATCAGCACCGGCCCGGACTTCCCGGCGCCGTTCTTGCCGCCAATGCCCAGGTGGTACGAGTTCTTGTCCTCGATGCCGCGCTCGGCGTCGCCGCGCACCGCGGCGAGGGTGATCTCCAGACGCTCGCCGTCCTCGTACGTCCCGATCTCATGCGGGTCCGTGGGCAGCCCGCCGACGTAGGAGGGGCCGGTGTAGGGGCGGATCTCCCGCAGCATGTCCCGGCGCACGAACGTCACCTCGGCGACGCTGGCGTCGTGCGGGTCGGGCTGGATGCGCACCCCGGACGCGGGCACGCCGGCCATCGCGGCGACGACCTCGCGGTGCGCGATGGCGTCGTTGACGGTCTGCCCGTCGGCGAGCTCCAGGCGGCCGCGGCCGCGGTCCTCCCCGACCTCCAGGGTCGCCATCTGCGATCCGGGCAAGGATGCCTTCTCCGCCCGCGTCCGCCACCAGGACCGCAGCCGGTCGTCGTCCTCCCGGGTGCCGTGCAGGGCGGTGCGCAGGTTCCACGCGAACGCGGCCGCGGCCCCGCCGAGCAGCCAGATGTCGGTCACCGGCCGGTGCAGCCCGGTGATCGTCGCGACCGTCACCCAGCCCAGCGACAGGGCGGTGTTGAGGCTGACGTGGATCCGGCCGATCAGCTGGCGGGCGTGGGACACCCGCCAGGTCAGCCTGGTCAGCCCCGCCGTCGCCAGGGCCATCCCAGCCGCGGCCCACGGCGCCGTCCCTGTCCCGCCCCACAGCAGGTGGCAGGACTCGGCCAGCACCGGCAGCGTGCCGGCGGCGATCCACGGCGGGGTGTAGCGCACCCAGCCGGCGGCCAGGTCCGCCGTCGCGGACGCCAGCCCCCGGTCCGCCCCCTCCAGTGCCTGACCGGGCACACGAGTGATCTCGCTACCGGCCGAGCGTCGGCGTCCGCTCATCGTCATCTCCTCTCATCCAAAAACGTGCACGAAAAATGCCGGAAAATGCGGGTCAGAATCAGAATCAGAACTTGAACTTCTTTGCCGGGGTGTGGTCGCCCTCGAACGGCTCGGTGTACATCACCCGGAAAAGCTGTCCGGCTTTCACGACCTGCACGGCGGCGAACGCCGCGGAGTCCCCCGCCCGGCGCAGCGGCGCGGTCGCCCGGCGGGCACGCGCCTTCTGGTCCACGCGGGCCCAGCCGAGCATCCAGCCGGCCGTGCCCAGCGCCACCCGCAGCGCCTCCGCCCCGAACTCGAGCTCGCCGACGAGGTCCCGGTAGATCTGCCGCAGCTCCGTGCAGTACCGGTGGACCCCCTCCGCCTCATACAGATCAATGTCGGAAAACTCGTCAATCCGTCGCATCGGCTTGCCTCTCTGGGAATGAATCAGGGAACGGGAATCGAAAACCGGTCAGGAATCGGGGTCGACCCACAGATCGACACGACGGGCCGTCCATTCGATCGCCAGGTCGGCCGCGCGGACGACCAGCGCCGTCGTCCAGGCCAGGCCCGCGACGACGTGCAGCAGCAGCGCCGCCGGCGCGGCCAACAGCCGCCACCGGCTCCGGCCACCGGACCGACGCACCAGGTACACCCACAGCGCCGGGCGGGCCGCATGCTCCCCCGGCACCGCGGACACCCGGTCCGCGCCCGTCGGCGGCAGCACCGCCCACGTCAGCCCGGCCACCAGACCCAGCAGCAGCCCGCTCACGCCACACCGCCGCCGAACACCTCGGCGTTGACCTGATCGCGGAGCTTGCGGGCGGTGTCCGAGCCAACTTGTAGCGCCTTGGTGAGCTGCGCGGCGGTGAGGCGCTTACCCGTCCTGCGGGCGAGTCTGCGGGCGGCGTCCAACGCCTCATCGGCCGGCAGCTTGCGGCGTGCCTGCGGGTCGATCGGCCGCGCCGGACCCGGCCGGCCCGGGTCGTCGTCGCCCGACTCGGGGTCCGACTCGTCCGGGTCGAGCACCGCGACCCGGCCCGACCCGCCCGGCCAAACCTGCTGGTCGGCCTCGGTAGTCGGGTGACCCGACTCGGTCGGGTCCTCGGTAGGCGGGTCGAGGCGCAGACCCAGCTCGACCGGCCCGCCGTCGACGTCCAGGTCGGCCAGCGCCGCGTCCCAGTCGTCGGTCGGATCGGCCTGGTCGACCGGCAGGCCCGGCACGGTAGTCGGGTCGAGGTGGCGGCGGCCGGGGACGTACAGCCCCGGCCGGTGGACCAGTCGGGCCGACCCGTCGGGGGCCAGGTCCACCACCGCGGTGCGGGCGGCGATCCGCCGGGTCCGCGCGACCCGGCGGGCCGCCTGCCGGGCGATGCGCGCCTCCGCCCGCTCCGCCCGACTCCGCGGCGCGCGGGCGACGGCCAACTGGTGGGCGCCAACACCGAACACCGACACGATCGCCATCGCGAGCCCGTGCGACACCCCGTGACCCAGCCCGTGGGCGAAGTTCAGCCCGCCACCGACCGCGGCAGAGGCGGCGATGCCGACGTTGAGCATCGGCGTGGGCCGGTCCGGGTCGTCACGGCGGGCGAACAGCACGGCCATCGCGAACGCCCACATGCCCAGCTCGGTCACGATCGGCAGGGCGTAACCCGTGGCATCGCCATACAGGTCATGCCCATAGTGCGCCATCGCCGGCACCGCCATGCCGGCGCAGACCAGCGCCAGCGGGTAGATCAGCAGCTCGGTGGCGTGCCCGCCCAGCCAGCCGGCCGCGCCGCGCAGGGCCTTCATCTGCCGCGCACGGCGGCGGACTCCCGCCTGCTCGGCGGCCTGCGTCAGCTTGATGCCGCGGTCTACGTCCGCATCAGCGTCCGCCCGGCGGATATCCGCGTCGGTGAGCCGGTTCTGCCTGCGCTCCTCAGCCCAGCTCATCGTCACCACTCCCCGAAGGTGCAGACCACGCTGCAGCCGGACACGGCGCAGTCGTGGGCGCGGATCTCCGCGACCCGGCGAGCGTCGTCGGCCACGGCCCGCGCACGGCGCGGCGGAGCCCACCGGATCGGCTGCGCGCCGGCCGCGAGCTCGTCGCACCGCGGGCAGCCCGCCGTCCGCCGCCCCCAGCGCGGACCCGTGCCGTCGTTGCAGGTGTGCGCGGTGCTGGTCATGCCAACCACCCCCCACCCAGCAGCACCACGGCGGTGCCGAGCAGCAGCACCGGGGCCAGCTCCCGCACGGCGACCGCGAGGCGGGCCCACCAGCGGTCCGGCCAGCGGGCCGGCTGCTCCGGCTCGACCGGGTCCAGCACCGCGACCGTGATGTCCGCGGCCGCCGTGCCAGCACCGCGCCAGCGAGCAGCACCGCGGCGTGCACCGGCCTACCGGCCTGCCACAGCAGATCCGCGACCCAGCCCGCGCCCATCCGGCCGAACGGGTGCAGCAGCACCCCCCAGCCGGCCAGCGTCGTCAGCACGACCGTGACGACGTGCGCCGGCCAGTCCACCGCCAGCGCCGTCCACCGCCGCCACGCCGCCACCGGCGCCGATGCCGGCGCCGGGTGATGGGTGCCGGCGGCCAGCCCCCAGCCGCAGTGCCACGAGTGCGGGGCGCACCGGTCCGACGTCCACCGCCACACCACGGGACGGCCGTCCAACCATGCGGCGGCCGCATCGAGCACCACGTCGTGCAGATGCGCCACGTTGTCCGGCTCCCCGCCGATGCTGGTCAGCACCGCGACCACACCACCGGCGTCCGACGGCTCCACGACCAGCTGCGCGAGCATCCCGGCCCACGAGGTGGCGGTGACCTCCAACCGGCTGATCTCGCCGCCGCCCGGGTCGGCAGGCGGCGGGACCGCCCGGTCCACCCCCGCCGCACGGGCCAGGACAATCAGCAGATCCCACGCCACAACCCGACCGCAGGTGGCCTCCACCCGCGTCGTCTCCAGCTGCGCCAGGTCCGCGGTCATGACGCCGCCCCCCGCTCCTGCAGCAGCCGCACCGCGGTCGCCGCCTCGGCGGCGGTCAGGCCGAGATCTCGCTGGACGGCATCACGCGCCATCGGGGATCCGGCCGTGACCAGCGCCATCGCACCGGACGACAGGGCCAGCGCCATGACGCCCACGGACATCGGGAGATCGGCTTCGGCCACCTGCGGGGGCGGGGGCTGCTGCTCCTGGATGACCATCGCGAGCAGGAACGCCGAGCCGTGGTCGAGCGGCGCGTCGTGCGCGG
>NZ_CADCWT010000282.1 GCF_902806485.1 Candidatus Frankia alpina | reverse complement strand
GACCGCAGGACCGCCTGAAACCCAACACACCAACACACCATTGATGTCACGCAAAGCGACAAAACGTTACCGGGAAAGGCTCATTGCGTTCACGGACGATTGCAGCCTGTCGAGAAAAGCCCATTCGAGGCGCCGAGAAAAGGCCGTCACGCATGACCGTACAAGGTCGTACAGGAAGCGGCGAGTGCGCGACGTAACACTCAGCGTGTGCTGATCGAAAGTGCCGGCGGGCCAATCCATATTGCCGCAAGGTGACTGCTACTATGCGCGCCGTCCACCGGCGGCAATGCCCGGCCCGGACCTCGCCTGGGAAGATCTGCGACAACGGCACAAATTCACCAGGCGAGCGCTGACGGCCGCGGCGGCCGCCGGAGCGGGCCTCCCCCCGATGGTAGGTCCGCTCCGGCAGCGAACCGAGGGCGCGGTCGTCGATCAGCCACCCCCGTCGATCACGGAGGTGCAGATCATGCGGCTGCGGCGGCCGCAACCCGTCGGCGGCTCCCAGATAACCGCGTGTCGGACTAACCGGAAAGACCTCGCGGGTAAATCCGTACAACCTCGTACGCGATGGTCCGAGGTACGAGCGACGGTTCGGGCCGGTGGGTAAGCGACCCGCCCATCCGCGGACGCGTCGTATGCGGCGGGCGGGAAAGTACTGCACGACTGCACGAACGATTCGGCCGCCGGTCGCCGGCGGCAACCGGGTTTCCGGGCACGGTATTCTCGGCGCGTCACCTGCCAGTCGGCGCGCAGCCCACTCATCGCCGTAGAGGCAATCCGCAATCCGCAATCCGCGAACATGTGTTACCAGGAGTCATGGTGTCTTCCCGTTGGCTGGATGAGCCACTGCAGACCGAGCTTGACGACGCCGCCGTGACCGCGCTGCGGCACTGGTGTTCCCAAACCGAAATCACCTTTCGGCTGGTCCGCTGGCTCACCGGTGGCCGATCCGCCGCCCTGGTCTCCGCCGTCCTGGCGGACGATCCCCACGAGGGCGCCCGCCAACTGATCATGAAGCTGGATCGTTCGCCGGGCACCGCGCAGGACCCGCAACCCGGTGAGTTCGCCCACCACAAGCGGGCGTTGGCCGAGGCCCCGGACTTCGCCCGCCGCCACCTCACCGAGCCCGTCCACCAGCCCATCCCGGTCGGCGACGGGCGCTGGTTCGTCTTCCAGCGGGTGGCCGGCGGCAGCCTGCGCGACCCGATCACCCTGCACACGCTGCTGGACGCCGTCGTGCATCCGCCTCGCCCGGCGCGCGGCTCGGCGGCGTCGGCCCGCCCCCAGGGCCCGCAGCCCGCCTTCCCCCGACCCGTCGCCGGTGCCGCCGCTGCCTTCGCCGAGATCAGCACCGCGGTCGTCCGGTCCGTCCTGGGCGAGTGGGCGGGGCCACCCCGGCTGCCCTCGATGGACGTGCCGGCCATCCTTCGCCGCCAACTCGGCGACCGCCTCGCCCCCGGCAGCCCGCTGCACCGCCTCGCCGCCGCGCACCCCGGGCCCACCGTCACCGTCGAAGGGGAGGATCATCCGCTGCCCAACCCGTTCGCGCTGGTGCGCGACGCCGGCCGCAGCGCCGGCGTGTGGCTACCCACGTTCGTCGGGCGCGCTCACGGGGACCTGCACGTCGAGAACATCCTCATCCCGACAGCCTGGAGGGACGCGAGCGCGGCCTTCCAGCTGATCGACCTGTCGCGCTACACCGCCGATGCCGTGCTCACCCGCGACCCCACCCATCTCGTGCTGCACGTCCTCGCCCGAACGCTGGTCGAGCTGTCCCCCAACCAGCGCACCGCCACCATCGACCTGCTGCTCGACCCCGACCTCGACGGAGCGATCCTGCCCCAGTGGCTGTGGCTGTTCATCGGCCAGGTCCGCTCCGCCGGGGAAGAATGGGCGCGGGCGGCCGGCCTCGTCGAGCAGTGGCGCGACCAGCTGCCGCTGTCGCTGCTCGCCTGCGCCCTGACCTGCTACGGCCGGGCGTCGACCCGCGAGGAGGACCGCGGCTGGTTCCTGCGCCTCGCCGCCAACGCCGCCGCCTTCCTCGACCAGCACAGCGTTGCGGAGCCCACCCAGAAGCATTCCGGCTCCGAGCAGACCGGACCCGTGGTCGCCGGCGGCGCGGATGGCTTCCCCGTCGACGTGCTCCTCTCCCACTCCCGGGCCGATGCCCGGTGGGCCAGCTGGATCGGTTGGCATCTCGAGGCGGCGGGATGGCACGTCCTGCCGTGCCCCGACCTTGATGACCCGGATGAGCGTTTCGACCCCGACGAATCCCCGCACCCCGACGAAGGCGGCGAACAGGGGATGACCATCTCGCTGGCGGACGCGGTCGCCCAGGTGCCGTGAACCCTCGTCGTGCTCTCCCCCGCCTACCTCAGCGAGGTGGCGGGCAGCGCCGAATGGCAGGAGGCCTTTCCGGCGGCGGGCGCCGGCTGCGGCACCCGGCTGGTCACGATCCGGATCGAGCACTGTGACCCGCCGGGCTGGCTGGGTCTCGTCGAATCGGTGGATCTCGTCGGGCTCAGCGAGGATGAGGCCCGCGCGACGCTCGTCGACCGGATGGCGGCTCTGCGCGACGGCGACGGCAAGGTCGGGCTCCCCCCGCGGTAGTCCTGGCGGTCAGGGAGCCGCGGCGGTCAGGCCAGCGGCGTCCTGCGGCGGCGCGACGACCGCCAGAACCTGGTCGAGGGCGACGAGGTCGCCGGGGCGGACCAGCACCTCGGCGACGATGCCGGCCGCCGCTGCCGAGACGGGATGCTCCATCTTCATCGCCTCGACCACGACCAGCGACTGCCCGTCGATGACGGCCGTACCAGGCTCGACGAGGACGGCGATCACCGTTCCCGGCATGGGGCTACGCGCCTGGCCGCCGCAGGCCGCAGCCGGATCCGCCCCGGCCACGGGAACCGCTTCGGCCAACTCCCAGGCCCGGCCGTCTCGCCCCAGCCAGAGCAGCTCCCCGGCGGAGAACGAGCCCTCCGCGGCCACGATCGGGACACGGGGGCCGGCCGCGGAAAGAGGCTCCGCCGGGTCGTGCCCGCCCTCGGTCACCGCCCACGCGAATGCCCACCGGGTGGTGACCGAACCGATCGTGACCAGCAGGTCATCGCCGACCTGGCGCACCGACGCGGCGACCGGTGGCCCGTCGGCGAGGCGGATCCGCGCGGCGGCCGGCGTGCCGCGGACGCTGACCCGCACGGTCGCGGCCCGCGAGCGAAGCCCAGAACCACCGCCGGGTCCGGGTACGGCCTCCTCGACGCCACCGCCGACGCTGTCCCCACCGGCAGGCCCCCCACCTGCAGGCCCACGACCGGCGGGACCGCTCCCGGCGGAACCGTCGAGGCCGGCAGCCGCACTGCCAGCCGGCGCGTCGTCGCCGGGGCCGTCGTCGCCCGCCGGGCCGTCGCCACGCGCGGGGCCGGTGCCGCCGCCCGGGATCAGCACGTCCCAGCTCAGCCACGCGGGTTCGCCGGGCCGCCACCCGGACGGGATGTCCCAGGGGTCGATGAGCGGGCCGAGCGGCTGCAGCGCGAGCAGCCGGGCCAGGGCGTAGCCGAGGATGGCCTCGCCGGGCAGTTCGTCGGCGCTGAGCGCGGCGAGGTCACGTTCGACCAGATCGGTGTCGAGCCGGCCGGCGACGACGTCGGGATGGCCGAGCAGTGCGCGCAGGAAGCCGATGTTGGTGGTGACGCCGAGCAGGACGGTGGCGGCGAGCGCGGCGTCGAGCCGGGCGCTCGCGGCCGGCCGGTCGGGCCCCCAGGCGACGATCTTGGCGAGCATCGGATCGTAGGCGGTGCCCACGGTGTCGCCTGCGGCGATGCCCGCGTCGACGCGGATGGCAGGCCCCACCGGTTCGCGGAAGGCGAGGATGTGCCCGCCGGTCGGCAGGAAGCCGCGTGCGGGGTCCTCCGCGTACACCCGGGCCTCCACCGCGTGCCCGGCGAGGCGGACGTCGGCCTGGCCGAACCGCAGCGGCTCCCCGGCCGCGATCCGGATCTGCTCGGCGACCAGATCCACCCCGGTAACCAGTTCGGTCACGGCGTGCTCCACCTGCAGGCGGGTGTTCATCTCCATGAAGTAGAACTCGTCGGGCGCGTCGGCGGACAGGATGAACTCGACCGTGCCGGCGCCGACGTAGCCGACGGCGCCGGCCACCGCGACCGCCGCGGCACCAAGCCGTTCCCGGGTGCGGGCGTCGAGCAGCGGCGAGGGCGCCTCCTCGACGATCTTCTGGTGGCGCCGCTGCAGGCTGCACTCGCGCTCCCCCAGGTGCAGCACGGTGCCGTGCATGTCGGCGAGCACCTGCACCTCGACGTGGCGGGGCCGGGCGATGAGCCGCTCCACGAACAGGGCGTCGTCGCCGAACGCAGCCGATGCCTCCCGGCGGGCCGAGACGAGGGCGGCGGCCATCTCCCCCGGCGCACGCACGACCCGCATGCCCTTGCCGCCGCCGCCGGCCGACGGCTTGACCAGAACCGGGTAGCCGAGCTGGCCCGCGGCCTCGGTGATGGCGGCGTCGGTCATGGCAGGCGACGACCGCCCCGGCACCACGGCCACGCCGACCTCGGCGACGGTCCGCCGCGCGACGATCTTGTCGCCCATCACCTCGACGGCGGCGACCGGCGGGCCAATGAAGAACAGCCCGGCGGCCTCGCAGGCCCGGACGAAGGCCGCGTTCTCGGCGAGGAAACCGTAGCCGGGATGGATGGCCTGGGCACCGGCGACCTGCGCGGCCTCGAGCACGGCGTCGATGTCGAGGTAGCTTTCCCGGGCCGGCGTGGGCCCCAGGCGCACCGCGACGTCGGCCTCGCGGACGTGGCGGGCACCGGCGTCCGCGTCGGAGTAGACGGCGATCGAGCGGATGCCGAGGTCGCGCAGGGTGCGAATGATCCGGACGGCGATCTCGCCGCGGTTCGCGACAAGCACGGACGAGAACGCCAGACCCGCCAGCCCGACGTCCCGGCGGAGCGTGCCGGCACCACCACCACCGGCACCACCACCGGCAGCGGCACCGGCACCGGCAGCCCTCGGCTGGCCGGACACATGGTTGGAGGCGGAAAGGTCAGCGGCCGACACCCTTGATCCTCACGTCTGTTCTCCCCTCACCGCCGGCTGACCACGTCCCTCAGCTACCCGTCGTCCCTCAGCTACCCGCCTCCCTCGCGTACCCCTTCACATCCGGAACACGCCGTATCGGATCGGTTCCAGTGGGGCGTTGGCGGCCACCGACAGCCCCAGACCCAGCACCATACGGGTGTCGGCCGGGTCGATGACCCCGTCATCCCAGAGCCGGGCCGTCGAATAGTACGGGCTTCCCTGCTCCGCGTAACGGTCCAGGACCGGCGCGCGGAACGCGGCCTCGTCGGCATCGCTCCAGTCGACACCCGTCGCGGCGACCTGGTCA
>NZ_CADCWT010000281.1 GCF_902806485.1 Candidatus Frankia alpina | reverse complement strand
CGACGCCGTCCACGCCGCCGGCTGGCCGTCGGTGGCGTGGACGCCGGCCAGGGTGAGGAATCCGGGGCGCCCTGCTTGTGGGCGTGCCGGCCGAAAAGGTCTCGCCGGCCGCGGCCGGCCGTGGGCGTGCGCCGCGGCGTTCGCGTGCTCGTACTCCTGGCCCTTGCCGTACCGGCGACCTTCCGGCGCTCCGACGTGCCGACCGGGTAGCGGCCGGGTGGGGTGCCGACCGAAGGGAGGCGGGGCCGCGGCCGGTGCGTGGGGCGCCGGTACGGCGCCCTTGAAGACCAACAGAAAGTTTGCGACGCGGCGTGCAAACCGGTGTGCAACGACCGTGCATGCACGGCCCAACGCGCGCGTACGCGCCTGCGCGCATGGGCCCCCGGCCGCCCGGATCGTGCACAACATCGGCGGCACCTCCGCCGGCTAGGCTCCCGCCGGCGGAGGTGCGGTCTCGACCCCAAAACGACCAATTCGGCAACGCCCTCAGACGCCCGTAGACACTCCCGCCCTACTAACCTCACCAGACCCGTCACGATCGGCCGCCTACGACCCTTTCAGGGCCTCGCCTACGCACCCTCAACGCCACGTAGACGGACGATGTGATGGGCAGAGCAACGACCCCTACGCGGCGCCTGCCTCGATCGCCTCGGACCGGCACAGCGGGCACACACCCCCGATGTACTCACGCTTGTAATGCTCCGGCCGGGGGCATTGCTGCGGCTTGGCGTCGGCCGACCTCGTGGCGCTGGTCCTCGACGGGGTGGCGGCTGAGAGGCGACGCCAACGCGGCAAGAACGCGCTGACGTATTCGGCAGTGGTCCGGCCCGGGGTGGTGCGGGCGTTGGTGTCCTGCTGCACGGCTGCGATCACCAACGTGTCGACCTCGTGGCGCATCATGAGCGACTCGATCTCCGCGAGCTTGGACGGTGACGACGGCCACGATGCTCGGATGCCCTCCTCGATCAACGCGGCAGCCAGACCACGAAGTGCCGGACGACCCTCCAAAGGATCACTGTTCGCGCGCGCGCGCGCGTCTTCTTCATCATCTTCTTCTCTTCTAGTACTTGTACTAGAAGAGAGCGCCGGATTTACCGGCGCCGGATCGCCCGGCGCCGGATTTTCAGTCCCCGGGCTGACCTGCGGTTTTGCGTCCCGGGCCGGATTTACCGGCGCCGGATCGCCCGGCGCCGGATTTTCAGTCCCCGGGCTGACCTGCGGTTTCGTGATGCTGGTCGGCTGGGCGTTACGGGCGCGGCGGTAGACACGTGTCCGGGTCACCCACTGGCCGCGGTCGTCCCGGTCGGTGCTGGAGACGAGATAGCCGGCCTGTTCCAGCTCGCGCCGTGCGGCGCGTAGTGCGTCCCTGCCCTCGGCGACCTTCCCGCCGACGGCGCGCATCTCGCGAGCGAGGGTCACCATCGACACCCCGGCACCGGGACGGACGCATAGCAACATCGCGAGTAGGCCACGGGCTCGGACGCTGAGGCGGTGGTCCCACAGAGTCGTGTGTGGGATGTGGGCCTGGTCATCTTCGTCATCTTCAGCCCTATAAATCATGTCGCTCATGCCGCCTCCTGGGGCGATCATGGCGGGCACGGTGGCCAAGGACCCACAGGTCCCGTAGCCTCGTACTCGCCTAGCAAGGTGATGTTCATCGGCCCGGGGAGATCGCTACATTTCTCCGGGCCAACATCATTTCTGGCCCTCTCGGACCTGGTTACGACGGAGCTTGCCCCTGTTCGCGGCCCAGGTCGGTGTTGCCGGTATGGCTCGGTGTGTCGCCCCTACGCAAGAGCGATCTCAACCGTGCGGGTCCGCCGACTCGGCGCGATGTCGACGCCGTACTCGATGGCGTCGCCGGCATGGTCGGTGAACAGGCTTCGGGTCTCCAGCACGGCGGCCGGCGCCGGGAGATCGAGGGTGGTGCTCTCGGCCTCGTCGGCGAGACGGGCGACCGACGTCTCTCGGCACAGCACGGCGGTGCGTCCGGTCGCGTCTGCGACTGCGACTGCGACTGCTCGCAGCGTGCCGGTTCCGCCAAGGCTGCGGGGCTGGAGCAGGGCGGGTACGGCGTCGGCGAACTCGGCCGGGAGCCACGACGTCGATATCGCCGCGATGCCGTCGCGGTCGCTGAGGAGGCGCGTCCTGCGGATGACGGGGGTGCCCGGCTCGATCCCGAGCGCCGCGCCGATGTCTGCGGGTGCGTCCACGATGCCCGCGCCGGTGATGGTGGACGTCTCGTCAGGCCGGAAGATGCTTCCGGTCGTCTTCAGTCGGCGAGCGCGGTCCGATCCGCCCTGAGCAGTTGTGGCGAGCACTCGGGTACCAACGCCGGGGACGGTCTCGATCAGGCCCTCCGCGCGAAGCTCCGCGAGGGCCCGGACAACCGTGCCTCGGCTGACCCCCCATGTGTTGACGATCGACTGCTCGCTCGGGACGAGATCGCCGGGTTGCAGATCGCCCCGGATGATCCGGTCCCGGATGTCACTGATGATCCGTGCGTAGGCGGGTGCTGGCTGGGTCATGATTTTTTTCCTCCCGATCAACTCTGCTGACCTGACCTGACCTGGCCTGACCAGTCGTCCAGATGCCCAGCCTAGTGGTGCGGGGGGGTTGACGTCGACTAGTCGACCACGCGGCCTACACAACAAAGCGGCCCCCGGGCGGTAGGACGCTCCGGGGGCCGGGCCGACCTGGTTGGAGGTCAACCCGTTATGAAGCATGCCCTACCGCGCCCGGGTGTCCCGGGTGAAGGCGGTGGCCGTCCGTGGCCGACGTTGCCGCGTGACCCGGAGCCGTCGAAGGACTCGTGGACTGTGATCCTCGACGGTTCATCGAAGGGCGGTTCCCGGTGAGCGCCCCGGTGTTGCCGGTGTGGTCGGTGCCGGCGCTGCGCGCGGTGGTCGACGCCGCGGATCGGCCGTGCACGGTGTCGCCGGCGATGGTGGCGCTGTTCGAGGCGGTGACCGAGGACGAGGGCCAGGGCGCCGATGTGGTGGAGGCGCGCGGGGTGTGCGGTGCCTGCCCGGTGCGGGTGGCGTGCCTGGCGCTGGCGATGGCTCCCGTGACCGAGGTGGTGGACGGGGTGCCCGAGACGGTGCCGTACGCCCCGGTGGGGGTGTGGGGCGGGTTGACCGGTCCGGAGCGGGCGGAGCTGGCCGGCTACCTGGTCGCGGACCCGAACACGGTGCCGGTGGTGCCGGTCGGGGCGGTGGGCCCGTTCGTGGGCCCGGACTGGTGCGCGGTGTGCGGGCTGCGGCTGTCGTCGCGGCACCCGGGTCACCGGTACTGCTCGGTCCAGTGCAGGGCAGACGGCGCGGGCGGCGGCGCGCCGTGCCGCTCGGCAGGGGGTGGCGGCATGATCACGTTCGCGGTGCTGTTCGGCGTGTTGTACGCGGCGCACCAGGTGGGCGACCACGTGTTCGGGCAGACCGACGCGCAGGCAGCGGCGAAGGCCGGGCCGGGTTGGGCCGGCTGGTCGGCGCTGGGCCGTCACCTGTTCGGCTACCACCTGGTGCAGGTGGTGACGGTCGCGGCGCTGGGGGTGCCGCTGACGGTGGCGGGTGCCGGCGGGGGTCTGGCCGTGTCCGTGCTGACCCATGGGCTGTGGGACCGGCGCCGGCCGGTGCGCTGGGTGCTGATCCGCTTCGGTGGCCGCGGGTTCGCGGACCTCGCCGCGCACGGGTTGAACGGGATGTACCTGGCTGATCAGTCGCTGCACGTCGGGTGCCTGTGGCTGGCGGCGCTGGTCGCGGCGGTGGCGTCATGACCACGTTCGTGGTGCTGATGGTCGTGGTCCTGGCCGTCGTCATGGCGGAGGTTCGCCGGCGGGTCCGGGTGTCGTCGTGGGACGGGGCGGACCTGTCCGACTGGCATCCGAGGCACCGTGTCCCGGCGGGGGACGTGTGGGCGGTGACTCCGCCGTGCGGCTACGGCCACTGGACCCTGTTCGCCCCCGGCTCGCGGTCGGGCCCGTGGCCCTACGAGGGGATCACCCCGGCCGCAGTGCACCCCGTCGACGGGTTCGGCGGGGACTCCGACCGGCTGCGCCTGGCGGACGTCGAGGCGTGGATGCGCCCGTGGATTGAGCGGGTTGCCGGCGGCGCGGTGGTCGAGATGGTTGAGGGCTGGTCGGAGCCGTACGGCCCGTCCGGTCGCCTTCAGGAGTACGTGATCTACGCCCGGGTGGTGATCTCGTGAGCAACTGGGCGGAGCAGCGTCGGGCGGATCGTGCGGCGGCGGCCGCGAAGCGTCGGGCCGATGTGGCGGCGGAGCGGGAGCAGAACCGGGCGGATGCGGCCGCGGCGTCGGCGGAGCGTCGGACGGAGCTGGCGGCTCGTACGCGGGCGTCGGAGAAGCGTCGGGCGGATGCTCGCCGGCGTCGGGCGGAGCTGGTGGCCGCGGCCGGTGCGCACATGGTCGAAGTGCTGGTCTACGGGCTGGCCGTGGTGTGCGCCGTGATGGCGATCCCCGCGATGGCGATCTTCGGGTGGGACCTGTACGGCCCGCCCGGCCTGCTGCTGCCAGCGGTGTCGGAGCTGGGCGCGTGGGCGTTCGCCGGTGCGGTGATGGTGTCGCGGCGGGCCCATCCGGATCGGCCGGTGCGCTGGCTGGTCGTCGGCATCGGCGTGTTTGCGGTGACCGGCGCGGCGCTGAACTTCGCGCATGGCATGTCCGGTGACGACGGCGGGCTGACGCGCGGGCTGGTGATGGCGGTGGTGTCCGTGGCGGGCATCGTGGCGCATCAGCTCGCGGTGGCGGTGCCTCCTCGGTCGCGGGCGGAGCGGGCGGCGGCCCGGCATGACGGCATGACGGCATGACGGTGGCCGGCCCGACCGGCTGGACCCGCGGCACGGCCGAGCTCGACGACGTCGCCGTCGCGCTCGGTGTCGCCGGGACGCTCGCCGCCCGGGAGGAGCGCCACGAGGTGCAGCGGGCGCGGTACGCCGCCTACATGACCGTGTTCGCCAACCGCCGCGGTTGGCGCGAACAGCGGGATGCCGGTGCAGCGTCCCGGCAGGCCACTCGTCGTGCCCCTCCCGACCGCCTGACCCCGTTCCCCTGGGACATCTGTGCCGCCGGCATGCCCGCACACAGATCTCAACGGACACCCAAAGCATCTGTGCCGCAACGCATCCCAGCGTGGACGGGCGGTGGCCATGGCGACGCCGGCGGTCGGCCGAGCTCGCCCCGCCAGGACACCCCCGCCGGCCGACAGGGACCCCACCGGGCCGATACCGGCGCTGTACAGGGCCGCTCAGGGCCCCGGCGAACCCCCGCACGGGCCCGTGGACACCCGCCGGCGGCCCCCCGCGCCGAAAACCCGTCACAGGTGGGGCAATAATTTTCACGCCGGCGTCTAGTAGGGCTTTGTTAGGTGTCGTTGAGTTGTGGTTTCAAGCGATCTGGTGACGGAT
>NZ_CADCWT010000280.1 GCF_902806485.1 Candidatus Frankia alpina | reverse complement strand
CCGTCAGTGCCGGGACGCGAAGTGGGCGAGGAGCCCCACCGGGGCGTCGGGTGCGATAGCCGCGGCGATCGCCTCGGCGGCGCCGGCGGCGGCCTCCACCGACCTCGGCAGCATCACGCTCTCGTAGGCGCGAACGGCGGCGTCCAGGCGGCCGGCACTGGGGCCACCGGCCTGCGCGGCGTCGGCGTGGGCGTGGGCGGCGACGGCGAGGGCGAGGTCGGCGCCGTCGAGCATCGCGAGGTTGGCCCCCATCCCGGAGAACGGGGACATGAGGTGCGCCGCGTCGCCGAGAAGCGTGAGGCCGGGGGTGTGCGGCCAGGTGTGCGGGACGGGCAGGGCGTGGATGGGCCGGTTGACGAACGGGCCGTCGTTGTCGGTGATGAGTCCGCGCAGGGACGGGCTCCACTCGGTGAACTCCGCCAGCAGGGCCGCGCGGACGCGCTCGGTGTCGGCGAGGTCGATGCCGGCCGTCTCGTACCAGTCGAGCTCGGTGCGCAGCGCGATGTAGACGCGGAGGTGGCCGCCGCTGTTGCGCTGGGCGATGAGTCCGCGGTTGGCGTGCAGCGCCATCATCATCCCGTGCCCGGTGAGGGCGGCGGCGTGCGGATGGCGCCGGTCGGCGTCATCGAGGTTCGCTTCGACGAACGTGACGCCGGTGTAGTCCGGGACGGCGCCGCCGAGCAGCCCCCGGACCCGGGACCAGGCGCCGTCCGCGCCGATGACCAGGGTGTGGTCGGCGGACGCGCCGCCGGCGAAGTGGATCCGGTGGGCGCCGCCGCCGAGCGGCTCGAGGTGGGTCACCCGGTGGGCCCACCGGGACCGTGCCGGCGGCCAGGGAGTCCAGCAGCAGCGTGCGGAGCTGGCCGCGATCGATCTCCGGGGCGCCGTCCTCGGGCGCCGTGTCGGGGACCATGTCGAGCAGCACGCCGGCGTCGCGGCCGAGCACCCGCACCTGCTGCCCCTCCGGCCGGGACAGAGCCCGGAACGCGTCGAGCAGCCCGGCCGCGGCGAGCGCGACCTGACCGGAGTCGGCGTGCATGTCGAGGCTGCCGCCGGCGGGACGTGCGTCGGCCGTGGCGTCGAGGTCGTAGACGGTGACGGCGATGCCGTGGTTCTGCAGGACCCGAGCGCAGGTCAGGCCACCGGGACCGGCTCCGACGATGGCGATGGGCGCGGCTTCAAGCGAGGAACTCATGATCGTTACTCCCGGGTGGGCGGGGAGAGGAGTGCGCGGGGCGGGTCCGAACCCACGGGCCCGTCATCCTCCGGACACATCCAAAAAAGCAGAACGGATCAAAAAGTGCAACGAGTTCAGTTTTAGATCCGTTCCACCCTGAGCTACCGTGACGGCATGGACCAGACGACGCCGCCGCCGGGACGCCGGGAGCGCAAGAAGGCCGCCACCCGCCAGGCGCTGGCCGACGCGGCGCTCGCCCTGTTCCTGGCGCGCGGTTTCGACGCGGTCGGCGTCCGCGAGATCGCCGACGCGGCAGACGTGTCGGTGACGACGCTGTTCAAGCACTTCCCCGAGGGCAAGGTGGCGCTGCTGTTCGACGAGGACGCCGACCGCGAGGCCGCTCTCGTCGCCGCCGTCCACAACCGCCCGACCGGCCAGCCGATCCCCCAGGCACTGCGCGACCATCTCGGCAGCGCCCGCGACGCCGCGCGCCGCGCCGACCCACGCCTGGACGACTTCCGCGCGCTGATCGAACGCACCCCCGAGCTACGCGAGCACTCCCGCCGGATGTGGCTGCGCCACGCGTCCGCACTCGCGTCCGCGATCGCCGAGGCCAGCGCGCTGCCCGCGGACGACCCCGCCTGCCTTGCCCTCGCCCACTTCGCCCTGGCGTCCGCCGGCCTCGCCATCACGAGCACCATCACCGACGCCGACAGCGACCGCGCGCTGGAACGGATCTTCGCGCTGCTCGAGCACGGCTGGACGGCCGTGGCCGCCTCCCCGCCCGGCCCGGCATGATCCACCACCGGCCCGCCCACCCCGGCGTTTAATGCGGCAGCAGTGTCACAAGGGCGGCCGACGCAGCCACCGCTTCGAGCCCTTCATCCGGCGGAAAGGGTCACGTTTCGCCGGCACAGGCACGTCATATCGGTGCGCCAGATCCGCCAGAACCGGATTCGCACAGTACGTTTCGAGCGCCACGGCGAGCATCCGTCGATACGGGTCCTCGACCATCCCCACCTCGGAGTCGTGGAAGATCTCCCGCCAGGCCACGTCGGGTCGGTAATAATCGATGTTCGGGCGCTGTTCCCGGGGATACTCCAGCCGGGACAACACCTGGTCCGCCGCGGACGAGGTGTAGATCCTAGCCGCCGCAAGTTCGGCATCCCAGACTTCCTGGATCCGCGCGATCACGTCCCCGTCCCGCCCCCCCCTGGGCAGGTCCCCGAACCGCTGCTCAACGAGCGCCGCGAGGGTCCCCGCAACGGCCGCGAAGAGGTCCGGATGCCGGTTCCAGACCGATCGTTGAACGCCCACGGCGGCAGCCAGAAAGATCAGGTACGCCGCCATGACAACGAGCACTCTGGACATCGTCAGTAGGGGAACGTCGCCGTGAGAACGTGCGAAGTCCCGCAGGAGCACGCCCTCCGACGTCAGCAGAAAGCCGATCGACATCACGGCGAACGGAACGCTCAACATCAGGTGGGTACGGACGACGATGCGGCCGCGCTGGGCCACGACGTCGACCACCCGATCGGCCGGCAGCAGATCCAGCCGGACTGCGAGCGCACCCGTAGCCCGGGCCACCCTCGCGCGAGCCCGACGCTGCTGCCGCTGCCGCGTCCCCCGAGGCCGTGCCGAAGCGAGCGGGGCGAGAAGGACGCTGCCGGCGAGCAGAACGGGCGCCAATCCCATGAGCGACAGCCCAAGGGACACCGACATCGCCCCGATGTCGGCGGTGTGAGAACCGACAGAAATCCCGGCGATCTTCCCCTCCCCCGACCAGGCGGCGGAGGATCACTGTACGCGGCCCGGTTTCTCCGTGAGCCGCACTGGAGGTGCGGACCTCGTTCCGGGAGGAGGCGGGTGCCCCGCAGGGACTGGCAAGATTTTGATCAGACACTCCAGTGGCCGCCCCGCCCCTCGCCGCCCGTCAAGGCCCCCATCCCGACAATCATGGTGTTCCCTGAGACCGCGCCGGATGTTCGGGGCTGCTGAGCAAGTACCAGTACTACGAGTTCCTTGCGGTCGACCAGCCGCTCAGCGCGCAGGTGCAGGCCGACCTGCGCGCCTTGTCGACCCGCGCGAAGCTGTGAACACGCCACAACGTCACCACCACCGCCCGGACGTCACCATCACCGCCCGTCCGCCATCGATGCTTCGGCACCCCCGCCGTTGCGATCACCCATCACCGGACGGGCGCCCCTGCCGCCCGAACCCACCCGCTAGGCTGTAGGCACTCGGCGCTCCGGCACGGCCGGAGGCCCGAGGAGCAGTCCAGGGGGCGGTAGCTCAGCCGGTTAGAGCAGCGGACTCATAATCCGTCGGTCGTGGGTTCGAGCCCCACCCGCCCCACCATCGCCGCAGGTAGAAAGGCTAATCCAAACCTTCCGAGCGATCATCGATCGAGATCATCCCGTACTTACCCCGCACTTTGGGTGGATCATCTTCCGCGCTTCGATCTTGATTTTTGCCGCCGAGCAGGGCGACTCCCGATGGCATAGGACTACCGTCACGCGGTCAACGTGCATTATGGAGATCACCTCAGCCGCATCCGCGTGGCGGTCTCCCCTGCGGGCCCGGGGAGCCATCGCCCGGTGCTGTCTCACTGGCTTGAGCGATCACGGAGTGTCGTGAGCCAGCCGTTGACGTCGTCTTCCCGGTATCGGACGTGCCGGCCGACCTTGAGGGCAGGCGGGCCGTCGCCAGTGACGCGCCACTTGTAGATGGTGTTCACCGGGACGCCGAGGTACCGCGCGAGATCCTGCACGGTCCACAACGGGGCACGGCCGAGGGGCCGGTCAGTCATCGTGAGCCTCCGGCGCGCGCCAGGTCCGGATCGGAAGGGGAACCGCCGGGCGGTGCAGCGCCGACGTTGCGTTCGGCGGACGCTTCACCGCGGCCGGCGTAGCGCCAGGCGCCCAGGATCGCGGTCGCAGGGTCGCCGGGGGGTCGGCCGAAGGCGTCGGTGAGCGGGTTGCCGGCGAGGACGGCGGCCGTCACGCGTGCGTGGTCGCGACGAGCGGTGCGAAGGGCGCCGAACGTTGTGGAATACCGGTGGCTCTTGGAGAGCCAATGCCCGCCGTAGCCGAGGGTGTGGGACCAGCGGATGAGGCCAGGGGTGGGGCCGGGTTGGCGTCGAGCTGCAGTGTCGAGTGCCGTGGCGAAGTCGGCATGGGCGCCGAGCTGCCAGCAGGTTTCGACGAGGCGGCGGGTATGGGCGGGTATCAGGAGCCGGGCGAGGTAGACGGGGCTACGGACCGGCCGGTCGAGTGTCCCGCCGCTGTGGACGGACTTCGTCAAGTACTTCGCCAGGTAGTTGGCGACTTTGCCGGTGCTGGTCGATCCGTCGAGGCTGATGGGCCGGATGTCGTGCTGTTCTCCCCAGCGGATGGGGATGGTGGCGACGGGCGCGGTTGGCTGGTGGGGGTCGGGGGCCTCGGCGGCGATTGTGGCCAGGACGTGACGCAGGCAGTCGGTGACGAGGTCGGTTGTGGTCCACGCAGGCGGCGGGGCCGTGATGTCTGGGTTGGTGGTACGCCCGTCGATGCGCATGACGGCGTGGACGTGGAGACGGTGAGTCCGGCCGATGCGGCAACCGCGGATTCCAGCCGGTCGCGGGTGTGCTTCCACAGGGTGGGAGCCATGGTGTTCCAGGTGACGGCGCCGGCGTAGTCGTAGCAGTCGAGGCAGAGAGGGGTGCCGAGGCGGACGTCGGTGTCCGGGTGGTGGGCGGGGCAGCCGAGGGGACGTCCGTGGGAGCAGGTGCCCCGGTGGGGCCGGCAAGTCTGGGCGCGGGGTCCGGGGGTGCGGCGGGAGTGGACGGGTCCGAAGCTGGGCGCGGTGAGGGTGATGAACAGCGCGGGATGGCCAGCCAAGGCCGCAGGGGTGTCCGGGGGGTCGACGAGTCCGGCCAGAACGATGCGTCGGGCGTCGTAGGCGTAGAGCCGGGAGCAGGAGGGGCAGGCGCTCGCGCGTCGGTTGTTGCAGCGGACGTGGAGCGCGCCGCCCGGGAGTTCGGTGGCGGTGAGGGCACGGCGGATTTCGCCGGTGCAGGTATCGAGGTGGTCGAGGTGTCCGAGGAGGCTGATGGGATGGGCGCAGCCGCCCGCCACCGGCGGATCGTCGGATTGTGCATGTTCTGTCACTGTGGGTGCCTCGCTGGGGACAGGGTTCAGCGCCCGACGTCGACGGGGTCGAGTCGAGGCAGAACGGAGGCGGAACGGTGCCGGTGGCTACCGGCGGGGTGGGTGCGTGTGGCCGGCGGTCAGCGGCGGCGGGACTGTGCTTCCCAGGCGCGCCAGG
>NZ_CADCWT010000279.1 GCF_902806485.1 Candidatus Frankia alpina | reverse complement strand
GCCCTTCCAGAGGGACGAATCGGACGTCGAACCCCCCGGAAGGGCAAGGAAGTTACCTCCGCCCGGCCGCCGCGCGTGAGACCGGCGGCGGTGAGCGACGGCGGTCAGTGGGCGGCGGCGGGGAGGAAGGGGCGGTTGCCGGTGTCGGCGGGGGCGGCCGACGCAGACGCGGCGGCGTGCAGGCCGGCGCGGGTGAGCTGCGGTAGGACGCCCTCGCCGAACCAGTACAGCTCCTCCAGATGGGGGTAGCCGGAGAAGACGAACTCGTCGATGCCGAGAGCTGCGTACTCGACGACCCGCTCGGCCACCTCGCCGTGGCTGCCGACCAGCGCGGTGCCCGCGCCGCCCCGGACCAGCCCGACCCCGGCCCACAGGTTCGGGACGATCTCCAGGGCGCGCGGGTCGCGCCAGCTGCCGTCGGCCCGGTGGCTGGCGTGCAGGGCCAGCATCCGGGACTGGCCGGTGGATTCGCTGCGGGCGAGGCCGGCCTGCGCGGCGGTGACGACGTCCTCGCCGAGGGCGTCGAGCAGGCGCCGGGCCTCCCGCCAGGCGTCGTCGGCGCTGTCGCGGGTGATGACGTGCAGCCGGATGCCGAAGCGGATGGTGCGACCGCGCTGCGCGGCGAGCCGACGGACCCAGGCGATCTTCTCCGCGACGGCGGCCAGCGGCTCCCCCCAGGTCAGGTACACGTCGGCGTGGGTCTCGGCGACGAGGCCGGCCGCGGCCGAGGACCCGCCGAAGTACAGCGACGGGACGGGATCGGGCAGGGTCGGCAGCCGGGCCGCCTCGACGTCCAGGTGAGTGCCGCGGTGGGTGACCGTCTCCCCCGCCCACAGCCGGCGCACCACGTCGAGGAACTCGTCGCAGCGGGCGTAGCGGGCCTCCTTGTCCAGGTGGTCGCCGTAGGCGCGCTGCTCGTGCGCCTCCCCGCCGGTGACGACGTTGAGCAGCAGCCGGCCGGGGGCGTGCGCGCTGAACGTGGCGGCCATCTGGGCGGCGAGCGTCGGGCTGATCAGGCCCGGCCGGAACGCGACGAGGAACGCCGGCCGCTCGGACTCGCGGGCCAGCATCGCCGTCGTCAGCCAGGCGTCCTGACACCAGGCCCCGGTCGGGGTGAGCGCGCCGGCGAACCCGAACTCCTCGGCGGCGCGGGCGATCGACGACAGGTAGCCGATGGTGGACCGCCGGTCGCCGGCCGCGACCCCCGCGGGCAGGCCGTGACCCCCGCCGACGATGAAACGCGAGTCGCCGTAGGTGGGCAGGAACCAGTGCAACCGCAGCGTCATGGGCGGACACCTCCAGGGATCGCGACCGCCGATCCCCCGCGGCGGTGGTCTGACGGGCGCCGGGCGGGGCCCGGCTGAATGCTCAGAGCTGGCCGTGGCGGGGCGGCGGGGTGCCGGACAGCAGCCAGCGGCCGATGTGCTGGACCTTCCAGCGGCTCGGGTCGTGCAGCGTGTGGGTACGGCCGTCGCGCCAGTGCCGGGCGAGGTTCAGCGTGCCGGCGGCCGAGCGGGTACCACCGAGCTCGAACAGCTCCGACGCGGCGCGCACCGCGGCCCGCGCGCCGGCGACCTTGGCCACGGCGGTGGCGACGGACGCCCGCGCGGTGGCGTCGCCGGTCGGGTCGAACTCGGCGGCGTCGATGGCCGCCGCCGCCTCGCGCAGCAGCGCCTCCGCCGCCCGCACCTCGATCTCCAGCTCGCCGGCCTGCTGGACGAGCAGCGGATCGTCGGCGGCCCGCGCCCCGCCGCTTTCGAACCACGGCCGGGCCGTGGCGACCTGGGCGACGGCGGCGTCGAGCGCGCCGCGGGCGATGCCTACGTCCAGCGCGGCGTGCAGGACCTGCGCGCGGGCGCCGTACGTCGTCGGGCCGTCGAACAGCGACGAGAACGGGACGACCTGGCCGGCCTCGACCGCCACCCCGTCGAGGCGGACGGTGCCGCTGGCCGTGGTGCGCTGGCCCATGCCGTCCCAGTCGTCGGCGACCCGCACGCCCGGCGCGTCCCGGGGGATGTAGACCAGCGCCTTGACCGGCGAACCGTCGGGGCGCGCCGCGGTGTCGGCGAGGACCGCGCGCACGACCAGCCAGTGGGCGAACAGCGCGCCGGTGCAGTAGAACTTCTCCCCGGTGAGCAGATAGCCGCCGGCGGGACTGCGGCGCAGCGTGGTGGCGTCGTCGGCGATCGTCCGCCCGCCGCGCTCGGTCTGCGCGTTGGCGAAGCGCCGCCCGGCGAGCGCCTGGGCGAAGTAGAAGGCATGCTGGTCGGCGTCGCCCTGGCGGCGCAGGGCGTCGAGGAAGACGACGTGGCTGTGCGGGATCTGGGCGAGGCTCCCGTCGGCGGTGGCGAGCAGCCGGAACACCTCGGTCAGCGTCGCCACCGACACGTCCGCCCCGCCGAAGCGGGCCGGCACGGTGATGCCGAGCAGCCCCGAGGCGGACAGCTCCTCGACCTCGACGGCGGGCAGCCGCCGTTCGGCGTCCCGGGCGCCGGCGCCGGCCGCGAACCGGACCGCGAGCGAGCCCGCGACCTCGACAGCCTCGGCGTCCGAACGCAGCACCGCGACCCGGCGGTCGACGACGGCCGGGGCGGTTGCGGCGGCGAACGGGCGGTCGGACACGGTGGCACTCCTGAGGTCGAGGGGCGGGTGATGGCGGACGCCACCTCGCTGCGTCCGCCATCACCCCGCGGCCGCGGGGTCAGCGGTAGAGGGAGAACTCCGGGGCGCGGCGGTTGAGCGTCCAGTCGCCGACCTCGCGCGCCTTGTAGGCCACCGGGTCGTGGACGGTGTGGGTGCGCAGGTTGCGCCAGTGGCGGTCGAAGCCGTAGGCGCTGGTCGTCGCCCGCGAGCCCTGGATCTCGAACAACCGGCTCGCCGCCGCCAACGACACCTCCGTCGTCAGGTACTTCGCCTCGTAGACAGCGATCGCCGCCTCGGCCCGTTCGTCCGCGGTCAGGGCCGGCCCGATGGTGAGGGCGGCCTGCAACGCCTCGCCGGCCCGGTCGGCCAGCAGGGCGGCGACGCGGATCTCGCTGCGCAGCTCCCCGACGGTCTGCAGGATGTAGGCGTCGTCGGTGGCCCGCTCGACGCCGGAGGTCTCCCACCGCGCGGCCTGCAGGCGAGTCCAGTCGAGCGCCTCCTCCAGCGCGCCCTCGGCGGTGCCGATGTAGAAGTTGACGAACGCGAGCTGCCAGTGCGGCGTGACCAGCGTCTGGTACGGCGTCAGGGTGCGGCCGGTGAGCGGGTCGTCGCCGAGCAGTTCGGCGCGGTCGATGCGGGCGTTGTCGAACACGACGCCGCCGGAGTCAGTGAGCCGCTGGCCGATGTTGTCCCAGTCCTGCAGGGCCCGGAAGCCCTCGCGCCCGGCGGGCAGCGAGACGAACACGAGCTCGCCGTCGAGCACGGCGGTGACGGACAACTGGTCGCCGAGGCTCGCCCCCGAGGCGAACGAACGCCGGCCGTTCAGCCGGAAGGCGTCGCCGTCGCGGGTCAGCACCAGGTCGGAGCCGCCGCGCGGGTTCTGCACGCCGCCCCAGAACAGCTTCTCGGCGCCGTTGCGCCGCGACTGGGCGTCGGCCTGCTCGGGCGTGCCGAACAGCGGGGCGATGCGCGTCTGGGCGTAGTGATAGCCGAGCAGGTGGGCGATGGAGGTGTCGCCGCGGGCGATGCGGCGGGTGAGCTGGGCGGCCTGGGCGTAGTCGAGTCCGTCGCCGCCGTAGGCGACGGACTCCTGGACGGCGAGCAGGTCGTGGCGGCGCAGCAACTCGACCTCGGCGCGCGGGGTCTGGTTCGCGTGGTCGCGTTCCGCGGCGGTCGCGCGCAGCTCGGCGGCGACGAGGTCGGCGCGGGCCAGCGCGGCGGCAAAGCGCGCCGCGGTGTCGTCGGAGATCACGGTGTCGTCGGCGGGCGTAGCGGCGGCTGGGGACGGCCGCTGGTCGGCGTCAAGAGACATGCAGGGCTCCTCGATGAGGGAAATGGACAAGCACGTGGTGGCGCGCGGGCACTTCGGGGGCCGTGGCTGGTCACGGACACAAGGCGCTGCCCGTGCGGCGGAGGTCGACGTGGCGCCGCCGGACCAGCCGCCGGTGGCCGGCGCGCGGACGGTGGAGAGCCATGGTCAGGAGGCTCTCCGGACCAGCTCACCGCGCTCGGCGGCGTCGGCCTCCAGTTCCCGCACGAGCGGCAGGATCCGGCGACCGAAGTACTCGACGTCTTCCAGGTAGTGCAGGAAGCCGAGCAGGATCAGGTCGACGCCGCGGCGACGGTAGGCGACGATGCGCTCGGCGATCTGCTCAGGGGTGCCGACGAGGCCGGTACGGAAGCCGTCGTTGTACTGGACCAGGTCGGCGAACTCCGAGTCCTGCCACATGCCCTTGCCGTCGGAGGTAGACCGGCCGGCCTGCTTCACCGCGGAACCGAAACCCTCGACGGCCTCCCGGTCGGCCTTCGCGATGATCTCGCGGAGTACCTCGCGGGCCTCGGCCTCGGTGTCGCGGGCGATGAGGAACCCGTTGAGGCCGAACCGGACCCGCCGCCCGCCGTGGCGGGCCGCCTCGGCGTTGACCTCGGCGATCTGCTCGCTGACGCCGTCAAGGTCGCGGCCGTTGCTGAAGTACCAGTCCGACATCCGGCCCGCCATCGCCCGCGCGGCCGTCGAGTTGCCGCCCTGGAAGATCTCCGGATGCGGCCGGTCGAGGGCCGTCACCGGCTTGGGCTTGAGGTCGAAGTCGTGCAGCCGGTAGAAGTCGCCACGGAACTCGGCATGGTCGTCGGTCCAGATCTCGCGCAGGTAGCGGATGAACTCCTCGCTGCGCCGGTACCGCTCGTCGTGTTCCAGCCAGGCCTCGCCGAGTTTGGTGAACTCGTCCTTGAACCAGCCGCTGACGACGTTGACGGCGGCCCGGCCGCCGGAGATCTGGTCGGCGGTGGCGATGAACTTTGCCAGCACACCCGGATGCCACAGCCCCGGGTGGATCGCGGCGATCACCTTCAGCCGTTCGGTGGCCAGCAGCAGCGCCAGGCTGAAGCTGGTCGATTCGTGCTGGTAGGCGGCGCCGTAGGAGGCCGTGTAGCGGACCTGGCTGAGCGCATAGTCGAAGCCGCTGTTCTCCGCGAGCACGGCGAGACGCCGGTTGTAGTCGTAACTCCAGTCGGTGCGCTGCTCGATCCTGCTGACCACCAGGCCGCCGCTGACGTTCGGCACCCAGTAGGCGAATCTGATCGGCTCGCGACCGACGTCGACCTCATCTGACATCGGGTAGTACCTTCATGGCGACAGGACGAGCAGACGGCAGGACGAATACGAGTGACGGCGAGTCACGGTGCTGCTGAAACACAGAGTCCCGGGACGGTGTTGCCCCAACACGGTGATCCCGCCACGCCGCAACACTGGCGGTACGGCGAGACGCCGGTGGTACGGGAATGCGGAACGCGGGAATGCAGTGGGACCGGAGAAGTGCGAGCCGGCGAGGCCGGGCCGGTGTCACTGAGCCATTCCCGGC
>NZ_CADCWT010000278.1 GCF_902806485.1 Candidatus Frankia alpina | reverse complement strand
ACACTCACACCCCGCAACAATTACCCAACCTCACAAATCGTTGCCGGGAATGGCTCACTGCCCGACGCCGCCTGACCCCCCGGACATCCACGGAGAGGACCCGTGACCAAGCTCCTGCTCACCCCGGCCGAGGCCGCGGAACTCCTCGGCGTCAGCCGCAGCACCGTCTACGAGCTGATGAACTCCGGCGACATCGAATCCGTGCGCATCGGCCGGTCGCGGCGCATCCCCTCGGCCGCGCTGGTCACCTTCGTCGCCCGGCTGCGCGGCGAGGGACACGCCGCATGACCGGCAGACGGTCCCACGCCCGGACCCGCGGACCACCGGCGGCGGGCGCGACTTCTCGGCAATCAAGACGGTCCCGGCGGGTGCTACCAACACCCGGCCGGGACCTGAGCCCCACCCCTTGGCCTTAACAAGGAGAGAGACCTGTGCCCATCTTCTCGTCCGACGCGCATGGCGCGTGGCGGACCCCCGGCGACGACCACCCGATGCTCCTCGCCCGGGTCGACCACAACGGCGACCACGAACTCACCATCCGACCCGGCGCGGACATCGGCGACCTGGTCGCCCTGCTCGCCACCCTGCCGCCGAACGCCTTCTTCACCGAACACTACGGCGACGTCGACGCGGTCCTGATCTTCCGACCGGTCCCGGGACGTCCGGCAACCACCCCGGCCGGCGGGAACCCCGCGGCGGGTCCGGCGGCGGCAAGCGTCATCCGCCCGTAGCGGCACCTGTCGCCCCACCCATTTTTCTTCCGTTCTCTGGTGGCGCCTGAAGCTGTCGGGGTGTCGGACGGGTCCAGGGCCGGCCGAAGGCCGATCGCGTAGCGACGCGCAGCGCCCTGGATGCG
This sequence comes from Candidatus Frankia alpina, assembly GCF_902806485.1. Taxonomy (GTDB): domain Bacteria; phylum Actinomycetota; class Actinomycetes; order Frankiales; family Frankiaceae; genus Frankia; species Frankia alpina. The sequence continues at coordinate 4,674 of NZ_CADCWT010000278.1, read as the reverse complement.
GCCGGCGCCCCGGCAGACCATTCCTGCGCCAGAGAACCGGAACCCCACCGGCACCGGGCAATCCCACCCGCGGCCCGCGGTCCTGTTCCCGTTCTTCTTCCGGCAAGGAGCTGTGCTCACCATGCCCACCCACCCCCCGGCGGCGCCCAGGATTGCTCTCGTTCAGGCGCTGACCGACCACCTCGACCGGGCCGCCCGCGGCCAGGGACGCACCTACCCACAGGCCGACGGAGAGACCAAGTTCGCGTGCGACATGGAAGACAGCTCCTACGGCTGCCCTTGGTGTGACGCGGTCGAATGGCCGGGCGGCAACCCGCTGGACGTGGCCTGATGGCCGCGCGGTCCGCCGGTGGAGACGACCGGCAGAAGCGGCGACGCTCGCAGGGCGAGAGCGCCTTGTTTCAGCGGTCCAGCGATGGCATGTGGGTCGGTCGCCTGGATCTCGGCTGGGAGGGCGGTAAACGCGTCCGGAAGACGGTCTACGCCAAGACCGAGAAGGAATGCCGGCAGAAGCTCGACAAGGTCAAGCGCGCGGCGGAACTCGGCGTCAACGTCACCGCCGAGCGCCGGACGACGGCGGTCTGGCTGGGGGAGTGGCTGGAAATCAAGGAAGGGGACGGAACGCGGGCCTCGACGCTCCGCGCCTACCGCTGGCTGATCAACACGCACATCATTCCGGTGATCGGTCGTGTCCAGCTCGGCAAGCTCACGCCGCTGGACGTGCGGCGGCTCGTCAGTACGGCGAGGAAGGCCGGCCTGTCCGCGGGAAGTGTCCGGCACGTGCACAGCCTGATCCGCAACTCCCTGGCGGAAGCCGAACGGCTCGACCTGGTCGCGCGCAACGTGGCGAAGGCGGTCAAGGCGCCCCCCGTGCCCCATCGTGAGGTGCGCGCGCTGCGGCCGGAAGAGGCACGCCGGCTCGTCGAGGTCCTCCGCGGTGAACGGCTCGAAGCGGTCTTCGCCTGCGGTCTGATGCTCGGGCTCCGGCGTGGTGAAATTCTCGGCCTTCGCTGGACGGACGTGGACCTGGGCGGCGCCACGCTCCATGTCCGGCAGACGCTGCAACGGGTGGACGGCTCGTTGCGGTTCGTCCCGGCGAAGACGGACCGTTCACACCGGAAGCTGCCGATCCCGCCCCGGCTGGTGACGATCCTGCGGCGACACCGCGCCACGCAGACCGCGGAACGGACGGGGCTCGGCGACGCGTGGACGGAAACCGGCCTGGTGTTCACCTCGTCGGTCGGCACGCCCCTGGAGCCGCGCAACGTCAACCGGCGGTTCGAGGTTCTGCGCCGTCAGGCCGACCTGCCGTGGCTTCGGCTGCATGACCTGCGCCATGCCTTCGCCTCGATGCTCTTCGCCGAGGGGGTGCCGGCCCGGACGGTGATGGAGCTGCTCGGGCACTCCACGATCCAGCTCACCATGAACACCTACACCCACGTGATGCCCGAGACGCAGCGCGACGCGGTTGACCGGCTCGACCGAATTTTTGGCGGTAACGGGCCCTGAGTGACGAAATGTTCGCTCTGGGCGAAATATGCGGTTGGCGGTCGCGTCTAGTTTGGATCTACGCCGTGCGGCTGGCACCATATGTTGTGGGGAACAAACGTTCTTCTACTACAGAAGGGAAATCGCCGTGGCGAACGAAGGTCGCGACGTGGTGCCGAACGAGAACGGTGGGTGGGACGTCCGCAAGCCGGGGGCCTCGCGTTCGAGTGCTCACGAAGACACTCAGCGCCAAGCCATCGATCGGGCTCGCGAGATTGCGAGGAACGCGGGAGGGGGCGAGGTCAGGATTCACGGACGGAACGGGCAGATCCGGGACTCTGACACCATCCCGCCCGGCAACGACCCGAACCCGCCGCGGGACCGGAAGTAAAGGCGAGGGGCCGTCGGCTCGTCCAAGGGCCCCGCAGGTATTGCGGCGTGGCGGGGCTGGCGGGCTGACGCTGTACCCAAGATGCCAGGGGCGCCCCGGATGGCTGTGTACCTCGCGCAGCGGCCCGGGGCGTCTGCCGTCTCGGGTGCCAGGGCACGGAAGACTAGGGTACAAACTTGGGTACAGTGATCATCTAATACACGTCACTGAAAGTTATATGACCTGGTGGGAGCGGGTGCGCCGTCAGGGACTTGAACCCCGAACCCGCGGATTAAGAGTCCGCTGCTCTGCCAATTGAGCTAACGGCGCGTTGCCTTCGCGATCTGGTGAGGATCCCGCGTCGACATGGAGGACTCTACCAGGCGCCGCGGAGGAGTGGTCGGGGGGTGGGTCGGACTTCTGGGACGAACCGGTCGGGCGGCGGCGGCCCAGGGGTGGCCTGAGGTCGGCGTTTGCGGGCGGGGTGTGGTCCGGGGCCGGACCGGTCCGGGCATCAACCGGGTTCCGGGGATGTTTCGCTGGTAGACATAGCTTGCCGGAATCGGGGGCCGCGCGACGTACGGTCGGGCGGGGGAGTGGCGGTCGGCGCAGATGCGCTCCGCGCGTGTTCCCGCGCCGCCCGCGGCCCGCAGGCCCGGTACCGCCGGCCGCCTGCGCCCGTTACCGACAGATGCGCCCGTGACCGGCCGCATCTGTCGGAACCTGCTGACCTGGAGGTCCACCGCGAGCCCCGAACCATCCTCAGCCGAGACGCCCCGCCTCGCCGGCGAGGCGTCTCGCTCAGCGCATCCCGCTGCCGATCCGCCCCAACCGGGGGGATCGGAGCTTCCGCGCCAGAGCCGCCGCCCCGCCACAGCGACGGACCCGCCACCGCCGACGAGCCAGAGCCCGCCGACGAGCCAGAGCCCGGCCTCGTCGGATGTCTCGCAGCGCGATCAGCCGGACCGCTGGCTGCGCCGGCTGGGCCGGCAGGTGATGGTCTACCGCCGCGACGCGATCCTCGCGTTCGGCGCGGCGCTGCTCGGCACGCTCGTCACCGCCGCCGTCCCGCTGGTCGAGCGGCAGGTCATCGACAATGTCGTCGTCGCCCACCGGCATTCGCTGACCCCGTACCTGATCGTCCTGCTCGCGGCCGGTGTGGCCATCTTCGCCACCGCGTTCGTGCGGCGTTATGCGGGTGGTCGGCTGTCGCTGGACGTCCAGTACGACCTGCGCGACGAGGTCTTCAGCACCATCGAGCGGCTCGACGGCGCGCGGCAGGACCAGGTCTCCGCCGGACAGGTGGTCAGCCGGGCGATCTCGGACGTCGGCGCCATTCAGGGGCTGCTGTCCTACCTGCCGATGGTCGCCGGCAACCTGGTGCTCTTCGTCGCCTCCCTGGTCGCGATGGCGTGGCTGTCGCCGCTGCTGACCCTCATCGCCCTCGCGATGGGGCCGGCGCTGTTCCTGCTTGGCTTCCGGGCGCGCAGCACCGTGTTCCCCGCCACCTGGGCGGCCCAGCAGCAGGCCGGCGAGGTCGCGGGGGCCGTCGAGGAGGCGGTCGCGGGCGTGCGGGTAGTGAAGGGCTTCGGGCAGGAGGACCGGGAGCTCGACCGGCTCGCCGGGCACGCCCGGACGCTGTTCGCGTTGCGGATGCGGGCCGTGAAGATCACCAGCCGGTTCGGCGCGGCGATGCAGGCCGTGCCCGCGCTCGGGCAGGTCGCCGTGCTGGCGCTGGGCGGCTGGCTGGCGCTCACCGACCGGATCACCCTCGGCACCTTCCTCGCCTTCAGCACCTACCTCGGGGCGCTCATCGGCCCGACGCGTACCCTCGCCGGCCTGCTCACCATCGGCCAGCAGGCCAAGGCCAGCACGGTGCGCATCTTCGAGATCATCGACTCCCATCCGGCGATCACCGACGCGCCGGACGCCACCGTTCTCGGCACCGCCCGCGGGCTGATCGAGCTGGATGGGGTGACCTTCGGCTACCTGCCGTCGCGGCCGGTGCTGCGCGACATCAACCTGCACATCTCCCCGGGGGAGACGGTGGCCCTCGTCGGCACCTCCGGCTCCGGCAAGTCGACGATCTCCCAGCTCCTGCCCCGCTTCTACGACCCGCAGGGCGGCACGGTCCGCCTCGACGGCCAGGACATCCGCACGCTGACGCTGGCCTCGCTACGCGACCAGATCGGCGTGGTCTTCGAGGACAGCTTCCTGTTCTCCGACACGGTCCGGGCGAACATCTCCTACGGCCGGCCGGACGCCACGCACGAGCAGATCGTCGAGGCGGCCCGGTCGGTGCAGGCCGACGGCTTCATCCGCGGTCTGCCCCGCGGCTACGACACCGTCGTCGGCGAGCAGGGCCTGACGCTGTCCGGCGGCCAGCGCCAGCGGGTCGCGCTCGCCCGCGCGCTGCTGACCGACCCGCGCGTGCTGCTCCTCGACGACGCCACCTCCGCGATCGACGCCCGGATCGAAGCCGAGATCCACGCCACGCTGCGTGAGGTCATGCGGGGACGCACGACGCTACTCATCGCGCACCGCCGCTCCACCCTGCGCCTGGCCGACCGGATCGCGGTGCTCGACGCCGGCCAGATCGTCGACGTCGGCACCGAGGACGAGCTGGCCGCCCGCAGCCCCCTGTTCCGCCGCCTGCTCGCCGGCCCCGGCGACACCCTCGCCGAGGACGCCGAACCCGAGCAGGCCGAGCAGGCCGAGCAGGCCGAGCAGGTTGACGATCCGCAGCCCGTCCGGCTGCCCACCTCGGTGGCGACCGGCGGTGGGCGGGCCATCGGAGGGTCACCCTCCGGCCGGGC
>NZ_CADCWT010000277.1 GCF_902806485.1 Candidatus Frankia alpina | reverse complement strand
GATCTACACGACCTGACCAGTTACTGATGCCCCAGGGCGATGTTGCGCGCCGCGTTCACATCGGCGTTCGCCTGCTGCCCACAGGCCCGGCACCGGAAGACGGCTTGGTTCTCACGCACCTCCCCATCCCGAATCCCGCAGATATTGCAGGTATTGCAGGTCTGCGACGTCCACGCGGGGTTGATCCTCTCGACCCGGCCGGGGACTTTCTGCTCCAACCGGACGACGAGCAGCCCCCACCCGTGAGCGAGAATGCTCCGGTTCAGCCCGGCTTTCTGCCGCACCTTCCGGCCCGGCTCCTCGACCGTGCAACAGGCCGAACGGGTCATGGTCCCGATCGGCAAAGCCTCCACCCGAATCAGGTCATACCGGCGGGCCAGCGCGGTACTGGTCTTCTCCACCCAATCTTTGTGCCGGTCCACCTGACGGGCTTTCAACCGGGCGATCTGGCCACGCAACCGACCACGCCGATTACTACCCCGCCGCGCGGGCGAACCGGCGTTGCAACCGCAGCAACCGGGCGGCCTCCCCAGGCCGCAACCCGGGACAGTGCAACAACTCCCCCGTGGACAACGCCGCGGACACGACCACCCCGCGGTCCACCCCGACGACCCCACCCGCCACCCGGGACGCCGATCAGGTCGGGCACGACAGCGAAGGCCACATGCCAGCGCCCCGCCCGATCCCGGGTGATCCGATACGACGTCGCGGCAGGAACCGCACGGCTACGCCGGAACCGCACCCACCCGACCTTGGGAACCCGCACCCCGAACCAGCGGCGATTCACCAGCCGAACATCGGCAGGTTTCACCGCGACGATCCGGAAACCCTCCGACCGACCATGTTTCCGCCACGACGGCCTGCGATGCGAACCTCGAAAAAAGTTCGCCATCGCCGTCGCGAAATCCCGCAACGCCTGCTGCTGAACGGTCTGCGAACCGGCCGCCAGCCACGGATTGTCCCGGCGCGCTTCGGTCAACTGCCGGGACTGCTCGTGGTACCCCGGCGCCGGTCCACGCCGCGGATTCCACCACGACTGCTGTTCCACCCCAAGATTCCGCACATACCGCGCATGCCCGCAATGGCCTTCCATCACAGCCGCCTGCTCGACGGTCAGATAAAGCCGGTAACGGGACATGCCCCAATTCTACGACTAAGGATGTCAACCGATGGGCAAGATGGAACGGCGTTTCCTCCCCGCCGTGAACGGCGGGGTCTCCACCCCGCAAGTCTGATGATCATGATCGAGAGTTGGTCAACGTTCATCACACCCCGCATTCAACTTTTGACCAGATTTCATAATTGGTCATACGCTGACGGCTCGATCGGCCTCGACCCCACACTGCGGAGGACGCATGGGCAACCGGACGGCGCTCGTCTCCGGTGCCGGCATCGCCGGTACGACGCTCGCGTACTGGCTGGCGTGGCACGGTTTCCGACCGACGGTGGTCGAGCGCGGGCTGTGGCAGCGAACCAGCGGCAGCCCCGTGGACGTGCGTGGCCAGGCCCTCCGGGTGGCGGAGCGGATGGGAGTGCTCGCCCGGCTGCGGGCCGCCGCCACCGACGTGACGGGAATGCGGTTCGTGGACACGGCGGGCCGCAGTGTCGGCCGCATCAACCTGCGCGCGCTCGCGCGCTCGACCGGCGGCGGCGACGTCGAACTTCCCCGTGGCACGCTCGCCTCGATCCTGCAGGCGGCGAGCGCGGAGCACGCCGAGTTCGTGTTCGGCGACTCCATCGCCGGTCTGACGCAGGACGAGCACGGCGTCGACGTGACCTTCGATCACGGCCGCCCCCGCCGGTTCGACCTGGTCATCGGCGCCGACGGCCTCCATTCGGTCGTGCGCCAACTCGCCTTCGGACCGGATACGAACTTCGTACGTCACCTGGGCCTCTACGCCGCCACGGTGCCGTTCAACGGGTCGATCGAGCACCGGCGCGAGGTGGTCATGCACAACACGCCGGGCCGAGTCGTCGCCCTGCACCTCTCAGCCGCCGGGCCGATCGCGTTCTTCGCCTTCCGCCGCCCGGAGCTCGCGGAGTTCAACCATCGCGACATCGACCAGCACCGCACCATGCTCACCGGCGCCTACGCGGCCGGATCCTGGCGGACGCCGGAGCTGTTGGCACGGGCGCAGGCAAGCGAGGACCTCTACTTCGACGCGGTGAGCCGGGTGGACGTGCCGGCCTGGTCGGCCGGCCGGATCACGCTCGTCGGCGACGCCGCATCCTGCGTGTCCCTGTTCGGTGACGGCTCCTCCCTGGCGATGGCCGGGGCGTTCGCACTCGCCGAGGAACTGGCCGCGACCTCCGACGACCACCGCTCGGCACTACGCCGTTATGAGGCCCGCCATCGCCGCCTGGTCGAACCACGCCAGCGCGGCGTCGAGCAGGCTTCCCACCTACTCATTCCCGCCACCTGGGCCGGCATCCGTGCCCGCAACGCCGCCACCCGCCTGTGGCCGGCCGCCGCCGCCGGCTGGCTCGGCAGCCGGCTGTCCACCGCCGGCCGCGCCCCCCACCCGGCCGGCGCTACCTCACCGGGCTGATCACCGCCCGCCCCGGTCCAGGCTCACCGGGTCGCCGGCCTGGAACGCCGCGATCACGACGGTGGCTGCCAGCTCGTCGGACACCTCAATCCGAGCTGACAGCTCGGCGCCCGCCAGGGCGTCCACAAGCGAGGGCGCCTGCCGCGCGCTGGTCTCGACCAACAGGCTTCCGCCCGGTGCCAGCCACGACGGCCCCCCGGCGACCACCCGGCGTAGCACGTCGAGACCGTCAGTCCCGCCATCGAGAGCCAGCCGGGGCTCGTGCTCCCGTGCCTCGGGCGGCATCAGGCCGATCGCGTCGGTCGGCACATACGGCGCGTTGACCACCAGGAGATCCACGCCTCTGCGCAGCTCTTCGGGCAGCGCGGCGAACAGGTCGCCCTCGTGCACCCGGCCGCCGACGGCGGCCAGATTGCGCCGAGCGCAGCGCACCGCGGCGGGCTCGACGTCGGCGGCGTGCACTTCGGCACCGGGCAGGGCCGCGAGCAAGGCCGCGGCCACCGCGCCCGATCCGCAACACAGATCGACCACGATCCTGACGGGACTGGCACCGGCCTGCTCGAGGGCCTGCTGGACGAGAAACTCGGTGCGGCGACGGGGCACGAACACGCCGGCCTCGATCGCGATCCGCAGGCCGCAGAACTCCGCCCAACCGAGGATGTACTCCAGAGGCTGGCCGGCGACCCGGCGATCGACCATGGCGGTGAGCTCGGCGGCCGTCCGGGTAGCGGCGACAAGCAGCTGGGCTTCGTCCTCGGCGAAGACGCAACCCGCGGCACGCAGCCGGCGGATGATAAGGGGCGCCGAAGAAGAGGGTGAAAAGGGTGACGGAGCTGACGACACGGGAAGCCTTTCGGGACACCGAAGGGCGCCCTCTCGATCACCAGGTCCGATTGCACCTAATGTGATCATGGGAGGAGTACGCCCACCCTGATACCGCGGAAATAGGTCCCACCTCCTCAAGACGATCACCTATGACGGCGCCCACAGTACCAGACCCACCTCGCTCTACCAGGGGCTACGCGTCCAGCGGCAGCGGCAGCAGGGCCCGGTCGAGCAGCCCCGTGGCGACCGCACCGACGACGGTGAGATCGAGGTAGTGGCAGGCCATCGTACCCGCATAGCTGGGGCCGCCCCACGCGTTCACCGTGAAATTCGGGTCCAATCCGCCGAGCACCTGCACCCCGGCCCGCCAACACAGGTAGAACAGCAGGACGGCCAAAGGGGCGAGGACGCCCAGCCGCCACAGCCCCGCCGGGCTGCGCCGAACGGCGAGGGCGGTCAGCACGCGGACCGGCCGAGCGGCGCAGGCAGCAGGCCACGGGGACGCCGCTCGAACGGAATCCGACGGCGGCGCAGCCACGCCCCGACGGCGAGCGCCCCAGCCAGGATCAGTACGGCCAGGTGCGGGCCCCAGGCGGCGGTGCCCGCACCGTGCCCCGCACGGACGGTCGACCGGTCGTGGTACATAACGCCGCCGGAGGCGACGCCTGCGCTGAGAGCGGTCACAGCGAACCCTGACAGGACGGGCGAGAGCCCCGCGGCCACCCGACGCCGGCGAGCGATTCAAGGGGGTGGGCACGGCCGGCGCCGTCGAAGAACGTTGGCTGCTCTGGGCTGCGACGTGGCGGCCGATCGACGGGGAGTGGATGGACGCGGCTTCATGTCCATCACCGTCGCTTTTCTGGACCGGCCTGTCGTCCGTCGACGGAACCTCCTCCGGCTCCTTCGGAGGGTGGATCGGAGCGGCTAGATCCGACCTGAGGCGGATGGTACGCGTCATCCTGTGGATGAACGCCGAGGGTCAACATCGGCGTCTACCGTCACGTCCCATGGCGCTCATCACGCCGGCATCGCCCGGCCCAGCCCAGCCGCCCGCGCCCACGGACGCATCTGTCGGATCCACGGCGGCCGGCACCTTGGATCGGGCCGGCCGAAGGGCCGTCCCCGGCGTGGTCGATATCGCAATCGTCCTTGCTTCCTTCGCCCTGTTCACCCTGCCAGCCGCGTTGACCCCGACGGTCGCGCCTGGGGCCGACAGCTACGGCTCAACCGCCCATGTTCTGCTGTTCGGGACGCTCGCTGCCGCTCCGTTGATCGCGGCCCGGCGCTGGCCACTGCCGGTGCTCGCCACCGTCGCCACGGTCCTCTGCGCGGCCGCGCTCGCCGGGGTCCGTTTCACCCCACTGGTCAGCAACGCTGGGCCAGCGCTCGGCGTCGCCGTCCTCACCGTCGCCGACCACCACCCCAGGCGGATTTCGGTGGCCGCGAGCACGACGGCCGTCGTAGCGATATCGGTCGCCACCGCCGTCGCCTTGCAGTTGTATCCCGATCAAGAACAGGATCTGGTCCAGGCGCTTGTCGCTGTAGCGGCATGGCTGGTAGGCGATGCCTTCCGCACCCGCCGCCGCTATCGGTCCCGCCTGGCGCTGGAGGCACGCCGAGAGGCCACGGAGCGGGAGCGCCGTATCCGCGCCGAAGAACGGCTGCGGGTAGCTCGGGACGTTCACGACGTCGTGTCGCACAGGCTGAGTCTGATCGCGGTCCGCTCCGGCGTTGCCCGACTACTCGAGGACCCGCGCGAGGCACGCGAGGCACTGAGTGTGATCGAGACGACGAGCCGCTCGGCGCTCGACGAGGTGCGCCGGGTCCTACGCACTACCCGCCAGGAGATCCGGGAGCCGTCGGGTCGAGCGGAAGCGATGCAGACGACGAGGCCGCAGGTGGAGCCAGCCGAAGTCCCGGGCCAGGCGGATCGAGCGGAGGCGGCGGACGGACCGGCAGGGGCCGCCGGGTCAGCGCGGCTAGGCGATCAGGCCGATGCCGACGAACCAGCTATGATCACCGAGCCGAAGCTCGCAGACCTCGACCATCTGGTCGCCGGGCTGCGGCGGCGCGGGTTCCACACGTCATACCGGCGTACAGGCACCGCTCGCAGCTATCCACCGGTCCTAGTAGGGCTTTGTTAGGTGTCGTTGAGTTGTGGTTTCAAGCGATCTGGTGACGGA
>NZ_CADCWT010000276.1 GCF_902806485.1 Candidatus Frankia alpina | reverse complement strand
ATACTCCGCGTAGCAGATCGCAACCTAGAACGATCTTCCCGAGGCCCTGGTCCGAGACGACGCCGATGGGGGTTTGGTGACAACAGGTCTGGATCGGCGAGGTTTTCTCCGCCGGGGTGTGGGAGCGACTCTGCTTACCGTCGGCGGGAGCGGTCTGCTCGCCGCATGCGGCAGCGACGACGACGGAGACTCGGCCTCGGGTGGTGCCGGTGCCGGTTCGTTCGGCACGTTGAGCATGCGGCTGTCCTGGATCAAGAACGCGGAGTTCGCCGGCGAGTACGTCGCCGACCAGCGCGGGTACTACAAGGCGGCGGGTTTCTCCGGCGTCAACCTGATCGCCGGCGGCCCGTCGGCGACGCCGCAGGACACCGACGTCGCCACCGGAAAGGCCTTCATCGGAATCTCCTCACCGGACATCACCGGGACCGCGATCGTCCAGGGCGCCCCACTGAAGATCATCGGTGCGCAGTACCAGAAGAACCCCTTCGCCATACTGTCGTTGGCGAAGAGCCCCCTCAAGACGCCGCAGGACATGGTCGGCAAGAAGATCGGCGTGCAGGCGACGAATGAGTCGGTCTGGTCGGCGTTTCTGAAGGCGAACAAGCTTGATCCGTCGTCCATCACGAAGGTGCCGGTCGAGTTCGACCCGCTGCCGCTGACCACCGGAACGGTCGACGGCTGGTTCGCGTTCGTGACGAACGAACCGAACCTGCTGCGGGTCAAGGGTTTCGACGTCACCACATTTCTGCTCGCCGATCACAACTATCCGCTCGTCTCGGAGACCTTCATGGTCACCGACGGGTCGATCGCGAAGAATCGCGACAAGGTGAAAGCGGCGCTGACGGCCGAGATCCGCGGCTGGAAGGACGCCACCGCCGACGCCTCGCTCGGCGGCAGGCTGGCCGCCACCGTCTACGGCAAGGATCTCGGCCTGGACGAGAAGGAACAGGGCCTGGAGAGCACCGACCAGAACAAGCTCATCCTCACCGCGGAGACGAAGAAGAACGGGCTGTTCACACTCACCGACACCCTGGTCGAAGAGAACATCGCCACCCTCAAGCTCGCCGGCGTCGACATCACCGCGGAGAAGCTGTTCGATCTGTCCATCATCCGGGAGCTGTACAAGGAGAAGCCGGAACTCGTATGAGCGCAGCCGCCACGCCCATGTCGGAGGCGGTCCCGGGACCGTCGGCTCCCCGCGTACCTGCCCCCGGCTCCGGCTCCGGCTCCGGCGTGAAAGTGGCGGGCCTGTGCAAGGAGTTCCGTCTCGGCCGCAAGTCCGTGCTTGCCCTCGACGACGTTAATCTCGCCACCGCCGAGGGCTCGTTTCTGACGCTCATCGGGCCGTCGGGCTGCGGCAAGTCGACGGTGCTGCGCATTCTCGCCGATCTCGACGCGCCCAGCGCGGGTGAGGTGCTGGTGCACGGGGAGCCCCCGGCGGCCGCCCGCCGCGGCCACCATCTCGGCATCGCCTTCCAGGACTCGGCGCTGCTGCCGTGGCGCTCGGTCGAGTCCAACATCCGCCTGCCGCTGGAGGTCGCCGGGGCGAAGGCGGACCGGGCGGTGATCGCCGACCTGATCCGGCTGGTGGGGCTCACCGGCTTCGAGAAGGCCCGCCCGGCGCAGCTGTCCGGCGGGATGCGGCAGCGGGTCGCGATCGCGCGCGCCCTCGTCGTCGAGCCGCGGATCCTCCTACTCGACGAGCCGTTCGGCGCCCTCGACGACATGACCCGCCAGCGGCTGAACTTCGAGCTACTGCGGATCTGGGGCGAACGGGCCACGACCACCCTGCTTGTCACCCACTCCATCCCCGAGGCGGTGATCCTTTCCGGCGCCGTCGCGGTGATGAGCGCCCGACCGGGCCGCATCTGCGCGCTGGTCGACATCGACCTGCCCCGGCCGCGCACCCCGGAGATGCTGCGCTCGGCGCGGTTCCACGAACTGCACGACGAGTTGTCGGCGCTGCTGTTCGCCGGCGGCGAGCCCGCGGCAGAGACCGCGGCGATGGCAGGGACGGCGGCGACGGCGGGCGGCCCCGCTCGGAGCGGAGTATGACGACCCTGCAGGACGCAGCCTTCGGCGCGACCGGCGGCGGCCCGGGCGGACCCGGGGGATCGGACGGGCCGGGCGCTCCCGGAGCGGGGCGCCGCCGCGGCGGGGACGGGACGGGAACCGACCGGTCGTCCTGGATCGGCGGCGCGGCCGGCATCGTCGGGCTCCTCGCGTTGTGGTGGGTGCTCGCGATCACCGTGCTCGACAACGGCGGCGTGGTGCCCACCCCGTGGGAGGTCGTGCGGGCGCTGTGGGACGACCACCGGCTCATGTGGATCTCGGCGAAGTCGACGGTCGAGATCGCGGCGAAGGGCTGGTTGATCGGCAACGGCCTGGCCATCGGCCTCGCCGTGGTGTTCTTCGGGGTGCCGGTGGTGGAGCGGGTGCTGCTGCAGATCGGGGTGGCGTCCTACTGCCTGCCGATCATCGCGATCGGACCGATCCTCACCACCGTGTTCGACGGCAGCACCCCGCAGATCGCCCTGGCTGGCATCTCCGTGTTCTTCACGACGATGGTCGGCACCCTGCTCGGGCTGCGGGCTGCGGGCTGCGGATCCGGCGAGCCTCGACGTCGTGCGGGCCAGCGGCGGCGGTGCCTGGAAGCAGATGCGGTACATCCGGTTGCGGGCCGCCCTGCCGAGTACCTTCGCCGCGCCGGCGGCCGTCCTCGGCGCGATCATCGGCGAGTACCTCGGCGCCGACCGGGGGCTCGGCGTGGCAATGGTCCACTCCCAGCAGGCCCTGGAGGTTCCGCGGACGTGGGCGCTGGCGGTGGTCGCCTCCGCGGTCGCCGGGTTGGGCTATGCGTTGACCGCACTCGTCGCTCGGCTGCTCACCCCGTGGGCGCCGCGCGGGAACCCGGGCGGCGGGCAGTGACGGCTGGCGCCCCGACGGCGACCGACGTGGAACCGGCCTCGGCCGCCTCGGCGCCGCTGCCGGCCCCGGGGCGCGGCGTGCACGTGCTGCTCACCGCGATCCTGCTGCGGGTCGGCCGCACGGTGCTGTCCGCCGTCGCGTCCGCCGCCGTGATCGTCGGCCTCTGGTACGCGTTCATTGCCGTGTTCGATCTTGATCCGCTCGTGGCCAAGGACCCGCAGGCGGTGTGGACGTACCTGTTCACGGCCGACAAGGCCGCCGAGAGCCGCCGGACGATCCTCGACGGGCTGTGGCACACCCTGGGCGACGCCGGGGTCGGATATCTGGCGGGCACCGTGGCGGCGATCGTCGTCGCCGTCTGTTTCGTGCTGTTCCGCTCGGTAGAACGGGCGCTGATGCCGGTGGCGATGATGCTGCGGTCGGTGCCGCTGGCGGCGATGATTCCGCTGCTCACCCTGATCTTCGGGCGGGGCCTGACCGCCGTCGGCATCATCGTGTTCTTCCCGTCGCTGGTGAACCTGGTCTTCGGGTTGCGGTCCGGCCCGCCGGCCGCCGCCGACCTGGTCCTCGCCTACGGAGGCGGTCCCGTGACCGTGCTGCGCAAGGTCGCGCTGCCCAGCGCGCTGCCGGCGTTGTTCGTCTCCGCTCGCATCGCAGTCCCGGGCGCGGTCATCGGGGCGCTGCTCGCCGAGTGGCTGGCGACCGGCGAGGGGCTCGGCTACTACATGCAGCGCGCCCAGCAGACGTTCGACTACGGCGGGGTGTGGGCCTCGGTGGTCGTGATCACCGTGGCGAGCATCGCGCTGTACGCCATCGTGGGCTTCATCGAGGCGATCGTCCTGGCGCGATACGGGCCGAACTCGGGTCTTGGCAGGTAGAGAGGATTGTGATGACCGCAATGGTGCCGTCGATTGCACCTCCCGCATCGTCCGGACGGGCGATCCTGGGGCAGTCGGTTCTCCGTCGTGCCCGTTGTCGCCCCCCGGCCTGCCCTCCCGCGGCGTATCTGGTGTTTCCGCTGGGATATAACGAAAATCGGCGTGATTTACGCGAAGTTTCCGGGCGGCCGCCTTCCCTGTCTGCCGTCCGTACATGCGCCGCCGGCGTCGGCCGGTGGACGAAGGGCTGCTTTTGAACGTCGAATGCACCAGCCTCGGACCCCGGCTGATGGCGGCATGCGGCCGGCCGACGCGGACGGCTTCCGTCGGTTCGGCCACATACCCGCGGGCACCCGCCAGAACGGAGTCACCCGTCATGATCCCCGGCGCGGACCGGCGCGACCCCCGGCTGGATCCGGCCGGTCCGATCGGGCACCTCCCGGTGGCCGATCGGACCGGCTTGCTCCCTCGCCCGCCACGCTGGAACGCCTGCGCCGGGTCGCCGACGGCGAGGAGGACGCCGACCTGGTCGTGCGCGGCGGGCTGGTCGTGGTAGTTCAGAACGGCACCGTCGTCAACCGCGACATCCTAATCGTCGGGCGCTACATCGCCGCCGTGACCAGGCCCGGGGTGCTCAACGGGCGGCGTTCCCTCGACGCCGCCGGCCGCTACGTCGTCCCCGCCTACGTCGACGCCGGGCTGCGGGTAGAGGAGACGCTGCTCAGCGCGGGCGAGCTGGCCCGACTGCTCATCCCCCCCCGGGACGGTGACGCTGCTGACCGACCCGTCGACGCTGTTCGCCCTCGCCGGGGCCCGGGGCGCGGAACTCGCCACCGGCTCCGCGACGCCGCTGCGGGTACTGCTCCGTTCGGGCGATGCCCTGCCGCCCAACGCCGACCTCCCGCTCCCCGCTCCGCCTCCGCTCGTCCCACCGGCCGCCGCCCACCCGGCGGTCCCACCCGCCTCGCCCACCACCACCTCGATCGTCGAGGTGACCCCGGCGCCGTCCGGGACCGGGGTGGGCGGCCTGTCCGCGCTGGGCACGGGGCCCGCGGCGGACGCAGCCGCACTGCGCTGGGCGTTGGGCACCCCCGGCCCGATCAGGAGCAGGACGGTCACCGAGCTCGCCACCCACGGCCATCTCGACCATGACGTGCGGCTCGCCGTCGGCCAGGGCATCGGCCCGATCGACGCGATCCGGCACGCCACCCTGCTTCCGGCACGGGTGCACGGCCTGGACTCGATGTTGGGTTCCATCGCCCCCGCCCGGCTGGCCGATCTGCAGGTGGTGTCCACCCTCGCCGGCACCGCGCCGCCCGACGTGGTGGTCGCGGGCGGCCGGATCGCCGCCGAGCACGGCCGTCCGCTGTTCGACAACCACGACCTGGCGCCGGCCTGGGCCGTCGGCCGAATCCGGCTGCCGGCCAACCTGCACGCCGGTTCCTTCGCCGGCCCCGGGCTGAGCCGGGCGGGCCGTAGAGACGCCAGCGTCGCGGTGGTCAGCATCGACGCGCCCCGCGAGCTGGTCGGCCCGCCGGTCGCCGGCGGTGCGGGAGGTGGTCCGCTGGGCGCGCCTGGCCCCGAGCCGGTGACCGAGACCGCCCGCCGACACGGCGTGCGCACCGTGCGGGTGCAGCCGACGGTGCACGGCGGATACGCGGTCGTCGACCCCACCCGCGACCTGCACAAGGTCGCGGTCTTCGAGCGGGACGGCGGCGGTGGGTCGGTCGACGTCGGGTCGGTCGACGTCGGGTCGGTCGACGTCGGG
>NZ_CADCWT010000275.1 GCF_902806485.1 Candidatus Frankia alpina | reverse complement strand
GCTCCGCGGGAGGCCGGATTCCTCCACGGCCTGAAGGCCAGGGCATCCCCCGGAATTCTCGGTGATTACGGACCCGGCGCGGGCAGGGCGAGCATCCGGTCGAGCAGGTGGACGAGGAAGACGGTGTGCCGGTGCAGCAACGCCCGGTCGAGCTTGTCGAGCTGGTCGCCCGGCCCGACCTGGAGCAGGTACGCCGGCCCGCTGATGAACTCCACCGTCGGCAGGCCGAGCCGGTAGGGGAACGTGCCCTCGCCGTAGAGCCCGTCGCCGGCCGGTGGGAGCACAACGGCCCGCGCGAGCCCGCCGGCCCGCATCTCGTCGACGGCGAGCCGGCGCAGCCGGTCGCTGTGGCCGACGGCGACGACGACCGGTTCGCTGCGTCCGGTCGGCCCGTAGGGCGCGGTGCCACCGCGCTCGTCCCAGCCCATCGCGCCGAGGTGCTCGGCGACGAGCGCCATGGCGAGCGAGGCCCGCAGCCGTGGGTGGGCGCGCAGCCAGGCGTCGGGTTTCACCGTCGCGGCATCGGCGATCATGTGCGCTGGGGAGAATAGGAACAGCGTGCCGCGCCCCCGCCGCGCCTGCGGCCGGTGGGCGAGCCGCTCGGCGAGGGCGAGCAGGGCCGGGCCGCCGTTCTCCTCGACCGCGTTCTGCCCGTCGGTGTGCGTGGCGACGAGCACGTCGCCGTACGTTCCGGCGGCAGCGGCAGCGGGGGCGGGCAGCCGGGCCAGCAGGTAGTCGACGGTGGCGTCGTCACGGCGGGCGGTCAGGACGACGGTGGCCTCCAGCGGGCCGAGCGCGAGCAGGGCGCGCAGCCGGGCCCCCTGCTCGCGGTCGACATGCAGGGTCGGCAGGCCGGCATACGGCTGCTGGTGCGGGGTGTACTGGCCGGCGGCCAGCAACGGCGGCAGATCGAGAATCGCGATCATCGCGACGGCGCCGTGCCGGCGGGCGAGGGCGAGGTCGGGGGGTGGCGGGACGCCGAGCCACACCCGCGAGTAGTCCTCGGCGGCGAGCCGCGTTCGCGCGTCGGGCGGCTCGACGGCGTCGGCGAGGTCGGTGAGGTCGGTGAGGTCGGTGAGCACCTCGGCGCGCAGTCGGGCAACAGGCGCGTCGGCGAGCACGATCGCACCCGCCATCGGCCGGCCCCGGTAGTCCGCCGCGCCGCCCGCGCCGACGTCCACCACCGTCGCCGTCACCCCGCGGGCCGACGTCTCGCCGGAGTACGGGCGGTAGGAGCCGGCGGGCACCGTGGCGCTCACCCCGCGCGCGTCGACGACCCGCAACGACCAGTCGTCGGCCAGCCAACGCGCGAGGGGGACGGGATGGCGGGTCACCTCGAGGCCGGCGCGACGCAACCGGACATCGAGGTCGTCGATGTGGCGATGGTGCGCCGGCGAGCCGGGCAGCCGCGGGCCGAACGAGACCATCCGCTCGACCGACTCCCACAACCCGTCGGGACCGACGAGGCCCGCCAACCCGCCCCGTCGCGGTCCGGTCATCGTCGCGGTCCGGTCATGTCGCGGAGGCTATACCCACAGTGATATCGGCGTCGGCAACGGACGGTGAACGACACCATGGGGCCCGAAGAGTGGGCCTGGGGACCGCTCTTCCATATGCTTGCACATCCAGCTACTACAACACGTAGAAGTGGAGCTGGTCCGGATGAGCACCGGTCCCGCCACAGGGGTCGTCCTGCGCCTGACCCAGTCCAGCGACCTCGACGTCGACCCGGGCGGCTGATCACCGAGGCAGCGGATTCCCACCGCAGCCCATCGCCACCGTGCCATCGCCGCCGCCAGGTTCGAGTCCGGAGGTCATCCCATGCTGTCCGAACGTTCCGCCGCCGTCGTCGGAGCGACCGCAGGCGTAGTCGCCGAACACGCCGTCGAGATCACCGCCGTGTTCTACCCGCGCATGTTCGCCGCCCATCCCGAACTCGTGAACCTGTTCAACCAGGGCAACCAGGCAACCGGCGCGCAGCGACAGGCGCTGGCCGCAGCCGTCGTCGCCTACGCCGGGCATCTGCTCGACGGGTCGCAGACCTCGTTCGCCCCGGTGCTGCGCCGCATCGCGCACAAGCATGTCTCGCTGGGCGTGCGGCCCGAGCAGTACACGATCGTGGGCCAGCACCTGCTGGCGGCGGTCGGCGAGGTGCTCGGCGATGCGGTGACCCGCGAGGTGCACGACGCCTGGGACGAGGTCTACTGGCTGTTCGCCACGGCACTCATCGCCGAGGAGGGGCGGATCGCCCAGCGCGTCGGTGCCGACCCGGAGCGCGTCTGGCGGCCCTGGCGAGTGACCGCGCGCACCGTGGCGACCGCCGAGGTGGTCTCCTTCGACCTCGTGCCGGCCGGGCCCGAGCCACTGCCGACCTACCTGGCCGGCCAGTACATCTCCGTCGCGGTCGACCTGCCCGGCGCCGAACGGCAGGCCCGGCAGTACAGCCTGTCCCGGGCGCCCGGCGCGGGCAGCCTGCGGATCACGGTGCAACGGGTGCCCGCCGCCGGCGGCGCACCCGAGGGCGTCGTCTCCTCCCACCTTCATGATCAGGTCAAGGTCGACGACATCCTGGACGTGAGTCCGCCGACGGGCGACGTCACCCTCGCCACCGGGGCCGACCCACTCGTGCTGATCAGCGCGGGCATCGGCGTCACCCCGATGATCGCCGTGCTCGGCCACACCGCCCGGCTGCAACCGGATCGCCAGGTGGTGGCCGTGCACGCCGACCGTTCCCCCGACCACCACCCGCTGCGCTCCGAGATGATCGAGGTGGGCGCCCTGCTGCGAGACTTCCACCTGCACACCTGGTACGAGTCCGGTGCCGGCAGCGCCGCGGGCATCGGCAGGGCGGCGGGCGTCGGCAGCGCGACGGGCCCCAGCGGGGCGCGGGGCGAGTCCCGCCACACCGGCACGTTCGACATCGACGCGGTGCCCCTGCCCGACGGGGCCCGCGCCTACCTGTGCGGGCCGGTGCCGTTCATGCGTGACGCCCGCGCCGGCCTGCTGCGCCGCGGCGTGCCGGCGCAGCGCATCCACTACGAGGTTTTCGGCCCCGACCAGTGGGCCGGCTCGCCGACCTGACCGGCGGCGGCGATCTCACCACCCCAGCGCGCGGCCGGGGGACGGTGACGAGGACGAGGACGAGGACGAGGACGGCGTTCAGGATGTCGGGGACGCGGTCAGGCCACCGGGAGGAAGGTGCGCGGAACGACTCCGCGTCCCCGCCGAGGGTGATGGTCCGCCGGGTGGCGTCCTGGTCGTGGGGCTGACCGAGGTCGGGCCGGCTGACCTCGTCGAGGCGGCGGTACTGGGCCTCGTCGTCGTGACGGGACACGGCGATATCACCCCGACATCCTCGGTGCGAAACGGTGTCGAATCTATTGTTCATCATGCGGGGCCGATGTTGTCGGCATCGGTCCGGATCGGCGTGCGCCGGGCCAATTCCGGTCGGTGTTCTGGCACTGCCGTTCCGGCCCGGGGCAGCGGGATCGATTCCTGACGGCGAGCCTCGGTGCGGCCGCACCGGAATCGACCCGGCAGTGACAGCGGACGACATCGGGTGGGGACTCCGGCCGTACGATCGGGTGGCCCGGAACAGCCGAGAGGCCAGTCGATCCGCGGCGCGGACGCCAAGTGGCCGGGACCGGCCGAGCCGGACGGATACGGATCTTCCATGCTGGGAGGAGCCACGCCGCGGGTTTTCCCCCTTGGGACGACTGGCCGATATTTGCCATGCTCGAGGCGCGCTACGCGAAAGGTGATGCATTGGGACGGGGACCGGTCGGCAGGATGCTGGCGGTGACCCGCCGGCATGACCGCCGGCATGGAATGGGAGATCGAAGGCGCCGACCTGCCGGCACTGGTGCTGCCGGATACCGACGGCCTCGTCATCGCCGGCCCGGCGGGTGCTGCGGCCGGCGAGGAGTGCGTCGAGGTCGACTTCGTGCCGGTGGAGCCGGGCGCGCTGCTGCGGGCCGCGGTGGACGCCGCCGCCTGGCCGCACGTCGGGTCCGTCACCGTGCACCCGCGTAAGCAGCCGCCGGCGCGGACCCACCTGGCGTTCCTCATCGGCCGCCAGTTGCGGATCGAGCGGTCGGCGGTCGGTTGGCATTCACCGGTGGTGACCCTCGGCCTCACCCTGCGGCCCGAGTCGGCCGGCGGGCAGGGGCTGCGGATGGTCGCCCACCACGCTCGGTTGCATGACGGCGACGGCTGGAGCCGGCACACCCTGTGGGAGGTCATGGGGCTGCGCCAGTACGTGACCTGGCTCGACCGCCGACCGGCAAGCTGAGACGCGGGCCGGCCCGACCACGCGCAGCGACGACATGGGTGGCTCCGGACCGACCTCATCTGGCGGGAATTGTCACAGGATGGAAAGGCGTCCCCGCTCGTTCAGCTCGGTTTGGCCGTGCTGAAATGCTCGCCATGGCGGCAGCAAGCTTGATGACCCGGCACCGGGAGCGGCACAGTACGCAGCGGACTGGCTGGCTGCGGGCGGCCGTCCTCGGCGCGAACGACGGGCTGGTGTCCACCTCCAGTCTCGTCGTCGGCGTGGCGGCGAGCGGCGCGTCGAGCGGCGCGATCCTGACCGCGGGCTTCGCCGGGCTGACGGCCGGAGCGCTGTCCATGGCGGCCGGCGAGTTCGTGTCCGTCAGCGCCCAGGCCGACGTCGCCCACGCCGATCTCGAGCTGGAGCGGGCGGAGCTCGCGGCGAGCCCGGCGGCGGAGTTCGCGGAGCTGGTGGGCATCTACGAGCACCGCGGCCTGCCCCGCGACCTGGCCGTGAAGGTCGCCAAGGCACTGACCGAGCGCGACGCCCTCGGCGCCCACATGCGCGACGAGCTCGGCCACAACGAGACCAACGAGGCCCGGCCGACGCAGGCTGCGGCGGCGTCGGCGAGCAGCTTCACCGTCGGCGCGCTGGTGCCGTTCCTCGGGATGGTGGCGCCCGCGGGCACCGTTCGGCTGGTGGTCATCGTCGCGGTGACGGTGCTGGGGCTGGCGCTCGCGGGGGCGCTGGCGGCGCGCACCGCGGGCACCGCGCTGCTGCGCCCCACGCTGCGGGTCGTGCTGGGCGGCTGCGCCGCGATGGCTGTGACCGGTCTGGTCGGCGTCCTGGCCGACGCCGCCGGCGGGTGACTATTGGGTGGGGCGGGCGGGCCCTGCGGTACCGCCCGCCCCACCCGTGGCGTCAGCTTGCGCAGGTCAGCGTTCCGCTGCGCAGCGCGTGGCTGGCGTCGTTGTCATCGTCGGACCAGACGACCGGCTTGTGCCCGGCCGAGCAGGTCCCCGGCGGCGCGATGGCGAATCCCTCGTTGTTGTAGTTGGACATTCCGGTGGGGCGGGCGTAAACGGCGGTGCCGGCGAGCCGGCCGGCGGCGTTGATGTCGAGCGTCGCGGTGCGGCCCTGGCAGGTGTCGTCGCATTCCGCCCACAGATGACCGGTCGCGGGCTCGTACTCGAGGTCCATGACCGCGGCGAAGCCGCTCGCCACGGTGGCGATCCGGGTGTATCCGCCGCCGCTCTGGTTGAGCGCGTAGGCGTAGACGGTTCCGTTGGCTTCAAGTCCGACGAAGTACAGCCCGCTGCCG
>NZ_CADCWT010000274.1 GCF_902806485.1 Candidatus Frankia alpina | reverse complement strand
ATTTACGATCCCGGCGATCTGATTCGAATCAGCCATGGCGAGTTTCGGAAAAACTCCCATGTCGCGCAGGTCTCCGGGACCAGCCCGCTCGACGGCGAGTGGGGTGAGAATGTCCTCCAGGTAGCTGCGTGCCTCGAAGAGGTCGAGCGGGTCGGAGCTCATCGACGAGAACCACAGGTCCAGGGCCCCGAGCCTGATCTGCGGAGGCTGGTTCGCCACGGAGACACCGCCGCCGGGGCCCGGTTTGACGATGACCAGTCCGCGGTCGCGCAGAATGCGCAGGGTCTCGTTCATGACTGTCGGGCTGACCCGATACTGCTCCATGAGGTCCGTACGTCGACCGATCGGGGTGCCGACCGGGGTGCGCTCCGCCAGCAGCCGATTCTCGATGGCGAGGGCGACCTGCTGGGCGCGGGACAGCGGAGTGCTGCCTCGTGTCGACATCAGGCCCCCTGGCTCTCGTCGGTTGATCCTGTAGTCACTTTAGGCCCCTGCATGACCCGCTGGCCAATGGCCTGCCCGCATCGCCGAGGGGCGAGGGGGCTGCCTCGCATCGAGCGCCGCACGCCGCTGTCACCAGGTCGTCCCGCGTCAGCGCCGGACGTCGACCCGCTCGCCGCACCAGCGGCCAGATCTAAAAATCAGTGATCGTGTATGCATGTCTGCACCACCCGGGGCGACCCGTGCTCAGTTCGCCGAACTCGACACCAGGTCGAGGGCGATATCGATGATCATATCCTCCTGGCCGCCGACGAGCCCGCACCGGCCGACCTCGACGAGGATGTCCCGGGTATCGAGTCCGTGATCGCGCGCGGCCTTCTCCGCGTGTCGCAGGAAGCTCGAATACACACCGGCATACCCGAGCGTGAGGGTTTCACGGTCGACCCGAACCGGGCGGTCCTGCAACGGACGGACGATGTCGTCGGCCGCGTCCTGGAGGGCGAACAGATCGCAGCCGTGCTTCCAGCCGTAGATGTCGGCGACCGCGATGAACGCCTCGATCGGGCAGTTGCCCGCCCCGGCGCCGTGGCCTGCAAGGGAGGCATCGACCCGGGTGACGCCCTCCTCCACCGCGATGACCGAGTTGGCCACCGACAGGGACAGGTTCTCGTGCGCGTGGATGCCGATCTGGGTGGTCGGATCAAGCACGTCACGGTAGGCGCGGACCCGGTCCCGTACGTCGCGCATGGTCAGCCGGCCACCGGAGTCGGTGACGTACACGCAGTCCGCGCCGGCCCTCTCCATCAGCTTCGCCTGTGCCGCGAGCTCGGCCGGCGGCGCCATGTGCGACATCATGAGGAAGCCGGAGACGTCCATGCCGAGTTCGCGCGCCGTGCCGATGTGCTGGATCGCGATGTCGGCCTCGGTCGCGTGGGTCGCTACCCGCACGGAGCGGACACCCAGCTCGTACGCCTTCTTCAGGTCGGCGACCGTGCCGATTCCGGGGAGCAGGAGGGTGGTGAGGACGGCGTTCTCGACGACGTCCGCCGCCGCCGCCGCGATCCACTCCCAGTCCGTGTTGCTGCCGGGACCGTAGGTCAGACTCGCGCCGGCGAGACCGTCCCCGTGGGCGACCTCGATCGCGTCGACGCCGGCCCGGTCGACCGCGGCGGCGATCGCGCGAACCTCGTCAGGGGCGAGCCGATGCCGGATGGCATGCATTCCGTCCCGCAACGTGACGTCCTGGATGTAGAGCGTGGGGTGCTCGGCGATGGTCACGGGGCCACCTCTGTGAGGTCGGAGCGGGTCGTACGAGCCGTGCGGGCCGCGAGCAGCTCGCCGGTGCGCAGAGCGGCCGATGTCATGATGTCGAGGTTGCCGGCATACGACGGCAGGTAGTGGGCGGCGCCCTCGACCTCGAGGAAGACGGAGACCCGCCAGCGAGGCCGCGGCGCATCGCCGATGAGGGTGTTCAGCGGTTCGTCCTCGGCGATCGCGGTGATCTGCACCTCCTGCTTGAGCCGGTAACCCGGCACGTATCGGGAGACCTCGCCGTGCATTGCCGTCACGCTCGCGCGGATGTCCTCCGGATCACCCCAGGACGCCAGGCAGTGGACCGTGTCACGCATGATCATCGGGGGGTTGGCCGGGTTGAGGACGATGATCGCCTTGCCGCGCGCCGCGCCACCCACCACCTCGATCGCCAGCGCGGTGGTCTCGGTGAACTCGTCGATGTTGGCTCGGGTGCCCGGTCCCGCGGACTTCGACGCGATCGAGGCGATGATCTCGGCGTAGAGAACGGGGGTCACCCGCGAGACCGCGGCGACGATGGGAATCGTCGCCTGCCCACCGCAGGTCACCATGTTCACGTTCCGTGCATCCTGGTGGTCGGCGAGGTTGACGGCCGGTACCACGAACGGTCCGACGGCGGCCGGCGTGAGGTCCACGAGGATCTTGTCGTACGGCTCGAGCAGCTGAACGTTGGCCACATGGGCGCGGGCGGAGGTCGCGTCGAAGACTATGCCGATCTCGTCGAGGACGGGGAGCTCGAGGAGGCCACGGACACCGTCGGCGGTCGTGGTGATCTCGAGTCGCCGTGCCCGGGCGAGCCCGTCCGAGTCGGGGTCGATGCCGACCATCGCGCCCATCTCCAGCGTCGTCGACAGTCTGATGATCTTCATCATCAGGTCGGAGCCGATGTTGCCGGAGCCGATGATGGCGACCTTCGTCTTCATGATGTGAGGTCCCTTCGGCCCGCGGCCACCCGCGGACGCTGTTGCGCGGCCTGCCGATCCACGCTGGAGAAGACTGCGCTGACCGTGCCCAGGTGGCCTACCGTCGCGGTGTAGACGGCGCCCGCCACGACGGGCACCATCGGGCCGAGAGCGCCCGAGAGCGCTGTCTCGCCGGCCCGCAGCGGTGACCCCAGGTCGCGGCAGGTCCGGGCGAGCCACCGGACGGCCTCGAGGGGATCACCCAGGCAGGCTGCGCCCGAGCCGCGGCTGAGCGTGGCTCCCGTGTCGTCGACGAGCGTCATCTCCAGCGGGCGCAGATCGAGCTCGCCCAGCTTCGTGGGGGTGTCGCCGAGGAGGAACAGCCCGCTGGACGCGTTGTCGGCGACCGTGTCGGCGAAGGTGATGTCCCAGCCGGCGATCCGGCTGTCGACGATCTCCAGAGCCGGTACGACATGATCGATCGCGGCCCGCAGCGCCTGCGCGCCGAGGTCGTCGTGGTCGAGGTCCGCGCCGAGGACGAAGGCGAGCTCCGCCTCGATCTTCGGCTGGAGCAGCGTGCCGATGTCGATCACGGTGCCCGCGGGGACGACCATGTCGTCGAAGAGCACGCCGAAGTCGGGCTGGTCGACGCCGAGCTGCTGCTGCACCGCGACGGAGGTGAGTCCGATCTTGCGGCCGACGACGCGCCGGCCGTTGCGCAGGGCCTCCCGGGTCAGGAGTGTCTGCACGGCATAAGCGGTCTGCGCGCTGGCGTCGGGAAGGATGTCGCGGACGGGTGGGCAGGGAGTCCTGCTGCGTGCCGCGGTGAGGAGGCGCTCGGCCGCACGTTCGATGGGGGCGGACGGGGCACCAGGCATGGTTGTTCCTTCCTCTTACAGGAGGATGGCCACGTCGGAGACCGTCCGTAACGTCGTCATCGCCAGGACCACCCGCTTGGAGCTGATGCGGAGCTGACCGTCGGTGACACGCAGCCGGTAGAAGTAACGGCCGACGTAGGGGGACGAACGCTCCCCGCGGAATCGCCACACCGAGAACTCGGCGACCACCGGGAGTTCGTCACCCATGACCGGCCGTAGACGCACGTTGAAGACCTGGTGGCTGGTCGCGGAATGCGGGAACTCCCGGTGTGCCCGGCGGCTGTTGAGCCGCCCTATCCGCGATCGCAGGCGCAGCGCGTCGTCGTCGACGAGAACCAGGTCGCGCGTCGGGTCGCCGTCCGGGTCGTCGTTGCAGGGGGATGACGTAGTGGGCGTCGTCGGTGAACAGCGTGACCCAGGTGTCGAGGTCCCAGGCGTCGAGAAGCTCCGCCTCGGCGTAGAGGAAGTCCTCGATCTGAGCGCGGGTCACCGCTCGAAGGTCCGCGACCGCTGGACCGATCCGGCGGGACGTCGCGGTGGCGGTCATGGCGGTGGCGGACATGGCGGTGGCGGTCATCCGATCGCTCCTATGATCTGCTCGTTCCAGCGGCGCCAGAAGGCGCGCATCTGCTCCTCGTCGTTGGCCAGCGGATGGCGGGACATCCCGCGGGAGATTTCGTTCCACTCCACGCCGCCGCTGCGGAAGCCCTCCTGGCACGATTCCAACGCCTCGATGTCGTCGGGCGTGGCGAACCCGCCCGGTCCGAGGAAGGTGAGGAAGCTGTCGAGTCGGCGCTGACGCAACTGGGGAAGTTCGTCGCGCGGCGCCATCTCCCAGGCCGTGACCTCCATGCGGTCGGGTGAGACCGGTATGAAGGTTCGGACGGTGACGGCCATGATGTCGTTCACCACCAGGTTCGGATAGATCAGAAGGTTGCGGTTGGTGTCCGCCATCCGCTGCGCCCGCTCCTCGCCGTACCGCCCGACGAGGTCCGCACGGAGCCGCTCGATCTCCGATCGGGCGTGCTCGCCGAACAGCGGCTCCCACTTCGCCACCGGTCTGCCCCAGGGGGCCGCGTACTCCAGCACCGCGTGGCCGTTGCCGAGGGACTTCGCCGTACCGTTGATGCCGCTGGCGAGGTCGGTCCCGAGCGCCACCAGGTACTTCAAATAGGTGTCGTGGGTCGAGGCCGCATGGTAGCCGTCGATGCTGTTCTCGGCCAGCAGCTTCCAGTTCGCATTGATGGCGTACTGGTTGGTGCCGTTGATGATCTGCGGGTCCTCCATGGAGTCGACCACGAGGTCGAGATACTCCCGGGCGCCGGCCAGGTACTCCTCGAGGTCCACGATATGCGGGTCGAAGCTCGCGAAGACGAATCCGCGATAGCTCTGGACCCGGGCCACCGAACGCAGCCCGAGCGTGGTGAAGTCGAGGGCCTCGCCGTAGGCCTCGCGGTCCGGAACGCCGATCAGCTTGCCGTCGGTGTTGAACGACCAGGCGTGATAGAAGCACTGCAGGACCTTGGCGTTGCCCGCATCCCGGCGGCAGACCATCGCCCCCCGGTGGGTGCAGCTGTTGTGGAAGACGTTCACCTGGCCGGTCTTCTTGCTTCTGATCATGAAGACCTGTCGATTGCCCACCGGCCGACGGACAAAGTCGCCCGGCTCGCGGATCTCGGACTCGTGGCCGACATACAGCCAGCTGCGACCGAAGACCCGTTCGATCTCCAGCGCGTGGATCTCTGGCGAGGTCATCGTCGAGCGGTGTACCCGGAACTGATGCCGTTCGTGGTCCTCCGTGACAAGAGGTCCGTTGGGCGCCAGCTGTCGGATGGGGTCGTTCGTCACGGTCATGAGTTCGCTCCCAGCGCATCGGGGACGAGGCGGTTACCTAACAGAGACAGGGTGTTGTCCCGGCTGACGGCGGCGCGGAGCTATTCGTCGCGCGCCAGGCGGGGACTCGCGCGCCGCGAAGGGATAGTCGGTGCCGAGCAGTACGTGATCGGCACCGAAACGTTCCATCGCCAGTTCGAGGCTGGCCGCGTCATAGGTCACTGAGCCATTCCCGGC
>NZ_CADCWT010000273.1 GCF_902806485.1 Candidatus Frankia alpina | reverse complement strand
ATCCGTCACCAGATCGCTTGAAACCACAACTCAACGACACCTAACAAAGCCCTACTAGCCACGGTGCGCCGCGCTCCCCTCTACCGGCACGGAGCCGGAGTACACCCGATCGAAGCTGCTCATGAAGTGGTCGAACAGCCGTCCGCCCGGTATCCGCTGTAAGTGGATCACTGGACTCTGAGCGGCCGGAGTTCCGAACACGTGGGTGTTCGCGAGCAGGACGTCATCGAAGCGGTAGATGGAGCTGTAGAGGGTCATGCTGTGCAGGTGGATGTGTACCCCTGGCACCCCGATGGCGTCTTGCAAGTGGGTCAGGGACAGCCGGATACGAGCGGCCACCCCGCCGAACACCCCCTCTTCGGTCCCTCGCGCTGCTACCGCTTCCGAGTCCGGATCACCGAGGAGCACGCGGACACGCACACCATTCTCCGCCTTGCGGATAAGCCGCTTGGCGAGATCGGGAGTGCCGTCGGTTCGGGACGGCGCCCCGATGGGGATACAGGGCAACGAACTCGGCACGGCTCGCCGCGCGCCTGATTCCCGGCCGCCACCACGGCGCGGTCGAGCTGGACTGCCCGCGCTGCCGGGGCGAGGGACAGGCCTTCTACGGCACGGGCCGCGAGACCTACCGGCGCCGCTGTCGCGCCTGCCACGGACGGGGCTCGGTGCGACACGGCAAGGCGGGTGCGGCCCGCTGGCCGCGGCGGCGGTGCCTCAGAGCAGCATGAGCAGCATGCCGCCGGCCATGACCAGCCGGGACGCGGCGGGGGTAATCGGCGCGGGGATGGCGTCCCAGGCCGGCCAGGCCCGGCGCAGCAGTGGGCCCCCGACGGCCGCGACCGCAGCCACGGCGAAGACGACGGCGAACCAGCCGGACAGGTCGCCGCGGTCGCCGAGGTCACCCACCGGCCACCGGCCCGCGTGGGCCATGCAGGCCATCGCCAACGCCTCGACGACAAGCATCGAGCAGCATGACCACTGGGCCGGCTCGCAGCAGGCGGGGTTCGTCAGCACGAGGACCAGGAACACCCCGGCGAGGACGAGGTAGGTAAGGGCGAAGGCACCCGAGGACGCCAACCCGGACGGACCGACGAACATGATCGCCATGCCCACCGCGACGATCGTGTGACCGATCTCCACCGGCACGAACGCGGCCGACCGACCCCGCAGCACCCGGCGAGCGAACGCCGGGACGTGGTGCGCCCGTCCCTCGCCGGTGACGATCCGGGTCGCGTGGAACAGCGCGACGATGCCGGTGGCGACGGCCGCGGCAAGCGCCACGGCCGCAGGAAGCTGCTGCGAGGACAGCGCCGCAGAGTGCTGGTGCGTCACCGCGGCGGGCGGCGGATGCCGAACACCCGGCCGCAGGTGCGCAGTGTGCCCCGACCCGCGACCCACCCGCTCCCCCTGCGAGGCAGGCCGCCGGGCATCTCAGCCCATGCCCAGGGCGAGTTCCGCATCGACGAGCTCGGTGATGCGGCCGGCGCGCGCCTCGTCGACGATGACCTGGAGCTGCTCGACGCTCATCTGGATCCGCTGCCCGAAGTCGTCGGTCAGCACGATGCGGCGCTCGGCGGGCGCGGTGTGGTCGACGAACAGCTCCGGACAGCCACAGCTGCATTTTCCACAGAAGGTCAGGACGTGGCGGGAGCTCTCGACTGCGGGCATGTCGACTCCTGGATCGGGGGAGGGAGCGATGGCGCCAGTTTAGGATCCGCAGATCCAGTTGTCCTACCGTTCACCAGGTTTCCGGCAGATGTCGTTTTGTTCACTACCATTTGCTCATGAACAGCTGCCGCGCATCCCGGCCCCGCCGCCCATGTGCGGGTGGTCGTGGACGACCGGCGGGCACAGGTTCTCCTTGGCCACCCGGGAACTGACCCAGCGCAGGAGGTTCTGGGCGGAGCCGGCCTTGTCGTCGGTCCCCGACCGCCGCGCCCCGCCGAACGGCTGGCGCCCGACGACCGCACCGGTCGGTTTGTCATTGATGTAGAAGTTGCCGGCGGCGAAGCGCAGCAGCTCGTCGGCCCGCGCGATCGCGGCGCGGTCGGTGGCGACGACCGCGCCGGTCAGCGCGTAGGCCGACGTGCGGTCGACCAGGCGCAGGACGTCGTCCCAGGCGTCCGGCCGGGAGTCATCGTAGACGTGGACGGACAGGATCGGGCCGAACAGCTCCCGGGTGAACCACTCCCGGCCCGGGTCGGTGCCGACGAGGATCGTCGGGCGCACGAACCAGCCGACCGCGTCGTCACACTGGGCGCCCGCGAGCACGGTGACGGTGGAGTCGCTGGCGGCGCGGGTGCAGGCGCCGGCGAGCCGGGCGTAGGCGCGGGCGTCGATGACGGCCCCGGTGAAGTGGTCGAAGTCGTTGACGTCGCCGACGGACAGGGCCTCGGTGGCCGCGGCGAGCTCGGCGTCCATCCGCCGCCACAGGCTCGCCGGGACGTAGGCCCGCGACGCCGCCGAGCACTTCTGCCCGCTGTATTCGAACGCGCCGCGGACCAGCGCCGTGCGCAGCACGTCGACGTCGGCCGAGGGATGGGCGACGACGAAGTCCTTGCCCCCGGTCTCCCCGACGATGCGGGGGTAGGAACGGTAGCCGTCGAGGTTGTCCGCGACGGCCCGCCACAACCGGGTGAACACGGCGGCGGAGCCGGTGAAGTGCACACCGGCGAGGTCGGGGTCGGAGAACACGACGTCGCTGACCGGCTCCCCCGAGCCGCCGACGAGGTTGATGACCCCGGGCGGCAGGCCGGCCGACTCCAGCAGCCGCATGAGCAGGTGCGCGGCAAACGCCTGCGTGGGCGCGGGCTTCCAGACGACCGTGTTGCCCATGAGCGCGGGGGCGGTCGGCAGGTTCCCGGCGATGGCGGTGAAGTTGAACGGCGTGACCGCGTAGACGAAGCCCTCCAGCGGACGCAGGTCGAGGCGGTTCCACTCGCCGGCGGCGCTGCGCGGCTGGGCGTCGTGCAGCTCGGCGGCGAACATCACGTTGAACCGCCAGAAGTCGATCAGCTCGCAGGCGGCGTCGATCTCGGCCTGCTGGCAGGTCTTCGACTGGCCGAGCATGGTGGCGGCGTTCAGGGTGTCGCGCCAGGGTCCGGCGAGCGCGTCGGCCGCCCGCAGGAACACCGCGGCCCGGCCGGCGAAGCCGAGGTCACGCCAGCCGGCCGCGGCCTGTTTCGCCGCGGTGACGGCCGCTGCCGCGTCGGCGTGAGTGCTCTCCCGCAGCGTGCCGAGCACCCGACGATGTGCGTGCGGCTGGACGACGTCGCGCGGCGGCCCGCCGCCGGGGCGGCTGCGCCCGCCGATCGTGTTGGTCAGTTCGAGATGCTCACCGCCCAGGCGGAGCAGCGCCCGGCGCAGACCCGCCCGCTCCGCCGAGCCCGGGGCGTAGGTACGCACCGGTTCGTTGTCAGCGGCGGGCACCCATCCCGCGCTCACGCCCACCGGCACGGCCGCCTCCTCCCCTTCCCGCACCCGCCGCCCTGCCCGCACCCGCCGGCTGCGGGTCTCACGCGCCGCGCCGGCTGCCCAGCGCCCGCACGGCCAGCAGCACGTTGGCGGGCTTCTCCACGAGCCGTCGGGTCAGGTAGGGCACGCTGTCCGGGCCGTAGGGCAGGTACACCCGCACCGTCGCCCCGGTCGCGGCGAGCCGCCGCTGCTCGGCGGGGCGCACCCCGTACAGGAGCTGGTACTCGTAGGTCGCGGGCGCGCGGCGCAGCTCGGTCGCCAGCCGGCCGGCAACGCCGATCAGCGCCGGGTCATGGGTGGCAATCATCGGATACCCCGGGCCGGCGAGCAGGATGCCCAGGCAGCGCGCGTAGGCGACGCGAACGGCCGGGCGCCCCCGGTGCACGGTGCCCGCCGGCTCCCGGTAGGCCCCCTTGCACAGCCGTACCCGCGAGCCGGCTCGGGCCAGGTCGCGGCAGTCGCCCTCGGTGCGCAGCAGCTGGACCTGTACCACCGCGCCGACCGACGGGAAGTCCCGGCGTAGTTCGACCACCGTGTCCAGCGTCGCGTCGGTGGTGGTGTGGTCCTCCATGTCGACGGTGACGGTGGCGTTCACCGCCGCCGCCCGGGCGCAGATCTCCGCGGCGTTCTCGTAGGACAGCTTGCGGCCGTCGCGCGGCACGGCCTGGCCGAGGGCGGACAGCTTGACCGAGACGTCGAGCCCGGCGGCGATGCCCGCCCGGTCGGCCAGGTCGAGCAGCCGCAGGTAGGCCAGGACCGTGGCGAGTGCGTCGTCCGGCCGGGTGACCCCCTCGCCGAGCAGGTCGACCGACGCCCGCAGGCCGAGATCGGCCAGCCGAGCGGTGGCGGCGACGGCGTCGGCATCCGTGGGGCCCGCGACGAACCGGTCGACGACGCCGACGGCGAGCGGCCCGCGGGTGAGCAGGACACGCGCCGGCGGGCTGGCGACCAGCCGGGGAACGAGACGGCGGATCACCCAGACCCCCCAACCTCGACAGTAGGCAACGACGAAGGCACAGTCGGTAGCGTTCCGCAGTCGACGTGTCCTGTCCAGCCCGGCACCGGCTCGATCCACCGATCCACACAGGCGGCGAGCCTGGCGAGGCCACCTGCGAGCACACGGACGGGTCCCCGCTCAGCGAGCTGGCCGAAGAGATTCCCGGGGGATGGAAGCTGCTGTGACGGCGACGTCGTAGCCGAAGCTCCGCAACGCGGCGAGGACCTTGTCGTCGGAGACGCCGGACAGATCCTCAAGTCTGCAGAAAAGCAGCACGCCCGCGTCGTCGATCTGCGGAGGCTCGGAGCGACCCTGATAGTGCGCTGCGCCGGTCGGATCCGACAGGACGATCTCGATGCGCCCGGCGCGGACGCGGACGCCGCTGACCTGCTGGCGGGGTAGGACATGCTCCTCGGCCCCACGGCGGTACCGCAACGACGTCCCGTCAAGCACGAGCACGTCGGGTCGACAGAGAAGATAGCCGAAAGCGGCGGCCCAACCTCCGAAGAAACTGGTCCAGAGGGCGGCCAGCGCATAGCCCCAGGCTGGCAGACCGATGGCCGGTCCGAGGACCCAGGGGATGGCGGCAGCCGCGAGCGCACAGGCCGAGAGCACGCCCCCGACGGCCCGGCGCAGCGGAGCCTCGCGATACCGGATCGACTCCGTCATCTCGACCGGGTCCGGCTTCGCCGGCCGAGACACCTGCGGCTCGCCGGGCTGGCCATGCACCACGATGCCGGTCGCGTCGGACTCCTGCGGCGGCTGCCGGAGCTCGGTTGCCGCGGCCCGGAGGGCCGCCAACCCCGTAGCGCCGGTCAGACGACGCTGCGGATCCTTGACCAGAAACCCCAGGATTGCGCTGGCCAGCGGTTCGGGAGCCCGAACGATGCGGGGATGTTCGTTGAGCACAGCCTGGATCGTGGCGGCTTCGGTCGGGCGGGAGAACGCCGAAACTCCCTCGACCGTGTAGTAGAGGGTCGCCCCGAGTGAAAAGAAGTCGCTCGCCGACAGCATGCGGGTGCCCTCGAACTGTTCCGGCGCCATGTAGGCCAGCGTCCCGATCGGGCCTTCCGTGATGGTCGGTTCGGCTGCATGTACCGCGCCCCCGAAATCGACCAGTACCACGCGACCGTCCTCGCCGATCAGAATGAGCCTTTCCCGGTAACGTTT
>NZ_CADCWT010000272.1 GCF_902806485.1 Candidatus Frankia alpina | reverse complement strand
GGGCGGCCTTCACCTCGGCCCTAGCGGCCCTTCTGCGGCCCTTAGCGGTCTTGGCGGCGAGGCGGGCGGCACGGCGGGGGGCGGCCAGCGGGTTCGCGGACGTCTCCCGAGCCGTCTTGCACTGGGCACGGGCCTGCGCCACCGACGCCGACGCCACCGCCCGGCCCTGGCGGGCTGCGATCCACGCCGCCCGATGCTCCGGGGTCCGCAACTCGCGGCGCCGGTCCGCCTCCGCATCCCACCAGGAGACGAACGGGGCGCACGCCGGGGACAGACCGTCGAGGACCGTCACCGCCGTTGCCGACGTCGCCCGCCACACCCGCACAGCGGCCGGTCCGGAGGTGGTCTGCGGGGCCTGCTCGGGGGTGGTTGCAGCCCCCGGTTGCACTGGTTGCACCCGGACTAGCTGGTTGACCCCTGCAACCACCCCTGCAACCGCCTCTGACCTGCACGGTTGCAGGTTGCAGGCAAGGGGGCCGGAGGGGGCCCTACGCGTGCGCGCGCGAGGAACCCCGATTTCCGGCGGGTTGCAACCCGGCTCGGACGGCACGGCGGCGGAGGCCTGCCGGGCGGTCATGCCGCACCACCGAACAGATCATCCTGGCCGCCGCAGACCGAGCACAGCAGCCCCGTCACCGTCACCGTCACGGCCAGCTGACCGTGGCAGCGAGTGCACCGCCGCCGCGGCGCCAGCGGCACGACGGTCAGGGCGATCCGCAGGCTGCGAGCGTCCACCAGGACGATCGACGGGCAGGCCTGGTGCTGCACGGTGAGTGCGAACCCGCATGCCCGGCAGCAGACAGCCAGGCCGGCGGTGAGCTCGGCGGTGTGCCGGCGGCGGATGTCCCGCTCCTCGGCGGCGGTCACCCGGCGGCCGGCCTGCAGGGCGGCGAGGATCACCGGATCGAAGATCTCTTCAGGCTGGGTGACGGTGACCGTGATCCGGCCCGGACGGCGGGCACTCATGCCACACCACCCAGACGGGCGGCGGGCGAAGCCTGGCGCGCAGATCCGCACCCAGGCAGGGAAAGATGACTCATAGCGGTCTCCTGTGCTTGCAGGTGGTCCGTTAGCCCCCGGGCCGGTGTTCCACCACCAGCCCGGGGGCGCTTTCAGTTGCAAGGCGGAACGCTACATGCCTGAACTTAGAATGTCAAGATGCTATTCTTTCAAGCATGAGAGAAAGTGTTCGCAACTTTGAGCCACTGCTTGACTACACAGACATAGCCAAGCTAGCGGGCATCTCACCCGTTACTGCACGCAGCTACAGGCATTCGGGGCACCTGCCCGAACCTGATGAGCAGACCTCGCCCCGCCGGCCCCGCTGGAAGCTGTCGACCGTGACCACATGGCTGGAGAACCGCCCGGGCCGGGGGCGACCTAGGCCAGAAATCATGGAGCGAAGGCGTGAACGCGCAGCCCAGAAGGCCTGCGCGGAGTCCGAGACTCTCAATGATCAAGAAAGTCGTCTGATCACCTGAAACGTGGCAGCCCAGAGGAAGCGACAGCGCCCCGTCGGAGCAGTCCGGCGGGGCGCTTGGACGTTCCGGGCGAGGACCGTCGGCCGGCTGTCGCGTCTCCCTCGCTGCCGTGCCTGCCCCGCCGGCGCCGGGATGGTTGCAGCCGTCTGCGGCACCGGTTGCAGCCCTGGAAACCGCGGGGTGCAGTTTCCTGGGAGTTTCCTGGGTGCAACCGCCTCCGACCTGTAGGTTTACGAGTTTCTTGGTTTCCTGACATGGGCCCTACGCATGCGAGCACGAGGAACCCCGGTTTCCGGTGGGTTGCAACCATCCTCCCCCCCTGACATCCAGTTCTTCCTGCCCGCGGTAACCGACAGCTTGGCGGTCCCTCGACGGCCCTCACCCGCACCCGCCGGGCTGTCCCCGGCACCACCAACCCCACGCGGGGTCACCATCCCACGCAATCTCCTCGATGACCTCGACCAGGTGTTGGGTACCGGAACCCATCCCCGTCGCCAAAGTCTCCCCGCTGCTACTCAACCTCGCCCCCACCTGGGCCGCCTACCGCACCCTCACCGGGCTGCGTCTGGTCCACTTCCTCACCGACGAGGGGACCGAGGGGATCAAGGTCCCGACCATCGGGAACCGCTGGCCCCTCGACCCAATCACTATCCGTGAACAAATCAGGCGGCGGACCGCCGACCTCAACACCTGAGTTAGATCGGCCCCCGGCCATCCCCAAACCACGTCCCCGGCGCCCCTGCGGCACCCAAATCCACCTGCCCTAGCTCGACTAACTCGCCTAACTTTCCGCAGGTCGGAACCCCCCAGCCTCCGAAGCCCCCGAGTTAGAAATCTAACTCGTAGCCGGCGATCTAACTCCTGATCTAACTCCGCAAACATCGTTCAGCACGCCCAAAACCAGTCACACAAAGTCATATATGTTGGAAGGGAGGCAGCTGATGGCTGCCATCTGCTCCCGCTGCCACGGAACCCGGATGGTCAGCCCGGGAGCCAACCGCGGCCCCTGCCCCGCCTGCACCACCGGCGGCGCCGGAGACCGGTAGCCGGCGGCGGGCAGCGGGTCATCGACGGCCTCCTCGGTCGACGTCGCGACGTCGACGAACGCCAGCCCACCAGCCGAGCCCACCAGCTCGCCACCGAAGCAGCCACCACTCGCCACCCGGCGAAGAAGACCACCACCACCAGGAAGAAGCCCGCTGGCGCCCGGCCCCTACTACTGCCGGCCTGCGATCGGTCCGGCACCCCCGGCCCCCTCACCGTCATCCCGACGAAGAAACCGAAGAACTACAAGCTCACCGACTACCAAAAAACCGCGAACAGGACGATCTCCGCACGCCGGTCAGCGGTCGAACGATGCATCGCCCGCCCGAGGAACTGAAAGATCCGCGCCGCCGGCTACCACTGCCGGCTCACCGAACTCCCTAACCTCATCCGAATCATCACCAGGCTGGATTTCTACCGGCTCGGATGGTGACTTATGGATAAAGCTCTCAATTAGGATCACACAGATGATGAATCTGAATAAGTTCCCAAGAAGTTTTTCTGTCGTTATAGACAATCCTGAAGCAGGCGTTTCCCGAGTTATCTAGTGTTTCCCCCACCGGGTCGCCGCCGTGATTAGAGGTCGTTGTGACCTTGACAGTTTTCACCGTTGAAGGATCGAGATACGCAGATCCCCCCTTCGAGCGGCCAAAAAAAGCAGCCCTTCCCTTTAGGTGGAAACTACACGATACTACCGGATTTCCTGTCGCATCGGGACCGGAGTAACCATCTAGAACCACTGTTTTGCCGGAAGCGGTGTAGTTCTGAAAATGCCACATATTTCTTCCGGGGGAAAATTGGCACTCGGATCCGTTCGCCGCGTGAGCCAAGGGTGCCAGCAGCAGGAGTGTCCCCATCGCAACCGACACTGCCGCAAGTGATGCCATGAACTTCCTGGCTGATCGCAGAACCACTACCTCTCCCAAAAACTGCGTAGCAGCGAACGGTAGTAGTGATTCGCCGTACTCGGCAAACGATATGAATTCCATATCAAGAATAGATTAAGTGTGAAACCCAGATGAAACCCAGACAAGCCAACCTTACGTTGATGATCGAAGCCTTAAAGCGACAAGATCCACCCACCGCGTATTGATCAAGTGTCGAGAGTCTCGCCGCCGCCTCGCAAGCTGGCCTGCACCGGCATGGCCGTCACCCAGCACCGACCCGCACCGCGATCACGGCCGCCAGATAGGCCAAAGACGGCCCCACGGTGCCACCGTGGGGGTCCCCCCACCCCGCACCACGTCAGAGCGCCCCGCTGAAGCAGTTCGGTGAGGCGCTTCGACGTCCGAGGCATGCTCAGTCCGCCCGTTCCTTCACGTCCAGGTTCAGCCGGACGACGACCGGAGGGGATCCACCGTCCAGGACACCGGCCGGGTGACCCCCTCCGGTAGAACCGTCTTCTCGTCACCTCGGGCAACGTCTACCTGCGCCTGCGTCAACCCCTCGACACCGGTGAGGTTTGCCCCGTCCAGCCGGGCGCCGGTGAGGTTGGCCCCATCCAGCCGAACGTGGGTAAGGTTGGCCCCATCCAGCCGGGCGCCGGTGAAGTCTGCCCCAATCAGCTGGGCGCCGGTGAGGTTCGCCCCGGTCAGCCGGGCGCCGGTGAGGTCAGCCCCGTGCAGCGAAGCTTCGATGAGATCAGCCATCTCCAGCCGGGCACCGGTGAGGTTTACCTCACACGGCCAGGCACCGGCGCGGTCCACCCCCTCCAGCCAGGCGCTAAACGGAACAGCCCAAGAGATGTCGACTTTGTCCGAGAGACGGCCCAGCACGGTCAGCGCGGCCTGCACATCGGTATCGGGATTTCGTCCAAGATCCGGCGGTGTGTCGCTGGTGGCTTGATCGGCCGGGGCTGATGGCTCCAGGCTGGCACTCCGCCTGCTCGTCGTCCTCCCCGACCAGACGGCCCAGGGACGGCGAGCTCCATGGGAATGATCAAGAATGGTCCGCTCGCGGACGAAGGCCGAAAGCACCTCCACCACCGGCTGGCGATACGTCGTCGACTCGGCCCCAAGGCTCTCCAACGCGTAAATCCCGTCCAGGCAGACGTCCAACGCCTCCGAACCAAGCTGGCCAATCCCAGCGGTGTACTGCTCCACCAGCTCCCGTTGCTTCCGCCTCGGATCCACCTTCCGGCATAGCGTTCCCTTTATCGCAGGCCACGCCCTCACCATCAGTCCTCCCACCCGACCTAACCTCACCGACTGCAATCTGCCAGTCACGTAAGTCCGCAGTTGTGCTGGATCAACGTTTTCCTCCAGCATGCCATGAAGTTCTATACGCCAACTGAACCGGAGTCTTGGAGCACCGAAGGAGTCCAGACAGCCCCGTAGCCCGACGGGGCATGGACAGCCCGGGCACGATCAGCCCGGGCGAGCGGCCAACCGGAGCATCCGGTCTTCCCCACCCGCCCCCTGCCCATAGGTCTAGCCCACCGCCACATGCACCCCCGGCCGGGGATGTTGGTCAACGGTGTTGTCGACACCCGCCGGGTTGATCTTCTGCATGGGGGCGGCCTCCGCCCTCTCCTCGCCATCGCCGGCGAGGTCTTCATCGGCGGTCTCCTCCTCGGCGGGGACGACGAGAGGCGCAGTGGCCCTCATAGGTGGACGTCCAGGTCCCCTTTGCGAAGGAGGGGCCGTAAGCGCCGGCGGTCACCTTCCCCGACTGATCACTCAGCCGCCGCGCGGGACGTGGCATCGTTCTCCGCCGCCTCGGCAGTTGCGCCTGCGCCGGTGGCCGTCACGGCCGCTCCGTCCCGGAGGGTGCCCGCGGCGAACGAGGTGCCCCCCGCGAGCATGGTGCCGCCGACGACAACTGCTGCGGCCAGGGTCTTTGCTGCCCCGAGTCTTCGCAATGCGCCTTGAGTCCGGGTCACTGGTCGTGGCCTGCACTCTCATGATCGGGTGGATGAACTTCTCCTGATCAAGGAAGACCATCGTCTCGCCGCCAGGGCGCCATGAACGGGACAATCCGCAGTCTTCTCCGCCTCGCCAGCACAACAGCAAGGACGAACAGGCCGGATGCCGCACCGACATCCAGTCCTTCACCCACGAAGGTGCGGGCCCGCCGGCGCCCCGACGCCCCACCAAGGGCCAGTCCGGCGGGGCGTCGGACGACCGAACAAGATCAGCCCAGGGTGTTAGTCAACG
>NZ_CADCWT010000271.1 GCF_902806485.1 Candidatus Frankia alpina | reverse complement strand
AACGGGGCCGATACTCCGCGTAGCAGATCGCAACCTAAAACGATCTTCCCGAGGCCCTGGGTCGCACGGCTGGGTGGCCAGCCGTGCGACAAGACGCCGGATGAGCCAGTCCGGTTCGGCGGCTGACTCGATGAGCATGCCGGCCGGACAGCGATTGAATCATGCCGCCTGTATCGCCGCCAGCGCCGCGTCGACCCGCTCCTCGGTTGGCGCTTCATAGTGGAATTCTCGACTGCGCAGGTAGTCCAGGAACGCTGACTCCGGCGGCAGGTCATGCTCCTTCAGGTAGTAGGCGATGGATGCGTCCCACACCCACGTGCCGTCCGTGAAGACGATTATCGGGACCTGCTGCCCGCGAGCTGGGTCGAGTTGGTCGACGCCGAGGCCGGCGGCACGCAGGATGAATTCTCCCTGCTTGAGGTAGGCCAGTAGCTTCTCTCGCTCAGAACCGGGGGGCAGCGGTGAGCGGCCGGCGATGAAAGGCACGCCGTCCGTCGTGCCGTCGAATACGTTTGCCACCTTGAAGTCACCCAGGATCTGAGGCATCTTTACCGCCTTCGGTTCTCGGTTGAAAATCGCGCCAGACGCCGTCGTGTGGCACGGTCGGCCTGGGAAAGCCGAACCTGTCGAGGCGCATGGAGGTGGTGTACACATTACCGTGTTTGTCGGAGAAGGCGAGTTCGGTCGGTGCGGTGACGGTGACGCCGAGCTGGTCGGCGAGTTTCTGAGCAATGGGGTCCTCGCCCCGGCCGGTCTCACAGGACATGAGGCGGATCGGCCGGCCCTGCCAGTTCTCGTCCTTGCGGATGAGGGCAGAGAGCTGTCGGGCGTCGAGATCATGGCTCCCGACACGGAATGCGGTCGGGTTGCCGTGCAGGTCGGCGGTGTAGCGGCCGGGCGCAGATTCGACGGTGGAGGCCGCCTTCCACATCCGGTCGTCGGATTTCTCGTAGAAGGCGCGGCCGTCGATGGTCGGCCGGCTGTCCCGCCAGATCCTGGACAGCCGCCAACCGAGCCGTTCCGGTCCCGCCGACCCGTCCTTGGCCCGGGCCTCGGCGGCTTGAATCTCCCCCTCGGCCCGGCCTGCGGCACGGTCCAGTAGGTCGAGTTTGCGTTCGAGGGCGGAGGGGCCGGGCGACGTGCCTGCGGGCGGTCGACGGTCCGTCACCCGCAATGGCTGGTTGTCCTTGGACGTTTCTGTTCCGCCCGCTTGCCTGTCAGGCGGCCGCGTCTCAGCTTGCCCGCCGGAGGGCCGTGTCGGGCCGTCGTTCCCCGCGGGTTGCCGGGTGCGTGGCCGCTCTGCGCCGGATTTCTCGGGGGAATCGATCTGGTCGCCCTCGGTGTCGCGGGCGGGGTCGGCGGCGGAGGCCGCTCGGCGATCCAGCAACTGCGCCTTCGCCTCGGCGCGGCTCGGCCCGGCGGCCCTCTCCGATCCGACCGGATCCGAGGACGACTCGACGTCTGGGCGCCAACGGTCAATGGACATTGCGACCTACCGTAACAGGATCGCCATATATCAGTGAGCAAACGGTGCGTGGCGAGGCTTGTCCGCCGCCGACGCTATGGCGGTCCGCGAGGTGCTGTCCGTGGAGGCCGGCATCGGGCTGCCCGGGATGGACGTTCGGTCGACGAACGCGGGCCAGCGGGAGGCGCTCATCGAGCGGGCCCGGGTTGCCGCGCGTGAGCCGCGCACGGAGGTACAGGTTCGGGCCGAAGTCGACCGGATGTTGCTGACCGCCGGCCGGGTGGTCCAGAACGTCTCGGCGCTGAACCTGTTCGCCGGGGAAGGGGACGTCGCGGTGCGGGAGGGCCGGACCGCCTCCGGTCCGGCCAACTACCTGCTGTACGTCGACCAGGCACTCGACACTCGATGGTCGCCGACTCTGATCCGCAGGACACCGGCCGGCTGACCTGCGAGGGCACGCGCGCCGGGCGGGCGCGGATCGGCGGCGAGCCGGGTGACCGCCAGCAGGACACGGCGTGTGGCGGTGGCGTCCAGCTTGCGCAGCTCGCGTAATGCGATGGCGTATGCGGGCACGTCAGCTCAGGCCGAACTCGGCCAGCACCTCGGCGTGGGGGATCCGAGGCTCGTCAGCGTCACCGCGGCGTAGTCGTGGCGGCCAGCGCCACTCGCCGAGAATGCGGATTCGGAGCTTGCGAAGCAAACACAAAACCATCCACAAATCAGGTAGCGTAACTTTCGTACGCACCACATGCGACGTGTATGACGTGATCGCCCAATCCGGCTATGACGACAACACAGGAAAGGTGAGGTCAAGTAGGTATAGCGATCCCATCAGGGTTTCCACCTGCGCCTGAGCTTCCTCTGGAGGGTGTGGCCCAGATCCCACGGCTGGTGCGGCTGCTTGCATACGGTGGAGGGCCGCGCGTCTCTAAGCGTCGGCGAGCTGTCGAGCCTCTGCGGTCATCTTCTGGATCAGGCGTTCCCACCCCGAAGTGGCCCCGCCAGCGGCGTGGATCGCGGTCCGCACTGCGGAGAGGCTCTTGTAGGCCGCATCAGGGATGGTGTCAGCTTCGACGGTCATTGTGATGTCCATCCGGCCCTCGGCGAGGTT
The DNA here is from genome assembly GCF_902806485.1 of Candidatus Frankia alpina. Taxonomy (GTDB): domain Bacteria; phylum Actinomycetota; class Actinomycetes; order Frankiales; family Frankiaceae; genus Frankia; species Frankia alpina. The sequence goes on along the minus strand of NZ_CADCWT010000271.1, from coordinate 3,231 downwards.
GCCGCCGATGTCGGGGTCGATGAGGTCTTCGAGGGCGAGTAGGGCATCCATGAGCTGGTCGGTATGAGTTTCGAAGTCGCCGATGGGACCGGTCACCGTGAGTTCGACGAGCCCTTCATACTTCATGATCCGCCCTCCTTCCAGCAGGTCCTGCTCCTCAGGTAGCTCCGTAGGTTCCGTTCGTATCGCCGGTTCGACGGTGTTAGATGCACCCACTTGTAGTGACCATCGTCGCACGTACAGAACATCCGGAAGTACCCGCTACCCTTGGTGACGTTCCATCCTTGGGCTTCCCCGCTTCGGAGGAGTGCCTCTAGCTCTTTGATCGGGTGCCGCGGTCGTGGCATCCATCAACCTCCACTCGAACCTACCCGGGCATCGCCGCTGCCACCTGGATTGGTGGCGAACTACACCACGGTAGTTCGCTCCGAGTTACCGTCTCGTGGTCTTCGTGGTGGACCGACAGCTACGCTGCTGAAGCGTGCCGATGGGGACCAGCCTTGGGTGTCGCTGGGGTCGGGGCAAAGGGCAGCCAGTAGCAGGTCATCCAGCCGCCGGGGGCCGGCAAGGTCTGGCGGAGTAGATCGCGACTGCTCAGGCTCCTGTCGCCGTGGCCTCGCTGCTCGGCTGCGGGGTGCGCGTGCCCTTCAGGCTGACGCTCAGGCGGCCTGAGAAGCTGACGGCTTCAGCTGTCAGAGGAGTCACCGTTCGACAAGTGGCTGGCGTGCTGACGTCGACCCGGTGCTGGTGATGCGGACGAGGTGGCTTGTAAGCCGGGTCCTGTAGCCGGATTGCCTTGCGGCTCACCGGTGGCGGCCATCTCTCTCGGGCTGCCGTTGCCGGCAGCCTCCAGCGGTCTACCCGCAGACTCGGGCGGGCAGCCCTCGAACGCCTGCGCGGCCCACGACCGGTTACGGCCGCGGGCCTTTCTGACCTTGCTCCGGGCGGGGTTTACCGAGCCGCCCAGGTCACCCTGGGCGCTGGTGCGCTCTTACCGCACCGTTTCACCCTTACCAGCGCCGTGACCGGTACTGGCGGTCTGTTTTCTGTGGCACTGTCCCGCGGGTCGCCCCGGGTGGGTGTTACCCACCGCCCTGCCCTGAGGAGCCCGGACTTTCCTCGGCGACACCGGCGTGAACCGGTGCCGACGCGACCGCCCGGCCACCTCGTCCGCATCTTCAGCATAGAGCACGCGCCCGCCTAGACTCCCTGGCACAGGGGACGGAACTGGACGGCATGGGACACGGTCGTACAGGCGATCATGATGGATGGGGCGGACGATGGCGGGACCCGAGCAACCGGGCAAGAGGATCGACTACACCCGGCCCACGGGCCCGCCGCCGGCACCCGGCAGTCCTGCGGTCCCGCCGCCCGGCGCGGCGCCGGGGACGCCCGGCGCGCCGGCCGATGGGCCGCTGTCACGGTGCGGGGTTGCCTACACCACGTACGCGATCACCGTGGTGGTGCTGGTCATCGCGATCCTCGTCGTCGTCTTCGTGGTCAAGAACGACGCGCGGGTGAGCATCTGGTTGTTCGGCTCCATGCAGCGGATGTCGGTCGCCGCCGCGCTGGCCGCCTCGGCCGCTGCGGGGCTCGTCATCGGCCTGCTCATCGGGGTGATTCCGCAGATCCGGCTGCGCCGCGAGCTGCGCCAGCTACGGAAGGCGGCCCGCGGCCGGTAGGACGCCGAACAGGCAAACTATTACTCCCGCGCGGACGGCCGCCGATGTGGCGGGCGTCGGGTGAGTGCCGGTTCGCCATTGCTGATCGTGCCGACCTGGTTCTGGGTAACCGCCGCTGGCCGGCCGGGGGGCGCGTCGCGGAGTTCTCCCTGTACCGGGATGGGAAGAAGCGCGACCTTTCCACGTCGCCGGCGCTGGTATACCCGTCTCCGCCTCGAACCTTGCTGCGGCGAAAGTAACAGCGCGGCGACGACGGGTTGATTACCGGCTTGCCGGCCGAGACGGCAGATCTTCACCACCCATCCACGCATCCACCCATCCACCTGGCCGTGGGCGAAGAACGGCTTCTTCGGCCACCGCCCGACCGTTCGAGAGGTTGAACCACGGGGCACGGGCGGAGCGTGGGAGGCGTTGGAGATCCTGATCCGGCTCGCCGGCGAAAACGCCACGGCAGCCGAACCGGAAGCGACTTCGAGGTGCTGCTTTCCGGCGAGCCGGCGCGCGTGTTCACGAGCATCGGATGGCAATCGAGATCGACGACATCCCGCGTGCTCACCCGGCGGGCGTGCAGCGGAAAGACCGAACCGGGCGGCGTCCGTGCAGGGGGAGCCGCGGGCGTTGACCTTCCCCCGGCCGGGGTGACCCGGGCCGTCCGGCCGGGTCAGGCGGGACGGACGACCCGCTCCAGCTCGGGTCGGGCGCCGGGACCGGCCACGCGGCGCCCGAATGGGCCATCGGCCCAGGGCGGATGCGACCTGTCGGCCCCGGCGGCACCAGGTGTTCCCTGCTAGGGCGGGTGGGGTGCGGGCGTAGCCCAGGGTGGCACTGGTGGGGTGGTCAAGCCCATGCGGTGGGTGCCTCTTGTGCTGGGTGTCGTTCGGGTGTCGTTTGTACTCCCCACCGCGGTGGGGCTCGGTCGCCTGCCGCAGTGTTTTCGGTGCCACGCTCGGCCGAGGCCCGACACCTGGTGCGGGCCGCGCGCTCGGACCGCCGTAAACCCCGTGGACCTCGTGTTTTACCGCCGGCAAGAGCGTGGCAGCGGAATTCTGCCGGCGGGGAACCGGGGCGTGGTCGGCGTCGGTGATTATTAGTCGTCTCACATTCACCGGAGCCGATCGGGTGGGCGTTTTTCGTTCTCTCGTTGCCATGTTAAGTTTGAGTGCAACTTTGATCTGTGAGGTTTCGTGGCAGAAACGAAGGCCATTCACCGACTGGGTCGGACAGCCTGTGCGGGAATCACCGGTTCGGGCATCCCGGGGGCCGCGATGGGTCGGAATAGAAGAATCTTCGTCGTGCGCGCCGGTTCCGCCGGCGAGGCCGGTCACGTCCCGTCACCGGAGGTGCCTGCCACCGTCGAGGAACGGGTTGAACTCGTTGATCGAGTCATTCTCGTGAGGGCTCGGCGGGTCGTCCCCGAAAGCTGACGGCGCCCGCGGCGGAGAAGCCCCAGGGGAAGCTCCACCGGCTTCTCCGCCGCGGTAGGGGGCGTTTTCGAGGGAAGGGCCGGGGGGTCGCCCAATACCGGGAACTTAGGTTCTGATTGTGTAGG
>NZ_CADCWT010000270.1 GCF_902806485.1 Candidatus Frankia alpina | reverse complement strand
ACAACGGGGCCAATACTCCGCGTAGCAGATCGCAACCTAGAACGATCTTCCCGAGGCCCTGGCTCCGGGGTTCGGTGGTTTCCGGCTGGCTGAGCTGAAGTCCCTGGTTCTGCAGGGCCCGCATCGACTCCGCGCGCGCCGATCCGGTGAAGAAACTCTGGTGGCGCCGCGCCTCGGCGTCGACGAATTCCGCCAGGCCGCTACGTTCCGCCAACAGGAGGTTGGCCTTCATCCCGCGCACGGCTCTGCGCGGGCGCGATCCCAGCTCGGTGACGATCGCGTCCACCTCCGCCTCGAACCGGTCGTCGGGAAAGACCCGGGCCACCAGCCCGATCCGCCGGGCATCGTCCGCGGTCAGTTTTGCCGGCAGGAAGCAGAGGTCACGGGCAGCGGCCCCACCGAGCGCGCGGGACAACGTCCACGGTAGACCGAGCTCGCTGGTGAGACCGAGCTGGGGGAAGGCGACGGAGAAACGGGCACGGGCGGTGGCGATCCGCAGATCGCATGCCGCCGCCCAGGCGAACCCGGCGCCGGCGCAGCCCCCGTTGACCGCGGCGATGGTGAGCTGCGGCATCTCGTGCAGCAGGGTCGCGGACTGGTAGACCACCACCGGTGGGAGATCGGGATTGTGGTCCGTGAGTGCCGCCGTCAGGTCCGCGCCCGGGCAGAACGTCCGGCCGGCGCCGGTGAGAACGACGACGGACAGCGTGTCGTCACGGGCGAGCTCGGTGAGCGCGGCGTGGATCTCGATCATCATTGTCGGGATGACGCTGTTGTGCGCGGCTGGGCGGTTGAACCGGACCCAGGCGACCGGCGCATCGACGCGCACGTCCAGGGTGGTCCAGGGGCCCTGTGCGGGGTGCCGCGGCGGTTAGGCGGTCACAACTCGGCCAGGCTGGCGCGGTCGGTCATCGGCGGGCTCCTTGGGGGTCGGACCATGCTCCGGCGGGGATTTCCCCATCGTCGCCCGAGCGCGTGATCCGCTCGCGTCGGGTCGGCGGCTGCTGGTCGTTGACCCTGTCGAGGTGGATGACGACCTTGTCACCTGCGCTGCCGCGCTCGGGAGTGAGCCCAAGGCTCGCTGAGACATGGTTCGTTTTCTCGGAAAACGGCGCTATCCCCAGATAGCACCGGGTGCAACAGACACGGTCCGGACGGTCAGGGCCGGCGAGGGCTGATGGTCGCACGCTGTGACCTGGGAAATGCGTAGATGGGCGGGTCTCCCACGCTCGGCACCAGGACGGATACGGACACTCCGTACGGTCGGGGGGTCCGGAACGTCCGGACGGCCTCGGGGCAAAATGCGTGAAGACGTCGCATTTCCGGAGCAGGTGAGGAGATCGATCGGTGTGGATGGTGGTCAGCCGATGAGCGAGGGTCGATCCTCCGGTGTCAGGGCGGAGCGGGCGATCCGGATCACCACGGTGGTCGCGGTGGCGGTGGTGGCGGCCTTCGTGTCCTATCGGCACATGCGCGGGGTCGCGATGGCGCACGGGGAGGACCCGATGACCGCGGCGGTGCTGCCGTTCAGCGTGGACGGGCTGATCGTGGCCGCGTCGATGGCGATGCTGGCGGAGCGCCGCGCCGGGCGGAACCGGTCCTGGCTGTCCTATGTCCTGCTGGCACTGGGGGCCTGCGCGTCGCTGCTCGCGAACGTGCTGCACGCCGAACCCACGTTCACCGCCCGGATCATCGCCGGTTGGCCGCCGCTGGCCCTGCTCGGCTCCTACGAGCTGCTCATGCGTCAGATCCACCCGACCGCACGCCGGAGCGCCGAGGATCCGGTCACCACCGTGCCGATCCCGCTGCAACGCGGTCCGGCGCCCGCAGTTGCCATCGGTATGGCCACCACGGCGGCGCACCCGCTCGCCCCGGGGTCAGACGCGGCTGACGACCTTGAGCCGGACCGACAGCCGTGGACCCTTGCCTCAGGCGGACGACGACACCGATCGGGCGGACACCGATCGGGCGGATGTCGCGCCGCCCACCGGGCTGGACGGCGCGGCGGACCCGGCCGCGAGACGCGAGGCGATCGTGCGCACCTTGGACCAGACCGGTGGGTCGGTCACCGAGGCGGTCGCGGTGCTCGCCGCCCAGGGCATCACGGTCAGCAAGAGCTGGATCTACCAGGTCCGCAGGAACACCCCGTACGCCGACGTCAACACCGGCCCGTCCGCTCGACCCTCGCACCGGCCCACCGTCCGCGGACGGCGCCGCGGCATGGCTTCCGAGCGGACCCTCGTCCCCAACCACAGTCAGTAGCTGACCCCGAAGCCAGACCTGCCTCGCGTGGCCATCACACGATCGTGCTCGAAGCGACGGGGCGCACCCTGGTCTGTCCTGGTCAGGGGATACGGACGACCTGGGCGGCCCAACTCAGACCCGCGCCGAACCCGATCAGTAGCGCGAGATCTCCGGAGGAGATCGCTCGCTGGCTGCGCAGCGAATGCAGCGCCAGCGGTATGGATGCCGCCGACGTGTTCCCGTTGGTCACCCCGTCTCGTGCGACGACCGCGTGAGTGGCACCGATTCTGTCGGCAATCACGTCAACGATGCGCAGGTTGGTCTGGTGCGGAACTACGGCGGCCAGGTCCGCTGGTGTGACACCGGCTCGCTCACAGGCTGCCAGCGCCACGGGATGCATCGCCGAAATCGCCCAGCGGAACACCGCCTGGCCCTCCATGCGAAGCCACCGGTTGTCGTCATCCATCCTGATGAGGGGGGCTTTCCCGCCGTCATGCCCCCAACTGATCGGCCCGATTGCCGACCGCTCACCCGGACCGATGACCGCCGCCCCGGCACCATCACCGAAGATGATGGACGTGCCGAGATCGTTCGAGTTCACCAGTGATCTCATCTTCTCCGAGGCGACGACAACGGCGTATCGCGCCGATCCCACCCGCACGGCGTCCGCGGCCACCGCGACGGCATAGCAGAAGCCTGCGCAGGCTGCGTTCAGATCGAGCATTCCCGCGCGGAGTGCACCCAGTGAGGCGGCCACCTGCTGGGCGACCCCCGCTTTGCGATCGGTGCTGCAGCTTGCGGCGACGATGAGGTCGATCTCGTGGGCTTCTACCCCGCTGTCGTGTACCGCTTCACTGGCGGCGCCGGCGGCCATGGCGTGCACAGTCTCGTGTTCCTCGGCGACCCGCCGGGTCACGAAGCCTGTTCGAGACTCGATCCAATCCACGGCCCGGCCGAAGCGGCGTCCGAGCTTCTCGTTGGTGAGAAGTTTCGCTGGCCGATAGACGCCGAAGCCAATCAGGCGAGCCCCCATGCCGCTCGTCGCGGTCGTGGCAGTTCCGGTCATCGAATTCCTCCCAGGCTGACACCGTTCCAAGCCACGCGCGAGGACGGTCACAGATCAGCGTCACGACCCTGATCGCCCCCCCGGGAGGCGCAACCAGGTGACGCCGGAACAACGGCAGCGAACTGGCTGACAACGTGCGTACCCTGCCGCGGACCACGGCTTCCGTGACCTCTCGCCGAGGCATGCTAGCCCACCCTACTGTAGGATATCCTATAACTTGCGCAGGGAGGCGCCCTCGCGAGCCCAAGATTTCAAGGTCGACATGCAACGTGATCCTCCGGGGCCGGAGGATCGTCCTGGCCCGACATGCGTGGATCTTCGGACGGCCGCGGCGGACGGCGAAGGCGTCGGCGAGCACGCCGAGCCGGGGTCCGTGGACCTGCTCGTGCGATCCCACGTGCCTCAGGTCGAGCTGCTGCCCCGGCTCGACGCGGTGGTGCGTGGTGAGGCCGGAGTCCGGGTCCGGTTCGGGCGACCGCATCGAGAGGCTGCATCCCTGAGCGTGCGCCCACCGGGTCGTAGAGTTCCGCCCAAAGGTGGTGCCGCGTGGGCGAATTTGACCGAGAAGTGAACATCGTTCATGTTAGGGTCGAAATATTTCCTGTTAGGTGGAATGCGGTTTCCGGTGCCGCCCGGTGGTCGCGGACCGGCGCAGCTATCGGGCCCTGGCCCGGCATCGGCACGAATGGTTGAGGATCGGCGAGGGGATACAGGCGATCTTCGCGGTCCCCGTCGATGTGGAGGCGGGCGAACGAATCGTGTTGTACGGCGGAATGCGCGGCACGAGTCAGATCAATGCCGCCGTGATCGATGCTGCCAGCCGCGCCGCCGGGCTCTCGAACGCGGAGGTGGCCCGCCGGCTGAATATTGAATATCGAGGATTCTACCACGAAGTCCCATCTCGCCCGCATCATGCGCCGGCTGCAGGTCAACAATCGCCCGCCGCGGTGCGCGCGGCCCAGGAGCTCGGGCTCCTGCGATGATTCCCCAGACTCCCCGACCCCGGAAGGGGATGGTACTGTGCACGACCGGTCTCTGACGATTGGCGATCACGCCTTCCTGGCCTTCACCCGCCGTTTCCCCGGCGAGTTCCTCGACGTCGGCGCGCTGTTGTACGTCGGCGGGCCACCACTGGACCTCTCCGCTCTGCGGGCGCATGTCGCCGACCGTCTTCGCGCGGCGCCACATCTCACCGAACAACTCCATTCGGTCGCGTCGCCTCCGCGGGACCGCCGCGGCCGCGGGTCGCAGGCCGAGCAGACCTCACTGCGGTGGGCCCCGCGCGGCGACGTCAACGTCGACGACCACGTGGTCGTCACCGCGGTGGGGGAGGGGACGGGCGACGACGGACTGCGTCGCGCGATCGACCGGCTCGCCACCCAGCCCATCGATCTCGGTCGACCGCCGTGGATGCTCCACCTCCTGCGCGGGCACTCCGCCGAGGGCACCCTGGTGCTGTACCGGGCCAGCCACGCCCACCAGGACGGCGGCGCCCTCTACCGGGCGCTGCACCTGCTGTTCGGCGAGGACGACGAGACGGGTGTGGCCCTGCCGCAGGCGTTTCCCGCCCCCCGGCCGGGGGACTACCTGCGCCTCGCCGGTCGCAACCTGCAGGGGCTGGCACCCACCCGCGCCCTGGCGGCCTGGGGGGGACCGGCCCGTGGACCGGCCCGCCACACCTGGGTCACGACGGAACTCGACGCGCTCAGGCAGATCGCTCGACGCCATTCGGTTACGGTCAACGACGTCTATCTCGCGACCATTGCCGGCGGGCTCCGGCAATGGTCGCTGCTGGAATGGCATCGACCTCACCGACCTCATCGACCCATCCACGCGCTCATGCCCATCAGCATCCGGACCAGTGCCGAACAGGAGCTGCTGTCCAACTTCACCACCGGGGTCCGCATAGCCCTGCCCTGCGGCGAACCCGATCCCGTCCGGCGGCTCGCCCGCGTCGCCGCGCGCACGCGCCGGTTGAAGCGGGGCGGCGGCCTGGGCGTGGTCGAGCGCCGTCACCTCGCCCTCGCGGAGCTGCCCCCCTATGCCTCGCAGCGTTTCCTCGCCCATGCCGCCAGCTCGGGCGCCCGCACCCGCGAGGTCGCCCTCGTCGCCTCCAACCCGGGGTACCTGCGCTGCCGACTGGCCGTCGCGGGGCGGCCGGTGACCGGACTGGTCGGGCTGCCTCCGCTCTTCGTCGGCCGCCAGCACCTCTCCGTGGCCCTGTTCGGCTACGGCGAGCATGCCCATGCCACGTTCACGGCGAGCGCCAGCGTCCCCGGCCATGAGACGCTGCCGGACCTGTGGCTGGCCGAACTGGGGGTGCTCGCGGAGCTGGCGGGCCCCCGTCCGCGTTGACAACGCCGGTTCGGTCCGCCGTCATCCGGCTGTACCCGGACGGTGGGCGCGGCATGATTCCGGAGCTGCCTGTCAGGAACCAACACAGTGAGCAATTCCCGGCAACGATTTGTGAGGTTGGGTAATTGTTGCGGGGTGTGAGTGTCC
>NZ_CADCWT010000269.1 GCF_902806485.1 Candidatus Frankia alpina | reverse complement strand
ACATTGATGTCACGCAAAGCGACAAAACGTTACCGGAAAAGGCTCACTGCACCATGAGGACGACGGCACCGACGAAGGCGGAGAACAGCAGCCCCCATTCCTTCTGCTGTCCCGTCAGATTGGCGATCACCCAGGTGAGACCGCCGGTGAGGACGCTGACCGTTGACTTTCGAAGTACCTCGGACGTTGTACCGGAGTGTGGGTCGTTCACGGTTCCCCCGAACCTAGCGGGCTCCGTCGCCGAGACCGGCGAGGAGCGAGAGGGCCAGCTGATCGCGGATCCATCCGACCAGGCTTTCCCACTGGCGGGAGAAGCCGGCCCGCTGCTCGAGACCCGCCCACACCGGCAGCAGCTCTTCGCCGACCCTCGCGGCTGGCATCCACACATGCAGCAAATGATCTATTACCGGCTTCAGTTGCGACGACAACCGCCCCCCTCCGCCCGCCCGGACGCGGCTGCCCGCGACAACATGCTGGACCGTAGTGAGAAGCCAATCGTGGAGAGCGAGATCTTCGCATAGTCCGACGACGCTAACAAGGCCCAGCCCGGAGCCATGAATACGCAGTGTGCGTAGGGTTTCGTCCGCGACGACGAAATCGACACGACAGACGTGACCCGGCGCAGGCGAGGGACCGAAAGTGGTGCCGGAATCCTCGGATCCCGAATCACGGAACGACTCGCCGGCTGCGGTATGGCGGCAGGGAAGGAGAACGAATCTGAACCGCGTCCGCCGTGCCCGAAAAGGTGGCTTTTGGTCAAGAATCGGGCTTTCCTGCACCTGGTCGAGCAACCGCCCGCAGACCGCCCCCAGGTCGAGGACGGCCCCGGGGCCGTCGCCGGTCGCGGTCAGCAGGAAACCATCGGCCAAATCATCGGCGGGCAGTCGGCCGACCACCTCGATCGCCCCGGGGTGGACGAGATGGTGGGCCCAGGGTCGGTGGCCCTCGACCGCCGGCCCTCGGCCGCCCAGAACGATCCGGGCATGCGTGCTGGCCTGCACCAGCCGACCGCTGGTCAACGAGGCTCGGCTCAGCACCGTGCCCAGGCCGTCGCAGCGGGTTCCGGAGGCACTGGGGACGGGGCAGTGCACCCCGAGGGTCAGGCCGGGGGAGACGGCGTGCGGCACGGGTCGCACCGAGACCCGCACCTGGGACCCGGGGCGCAGCGCCACAACCGCCGTGGCCTCCGGCTCCGTAAGTGCCCGGGAGTTGGCGAGCAGGCCGGTGCGCACCTCCCCCACGAGGACATCCGACCTACCGCCGGCGGACGTGGCATCCCCCGCCTCGGCGCATCCGCCGCCCTCGGCCCCCATCTTTCCCGCCCTCTCATCCGCCGAGGAAGACATGGCCGACCCGGTCGGGTAGCTCGGCCGGAAGCGGCACCTTCTCCCGGCCGGCCCGGCGCAGGGTCTGTTCGGCCACGGTCGGGTCGACGGCGACCTGACCGAGGGTCATCCGGACCGCGTGCTCGACGGGGAGGAAGCGGCCGTCGAGCACGGACAGGGTGCGATACGCAGCGAACGGCGCCCCGCGCCCCGGTAACCGGGCGATCGTCGGAAACTGCGTCCAGGTGGTCGGCAGGTCGTCCGGGTCGATGTCGACCGGAGTCACCGCGGGCTGACCGAGGACGCGTAGCTGGCCGAGCCGCAGGAGCTGCCACACGGTGGCGAGGAACGGGCACGACCACAGCCGGCCGGACGCCTGCTCCCGCCAGATCTCCACGTCGAGGAAAATGGAATGCCGGTGCGCTCGGTTCTCCACCGGCGGCTGCCAGGCCACGGCTGCCCGCATTGCCTGCCGGGCCCCGTCGGCCGGGGATCGGACGCCGTTGCACAGCCAACCGTTCTCGTGCGGGGGCGGGCGGCTGCCGTTGAAACCCGCCGCCGGGTCGGCCACGATCAGGCTTTCGACCAGGTCGGCGAGGGACTCGGCCGGTTGGAGCCCGGCCAGCGCACCGACGCCGCCCAGGGGCGCCGCGCAACCCGATTCACGCGCGATGTAGTCGATGGTCAGGCCCGCGGACCGGGCGGCCGCGATCAACCGGGGCACCACGACGTCGGGCCCGATCGGCGCGGCGGCGTAGTCGTCCACGAGAACACAGGTGCTGGCCCGCAGCCGGGACCGCGGAACGCGGGCGAGGTCCGCCAGCTGGTCCGGGCCCGTCCACGACGCGATCCGCCCGAAGTAGGCGGCCAGATCGACACTGCCGTCGACCAGTTCCTCCATGTACAGGTGGCCGAGTTCGACCGACAGGTGGGACAGAGGTATCTCCACCGTCCGATCGGTGGCGCTCGTCTCCCCGAAGACGACGTCGACGCCGGTCACAGCCCTTCCCAGGCATCGTCGTTCAGGACGTCATCGGCGAGGGCGTCGAGTGCCGCGCTGGTCTCCTTGTTCGCGATCCGCAGCGTCCAGACGTCGCTGTCGAGGATGAGCTGTTCACGCCACTGCAGGACGGGATCCAGCGGGACCGAGCCGAGCAGGACGCTACGCCCGACCCCCCGCCGCGCGGCGAGCTTCTGCAGCTCCGCGTCGGTCTCCTGCAACCACGCGGCCTGGGTGGGCAGCAGGCTGGCGAACTGGGGCGATTCAGGAGCGGGAACGGCGGTACGGACGAACCGGACCGAGTCGTCCAGCCGGTCGTGATTGTGCCCCTTGGCCGCGGCGGTGGCCACGATGCCGTGCTCGCCGTAGGCGAGGCCGGCCGCCGCGATGATGTGCTGCCGAGTCCACCGGTGGAACACCAGCCAGCGGGTGGTCACCGCCCGTAGGGCGGGCCGGGCGGTGACCTCGAGGGCGAGCTGCAGCGCGTAGGACCGCCCGGCGCTGAGATCGACGATGACGAGCTCGAACTCCTCCGCCAGGCGGCGCAGGAGCCGCTGGCACCGATCGATCATCTCGTCGTCGATCGGGAACTCCCCGCCTCCCTCTTCCCCGGGCAGCAGGACCAGCCGTCCTGCCCCCGCCGGCCGGGGTTGCAGCTCGGCCCGTTCGATATGCCGCCACAGATCGAGCTCGGCCGGTGCGGCGACGGAGCCCTCAAGGTAGCTGTGCAGGCCGCAGCCGCCGGCGATGCCACGGGCGACCGAGTCCACATGGAAGATCGCGCCCGCGGTCGGCGAACCAAAGTCGAAATCGAGGTAGCAGACATCTTTGTGCTGCAACGCGCAGCGCAGCGCGACGTTGCAGCTTGTCACCGACCGACCGGTGCCGCCCTTGTCGGAGGTGGCGAAAAGGATCATTCCGGATCGCCCTGCCGGGACCGGCGGGCCGCGGCGAGCGCGTCGAGCGCCCCCAGCACCTCGAGCATGATCGCGAGCGCCGTCCCGGGCCTGCTGTCGATGACGGTGCGGGCCCGTTCGAGGCGCCGGCCCAGATGTTCGAGCTGCTTGCGCATGGGGATCGCGTCCGTCGCGCCGCGCAGCAGTTCCCGGCTGTAGAGATGATTGGCTTCGATGGCGAGGTCCTGGGCCGTGCCCATCAGGCGGTCGTTGCGCAGCGGATCTTTGTCGATCATGTTCGCCGCGACCACGAGGCACTCCATCACCCGCTCGGTGAGGTACCAGGAGGGTTCCGGGTCGTTCCATTTGAACTGCGCGAAGGCGGCGCTCGCGTCGTCCCAGAGCCCGATCGCGGGGCCGCCGGTCAGCCGACGCTGATGGAGATGGTCCCAGATCTCGTCCGACAGGCCCAGCAGCCTGTCCCGCAGTGCCGTTCCGTTCGCGAGCGAGGCGACGCGGATGGTCCGTTTCAGCAGTGCGGTGGCGAAGTCGGCCACTGGCCAGACGACGTCGGGGCCGAGCTCTCCGGAGGGAAGGTCCTCGGCGCCGTAGAGATTAAGCCGCACCCCCGGGACATGCATCTCGACCGCCGGGTCGTCCTCGAGCGCCCGCCTCGTCACGCAGCCCCGCACCGACAGCTCCTCCAGGACCTGGGCGACCCGGGCCAGGTCGAGATCGACAGCCCCGCGCTGGACGAGCGCCTCGACGGTGACGGAGGTGACGAGCAGGCTGTAGTAGTCCGACTCGCGCCCATCGGTGGTCCGCCAGGGGATGTCCTCCAGCGGCCAGCGCTCCCCGAAGCTGGCCAGGGTGGACCAGTACTGCTGGGTCAGGTCCCAGCGGATCTGCAAGTTTCGCATGAACCCCTGCTGCTCCTCGTTCAGCAGGTCCAGGACGCGGGTCCGGGCGGAGAACATCGAGGGCGACGACCGTGAAGTAGAGGAACGGCCGCCGGACGGCGACGCCGACCGGCTGGTCCAGCGGCTCCTCGGTGGGCACCAGCGGAGCATCCTTGACGACACCCCACGACCAGCCGCATTCGAACAGGTGCTCCTCGTTTTCGAGTTCCTCGGCGCCCCCGGAGCCGACGGTGACTTCGGTGAGCCCGGCGCGGACCTCGGCGAGCGCCTCGTGCAGCTCGGCGACGATCTTCTTCGGCGGCAGGCCGCGTTGGTTGACCGTTTGGCACAGCGCGAGGCCCGGGGGCGAATCCGGCGCGAACGAGTGCACCGTGAAGCTGCGCAGCAGGCCGATCATCGCCGCCGTGAGCCGACGGCTGGCCATCTCCTGCAGCGCGTCGATCTGGGCCTGTACCGCCGGGCGCCGCACGACCCGCTCGAACACCTTGAGAAAGCCCAGCGTGGCCAACGAAAGGGTGATGGACATCGAGAAGGAGTCGACGATGTCGAGCCGCTGCTGCTCCGGGGTGAGCAGCTCACCTTCCACCCTCGGCTCCAGGTAGCTGCCACCCCCGAAGACCGGCGTGTTGGGCTCGGCCGTGTACCGCTGCATGTAGTCGTGAATCGCCGCGATCAGCCGGCGCGGAATCTCCGCCGCGCCTCCGAGCCCGGCGAGCGCCTCACTCAGGTCCCGGGCCGTCTCGTCCGGCCGGTCGAGTTTGAAGGCGGCGACCTGGGAGGCCGGGTACATCAGGCAGAGCAACTGCTCGGCGTCGCTCGTCGAGTTCGGCTCGACCCGCCCCTTGGGGGTCCACACCCCGTCACGGTAAGAGTAGTCAACCGTCGCCCGCCACAGGTCAATGAGCGACTGTCGAGGCTGGATCTGCACGTTTCACCCCCGGATTCAGCGAGACCACCGGCCCCGGCTCATGCGGCACCTACCCGGCCACAGACGACGATCATCCCCTCGTAGCCGTCTCGCAGGGCGTCGCCGTCGATACCGATCCGCTTCAGGTGCAGCTCGGCGGCCACCGGCTCAAGAATCGACCGGATGCCGTCCTCCCCGACCGAGACCGCCGGAAAACGGATGTCGCCGACATCGTAGCCGGCCGAGCGCTCCATGAATGCCGCAGCAAACGGGGCACCCGCGCGCAGTGCCCCGATGAACCGCAGCACCGCGGCCTTGAACTCCTCCGGACACGCCGAGATGGACTCGGCGACGAAGAACATGCTACCTTTTCCGATACCTGGTGGGAATGTGGAATCTGTCATTCCGGCTTTCCTCGCGGCACCGGGCGTCATCGGGATAACTCCTGTCCGGCATGCCTCGGGGAGCGTCATTGGGGTCTCGCCGAGCCTTGGCCGCCAGTCACCTAGAGTGATCGGTGGCCAAGGCTCGACTGTTACAGCCTCTGTTGCGTTTCCCGGGACGTCTCGGTCATCGGTGCTGGACGTGTGCCCTGCTGGCTTGGCGAATGTGACTGTGACATGGTCCGTTGCGCCTGCAATCTGATCACTCTCCGTGAGCATCGTAAGAGTGTCGTCGGCCCGTTCGGCGTCACTGTCGGTGTCGGTATCATCGTCGAACAGGTGGCCCCATCCGGGTACCCAGAAGCTATTCCGAAACCGCCAGGTTGATCCTTTCGAAACTCGGGTGACGGTCAGCGAA
>NZ_CADCWT010000268.1 GCF_902806485.1 Candidatus Frankia alpina | reverse complement strand
CACTCACACCCCGCAACAATTACCCAACCTCACAAATCGACACCGGGAATGGCTCAATGCCTCCCGCGCACCGCAACCTGCCGGCATCGGTAGGTGTTCGTCGGCGGCGGGGTAGGTACGACGCGACAACCGCTGCTCAACGTTGAGCATCTACGACCCCGAGTAGATAGGGCCGACTCGTAGTCGCCGGTCGAGCATCAGCGTGGCTGGCGCAGAACCCCGCCACACATCCGGACCGCGACCGCGACGGCTTGACACGGTCATTCAGATTCCGCGAAACCGGAGAAGCCGCAGTTCATCCCGTGCCCGCGAGGGTACGCGGCCTGAATCAAGAATGTCACACAGAGCAGCCTCTGATCACAGCCAGACACACGCCCTGGCGGGTCAGCCGACGCGCGGGGCCGGTCCAGGGTGCGTGGGCACTGCGTCGACGGACACCGTCACGCGCTCGTCGTAGAAGCAGACCAGGCCGGCGATGCGAGCGCTCTCCGGCAGCGGGGTGCGGTAGGTCCAGACGACGTCGTCGTGCCGCGTCCCGTCGACCTCCACCGAGAAGTACTCGGCGTTGCCCTTGTAGGGGCAGTGCGTGCGGGTGCCCGAGGGGCGCAGCAGGTCCTGGCGGACGTCGACGAGCGGCAGGTAGTAGCGCGGCACGAGGCCGGTCTCGAACAGGATCACCGGGCGGTGGGAGTCGGCGACGACCACCCCGTCGATCTCGACGCGGACGTGCCGGGAGCTGGGCAGCGCGTCGATGCGGGTATAAGGGCTGCGCGGATGGACGTAGACGGGCTCGTCCTCCTCCAACCAGCGGTCCATCTCGTCCCAGTCGAGGCGGACCAGCTCGCGCAGCCCCTCCAGCGGGGACTGCGGATAGGCCCAGGCCGCCGCCGGCGCGGTGCGCCCCTCGACGACCACGTCGAAGTAGACGGCGTCGCCGCCGCTCGGGGAGTGCCCCGTGCGGGTGATGGGGACCAGCTCGGCGACGACGTCGGCCCGCGGCAGGTAGTAGGCGGGATAGTGCGGGTTCTCCCAGACCAGCGCCGGGCTGGTGGTGTCGGCGACCAGCCGCCCCCCGAGGTAGGCGCGGACCCGCTTGCGCCCCTACTCCAGCCGGACCCGGCCTCGCGCCTGCTGCGTCGTCATCCGATCGCCTCCCGTCGCCTCGCCGTGGTGATGTCGGCCCTGGCGGGCCCGTCGCCGTGGTGGCGCCGGGCATCATCAGCGCCGTTGGTGAAACCGGTGACGGAGCGGGGGACTTCCCGTTTCCCGTCCGGGGCCCGCCACGGCGCGTCGGCGCGCACCTGGGCGGGCTGATCCGCGCAGGGGGCCTCGGCCCGCGCGGGCGGGGCGAACTCGGCGGCCAGCAGGGCGACGTCGTCTCCCAGCGTCGCCTCGGTCCAGCGCCGCAGGGCCGCGACGAGGTCGGCCAGCCGCGCCGGCCCGAAGGCGGCCTGGACGGCCGGCAGCACCGGGAAGAACTCCCGGGTTCGTGGGTGGCGGGCCTCGGCCATGCCGTCGGTGTAGAACAGGATCCGGTCGCCGGCGACGAGGTGGGTGCGCACCACGGTGGCACCGGCGGCGCCGAGGCCGAGCGGGGTGCGCCGCCCGGTCGCGTCGAGCAGGCGCGGCGCGCCCCGGCGCAGCAGCACCGGGGTCGAGGTGACCGGCGTTGACCAGTTCCAGCTGGGCGCCGTCGAGCTGCGCGAACACGGCGGTGACGAAGTCCTCCGCCCCGCCCGAGCCGACCACTTCGGCGTCGAGGGCGGCCACGACCTCCTCCGCGTCGGCCAGGTGGCGGGCGACGACCCGGAAGGTGGCCAGCACCCGGCTGGCGAGGCGGACGGCATCGAGCCCCTTGCCGCGGGCGTCGCCGACGGGGATTCGCACCCCCCAACGGGTCTGTGCCACCTCGTAGAGGTCCCCTCCGACGCGGGCCTGCGCGGCGACGCTGTCGTAGCTCACGGCCAGGCGCAGATCGCCCACTCGGGCGGGGACCACCCCGAGGATGGCCCGCTGGGCCACGTCGGCGACCCGAGTAACGTCGCGCAGCCGGGCCTCGCGCCGCTGCCGGTCCCGGCTGGCCGCGACCGCGATGGCGCCGCCGGCCGCGATCACCGCCAGCCGGATCATCTGGGCGACGAGGCTGTCGTGGCCAACCCCGCTGTAGTAGCCGAGCGGAATGGCCTGCAGCGCGGCGCCGGCGTACGCGGCGGTCACCCACGGCCCGGTCAGGGCCGCGGCGAGCAGCGGACTGATCACCAGGCTGGTGATGATCACATATCGCTGGTCGCCGGTGAGGTCCATGGCGACCACGGCGAGCAGAACGACCAGGGGGACGAGCGAACGCACCCAGCTCGTCTCGGACGGGGGCCGTGACCGCCCCGCGATGGCACGGCGGTCCACTGACCATCGGTCACGAATCACTACCACGAGTATGCGCGCCCGCGGCGCGATGGACCTGCGCCGATCATCGATCCGCAATTCGGGGTGACCTGACCAGGCGGTGTGATCAAGGGTAATCGGCGGACGCATGCTTTTACCAGCACCGCCCCCGTCGCGCCACGTATACGGAGAAACCGTCTTGTACCCCTCAAGGTGAGCGATCCGACCATTGGTGTAACTTTCCGCACTACGTCGGGCCCTGCCCGCAGGGCCCCTCGAGGAAGGGCGGGAAGTGACCGCACCGCACCTGCAGCACAACGCCGTGGACAGCTTGCGGGTCCTCCCGCCTCGACTGGATCCGCGGGGAACGGGACCCGGCCGGTCAGGATGGGGCACGGGGCTCGGCGGCCCACCCCCGCGACGCCGGCGCGGGATGCTGGCCTTCCTCTCCTTCATCTCCTGTTGCGTACTCCTGGTCACCGTCGGCGGCTGGGCCGCCTACTCGTTCATCAACGGCAAGGTCAACCGGATCGATCTCGGGCTCGGCTCGGACGGCAGTTCCAGCGGGGTAGGGGTGGCGAACTACCTGCTGGTGGGCACGGACAGCCGGGCCGGCACCGGCGGGGAATACGGCGACGTCGCGGGGCAGCGCTCCGACACGACGATCCTCGCCCACCTGGGCAAGGACGGGGCCACGACGATGATCTCGTTTCCCCGCGACATGTACGTGACGATCCCCGAGTACACCGACACCGCCGGCAAGCACCACGCGGCGGCGAAGGACAAATTCAACGCGGCGATTTCCTCGGGCGGCCCGTCACTGCTGGTCAAGACCATCGAGAGTCTCACCAACATGCAGGTCGACCACTACATCTCCATGGATCTGCAGGGATTCAAACAGATCACCGATGCCATCGGGGGCGTCGAGGTGTGCATCAAGCCGTCGAACGCGCCACCCCAGCACTTTCAGGACGACAACGGCCGGTACCGGGTCAGCACGAATACCAACGACCCGATGAGCGGCTTCCATGGCGGCCCGGGGACCATCCAGGTCAACGGGGACCAGGCGCTGGCCTTCGTCCGCCAGCGCCACGGCCTGCCCGCCGGCGACACCGACCGGATCAGCCGCCAGCAGCAGTTCATCGGCGCCATGTTCCACAAGATCATGAACGGTGACACGCTGACAAACCCGATCAAGGCCGAGCGGTTGGTGTCCACCGCGGCAGGGACACTCACCCTCGACGAGCACACGAGCATCGCCGACCTGCGCAGCCTCGCGACCCGCATCAAGGGCCTGACCAGCGGCGGAATCCGGATGCAGACCGTGCCCACCCACGCCCCGACCCGCGCCGAGGGCGCCATCGATGACAAGGGCGACATCCGCCTGCACGGCAACGGTGCATCCGTGCAGTTCTACCGGCGTGACGACCTGATGGGAATCGTCAGCCCGCTGGGCGGCCGCGTCGAGGGCGCCACTGCCTCGGGCGACGCGGGCGCGGGCCCCTCGCTCGCCCCGGGCGTCACCGCGGCCCCGGCGCAGGTGCGCGTCGCCGTCTACAACGGCTCCTCGCGCTCCGGGCTCGCCTCCAAGGTCACCACCGCGCTGACCGGTAAGGGCTTCCACGCGCGCAACGCCGGCAACGCCTCGGTGCTCACCCACGAGACGTCCCGAGTCGCCTACGGGCCGGGCCAGGATGCCGAGGCGCGCACGGTCGCCGCGGCCGTGCCGGGATCGAGCGTGCTGGCCGACTCCAGCGTCACCGGCGTCCAGCTCATCCTCGGCTCCAATTTCACCGAGGTTGTCACGCCGGCCGTCGCGCCCTCGGGCGCCAGGGCGTCCACTGCCACGCCGGCCCCGGCGGCCGGTGACGCGACGGCAGGCGCCGCCCAGGCCACCGCGGCCACCGCGGCCACCCAGAGTGCCCCGGCCGCCCCGCCCGAGGCCCCCACCTGCACCTACTGACACACCCCACCGCGATGCACCGCACCGCACCGCACCCCGCCCGACGCAGGCTCGTGGCCGGCGCGTTACCAGCCGCTCACGGTGACCGCGTGGGGCACCTCGAACGGTGTGAAGACCCGGCCGCGCTCGGCGGCGGCGAAGAGGGTGAGCACGCCGTCGCGCCAGACCGGGCGCACATGGTTCCGCGTGCGCAGCAGGTCCGACCTGCGAGGCTCGGCCTGCCCGGCGGGCGCGACGACGCGGCCCACGGCGGTCTGCCCGAGCACGGTCTCCACCAGCACGGTGCCGCGCAGCCGGCCGACCCCCGGGTACACGACGGCCCGCCCGCCCTGCCGGTCGGCATGATCCGCGGCGGCCTGCGCGGCGCCGTCCGCGAGCTCGGGCGGCCCGATTCGCTCCACCCCGCAGGCCAGCCCGACCGGCCCCGCGACCAGCGCCCCGACGCGGAGGAACTCGACGGCGAGCCCGGCCGTCGTCCCGGGCGAGCCGGCGCCCCCGAACCCCCCGGCACGACCATCGGTGACGGCGATCCCGGCGGCGGCGGCGTCGATGACGGCGGTCCCGGCGGCCTGGCCGGTTCCGCGGAGAGCATGCCCGGCGGACCAGCCACCGGCGCCGATGCCCCCCGTCCGGACGGTTGCCGCCCGGCTCCCCTCGATCGGGGGTCCCACCCGCGGGGCGTGCCTGGCAAGGGGGCCCCCGACCGGGTCCGACCCGACCCGCGCCGCCGCGGCGGCGCGCCGGGCCGCTGCCAGCTCCACGATCGCGAGCTCACCGGCGAGATGCGCGACTCGTCGCCAGCTGCCCGGCCCGCACCAGGTCGGCGAGACCGCGAGCGACAGGGCCACGTGTGGCGCCTGCGCGCCGACGAGATGGGTGCAGGCGACGGTGTCACCGGGTAGGTCCAACACCTCGACCAGACGGTGGATGAGCAGGTCGGCGTCGCGCAGGGAGGCGCAGCCGGCATCGACACCGACGATGAGCGGCCCGGTCATCGTGCGGGCACCCACACCGCGCGAGGGCGGCCGACCGGCGCCACGGCGTCGGACCGCTCGGGCCGCAGCGACCGGCGGACCGGTGCGGCTGAACCCGGATTCCGACCCCCGCCGGGACGAACCGCCCGGTGTTCGTGATCCCCCATATCGTTCCCTTCGGTGACCGCAGCGCCGCACGTGAGCATCCGACGCGCCGAGCAGAGGGTGGCAGCGCCGGGTGAACGTCCGGCCAACAGCAGAGGGCCGGGTAGTTGTGACCACCACCTTTCTAGTCAGAAAACTGGGATTTGACCGGCCCTGTAGCCCATCCCGGCTATGACAATGAGGCCGTTCATAGTCGTCTTGCCATTTGGTCAGTGGTCCCGCGGATTCCGCCGGCCGGCGGGGGACCACCATCGGGCGGCAGGCCGGACGCGCGACCGTGCGTCTGTTGGCGCGGCCGCGCGGCACGCAATGCAAGGGCGTCGCCGCACAGGGCCGCGCGAAGGTCACTTTCCGTGCTGACTGGTTACTCTAGGTTGTGAGGAATGT
>NZ_CADCWT010000267.1 GCF_902806485.1 Candidatus Frankia alpina | reverse complement strand
GGACACTCACACCCCGCAACAATTACCCAACCTCACAAATCGTTGCCGGGAATGGCTCAATATCCGTCTTTCACTTAGATTTCCCGGTTCCCCGTTACGGTGTGGCCGACCCCGAACAGGTCCTCCAGGCGCTGACCGAAGCGTCAGCGGCGGTGCGGGCCGCCGCCGAGCTGCGGCCGGACCTGGCCGCAGCCGCCGAGGTCGCCGCGAACGAGTTCGCGGCCGCCCGGCTGGATCTCGTCAGCTGGACGGCGCTGCGCGGGCGGGGGCCCCCGCGCTGCTCGCCCGGGTGCTGCAGCGGTTCCGAGGGGCCACGACGGTCGCCGAGCTCGCTGAGCTCATCCCGCACTTGACGGTCGAGTTGGGCTACGACCGAGCCCTGTTGTCCTGGGTTCGGCACGGCCGGTGGATTCCCTGCGCGGCCCGCACCCGCAGCGACCCGGGCGAGGCGGTGGCCATCGTGGCTGCCGGGCGCACCCCGGCCTACCGGCGTATCCACGACCTGCTCGAAGACGAGGTCGTGCGTACCTGTTCGACGATTCTGGTTCGCGATGTCCAGAGCAATCCACGTGTGCACGCCCAGCTGCTGGCGGCCACCCGGTGGCGGTCCTACGTCGCCGCCCCGCTGGTGTTGCGGGACCAGGTGGTGGGCCTGCTGCACGTCGATCGCAATACCGAGACCGGCGTGATGGACGAGTTCGACCGTGACCTGTTCACTCTGCTGGCCGCGGGGCTCGCCCCCCCCTGGAGTGGGTCCAGACGCTGAGGGACCTGGAAACCGTCCGGGAGACCGTCGAAGGTCACACCGCGGTGTTGCATGACCTGATGGGACGACTCGGGAACGAGCGGGACCACCTCGCGGCCGACTCCGGCGTCGGTTCTGTCTCCGTCCCGCCGCCCGGCCCGGTGCGCCGCGATGTCGCGTGGGCGTCACGCCCGGCTCGCCGGTTCCCCGATTTGCCGGATGCCGATGCGTGGGCCGGGTTGACCCGCCGGGAGGAGCAGGTCCTGCGGCTGGTCGCGGAGGGCCTGACCAACGCGCAGATCGGCGAGCGCCTCTTCGTCACCGAGGCGACTGTCAAGTCGCATGTCAAGAGCATGATGCGCAAGCTCGGCGTGGCAACCCGTTCCGAGGCCGGCGCCGCGTATTACCACGGGACGGACCGAGCCTTCGTGCTCCAGGCGATGGACAGGCCGAGGGGACAGAAATCCCACTCGTTCTAGGACGCATATCTGGGCCTTGTCTGCCGGTCGGCGCGTTTGGTCCGTACCCGCTCCCGGCTGCATAACCGAGTGTTTCTGTCGGTGAGTGGTTGGTCACCCAGCGTCGGATGGGGAGAAAAGCCTCCCTTAAGAGTGATGCGGACCATGTGACTCGGTTCACATGATGGGGCGCATCCCGCCGGATGAAGCCGTCAGACCGAGCGGCCGGCTCAGTCGCCCCGACGCAGGAGCGCCCCATGACCATTACCGAGTCCACGTCGACCGTCAGCGTCCCGGATGAGATCGCACGCCGGGTAGTGCTGCCCGAAGGACACCGGGACGACGGCCCGCTCTTCGCGGCCTACCAGTGGCTGCGGGAGCACGCGCCGCTGGCGAAGGTCCACGTCGAGGGCTACGACCCGCTCTGGCTCGTGTCCAAGCACGCGGACATCATGGAGATCGAGAAGCAGCCGGCGATCTTTACCAGCGGCGGCGGTGACGAGCCGGGCTCGCACAACCCGATCCTGCAGAACCAGGCCGGCGACGGCTTCACCCGGTCCCTGACCGGGGGAAGCCTGCGGATCCTCGAGGCGGGTGACCTACCTCGACCCGCCTGAGCACACGATGGTCAAGGACATCGCGAACGAATGGTTCCGGCCCGCCTCCCTGAAGAAGTGGGAGGACCGCATCCGGGAGCTGGCCCGGCAGGCGATCGCCGAGCGGCTACGCCCGGGCGTCAACGAGCTCGACGTCGTCGGCGACTTCGCGCTGTTCTACCCGCTCCACGTGGTGATGTCGCTGTTCGGGGTCCCGGCCGAGGACGAGCCCCGAATGATGGCCCTCACCCAGGAGTTCTTCGGCACCGCCGACCCCGAAGCGCAGCGGGAGGACGTCGCCGCGCTGACCCCCGAGGCGGCGGCGCAGCAATGGTCGGCGACGATCCGCGACTTCTACGCCTACTTCGACCTTCTCGTGGAGTCGCGGCGGGCCGAGCCGAAGGACGATCTGGCCTCCATCATCGCGAACGCGCGCCGGCCGGACGGTGAGTTCTTTGCGAAGGAGGTCTCGTACGGCTGGTTCGTCGCGATCTCCACCGCCGGGCACGACACCACATCGAGCACGCTGGCCGGCATCCTCGAGGCGCTGGCCCACCGCCCGGAGCAGTTCGCCCGGGTCAGGGCCAACCCGGCGCTGGTGCCCGACCTCGTCAACGAGGGGCTGCGCTGGGTGTCTCCGGTGAAGCACTTCGCCCGGCAGGCGACTCAGGACTACGTGCTGCGGGGGCAGCAGATCACCAAGGGCGACCGGTTCATGCTGCTCTACCAGTCGGCGAACCGGGACACCGACATCTTCGACGCGTCCGACGAGTTCCGCCTCGACCGGAAGCCGAACCGGCACATCGCGTTCGGCTACGGCCCGCACATGTGCATCGGCCAGCACCTGGCCAAGCAGGAACTGCGGATCATGCTGGAGGAGCTGCTTCCCCGCCTGACGTCGATCGAGGTCGTTGGCGACCGCAGGGTCGTCCAGACCAACTTCGTCGGCGGGCTGCGCCGGCTCCCGATCCGCCTGGATCTGGGTTGACCGGCGGGCGCGCCCGCGTCGTCGTCATCGCCGGGGCCGGCCACGCGGGCGGGACGTTCGCCGCGCTCCTGCGCCAGGCCGGGTTCGCCGGCGAGGTGCTCGTCCTCGGCGACGAGCCGGACCCGCCCTACCACCGGCCGCCCCTGTCGAAGGAGTTCCTCGACGGGCCGATCGAGAAATGGTTGCGCGAGCCGGGCTTCTACGCCGCGTGAGCTGATTCCCACCTGACGAAGAGAAAGAAACCCGCATGCCCGCGATCACCTACGTCCTGCCGGATGGGACCGAGAAGGTCGTCAACGTCCCGGTCGGACTTTCGATCATGGATGGATCGGTCCGTAACAACCTGCCGGGCATCGTCGCCGAATGCGGCGGCGGCTGCTCGTGCGCCACCTGTCACGTGCACCTCGACGCGGCGACCCGCGCGCTGTTCGACGACCCCGTCAGCGAGGAGACCGAACTCCTGGAGTTCCTCGATGGCGCCGACGAGGACTCGCGGCTGTCCTGCCAGCTGATCATTACCGAGGCCTGCGACGGGATCAGGGCGAACGTCGTCGACTCCAGCGCCTGACGCGGCATCGGACAACACCGAAGAAGAACAACGGCCGAGCAGCCGACGCGCTCGTCGCGGGACTGCGAAACAGGAGGAACGCCGCGAAGATCACAGCCGCGGTACTCGAAAAACTTGGCTCGGACTTCGAGATCAAGGAGCTCGACCTGGCCGGCCCCGGTCCCGGGGAGGTACTCATCGAGGTGGCGGGGGTCGGGTTGTGTCACACCGACCTGGCCGTCGCGCACGGCCACCTGCCCTTCCCGTTCCCCTCCGTCGTCGGTCACGAGGGCAGCGGAACCGTTGTCGCGGTGGGGGAGGGCGTCACCAAGGTCGCGCCCGGGGACCGGGTCGCGGCCAGCTTCAACAGCTGCGGCGCCTGCCCGGAGTGCCTGGCCGGTTCCCCGGTGTACTGCGTCCGGTTCATGGAGCTCAACTTCAGCGGGGTGGGTGGCGCCGGCACGACTCCCCTGCACGACGGCGCGGCCGACGTGGGCGGCAACTTCTTCGGCCAGTCGTCGTTCGCCACCCACGCGCTGGCCCACGAGATCAACGTCGTGAAGGTTCCCGACGGCATCCCGCTGGAGCTGGTCGGACCGCTCGGCTGCGGGATCCAGACCGGCGCCGGCGCGGTGCTCAACTCCCTGAACTGCCCCGCCGGTTCGTCGCTGCTGGTCACCGGGGGCGGTTCGGTGGGCCTGTCGGCGGTCATGGCGGCGGCTCGCGGGCTGGCGACGATCATCGTCGTCGAGCCGGTGGCCGCCCGTCGGCGGCTCGCGCTTGAGCTCGGCGCGACCCATGCGGTCGACCCCGCCGCGGGCGACGTCGCCGAACAGGTCCGGGCGATCATCCCCGCGGGGGTCAAGTACGCCGTCGACACGACGGCCGCCGCCCCGGTCATCACCGCCGTGCTTGCCTCGCTCGCCCAGCAGGGGCGGTTCGGCATGGTCGGCGTACCGGCGGACCCGACGGCGACGCTGTCGGTGAACCTCATCGAGATGCAGGCCCGAGGCCTGTCGTTTACCGGAATCGTTGAGGGCGACAGCAATCCGGACGTCTTCATTCCGGAACTCATTGACATGTACAAGAAGGGTGCGTTTCCGTTCGACCGGATCATTACCACGATGCCTTTCAAGGAAATCAACGAGGCGGTCGAGGCGCAGGCCCGGGGCGAGGTCATCAAGGTCGTCCTGGTGCACGGCTCCGGCATCGGGTGAGCGTATTCAGGTCACCGAGGCGGCGACGGAAGAGAACGTCTCCGGAACGGTCGGCGTCAACGGCTACGTCAACGACCCGGCCTGACCAAGGTTTCCCCCACCCGATCGGGCTGGTCCGAGATCAGGCCCGGCGCCGATCCTTGAGCCCACAGATAGCGGGCGCGATCACATGTGCGGTGACTTTCCCTCTAGGAGTTCCGTTGACTTTCACCCCGAACTCGCCGGCGCGTCTGACGGTGAGCGAGAGAATCGAACGCGCATGCGTGACGTGTGTTCCGTTAGGCGTGCTCCTCATGTTCGTGGGCCTGTTGACCGCCGGTTACATCCCGGCGGTCCCCGCCGACTATTCCGCAACGGAGGTCGCCGCGTTCTACCGGGACGGCACGAACCTCATCCGGCTCGGAATCGTCCTGACGCTGATCGGGTTCATGGTGTGGGGTCCGCTGATCGTGGTGATCACCCGGCAGATGCTGCGTATCCGGCCCGAGCAGAAGGCGCTGGCCTATCTTCAGTTCGGGGCCGGCCTGGCGGCCTGGCAGTTTCTGCTGGTGCCGCTGCTCGTGCTGGCCGCCGCCACGTTCCGGCCGGAACGCAACCCGGAAGTCAAACAGGCGCTGCACGACCTGGGCTGGATCATGCCGTTCATGCCGTTCGTCCTGCAAAGCTTCGCCATCGCCCTGGCCGTGCTGCTGGACACCGGGCCGACACCGGTCTTTCCCCGCTGGCTGGCCTACTTCAATCTGCTGGAATGCTTCCTCTTCCTGCCGGCGATGCTGTTGACGTTCTTCAAGACCGGACCGTTCGCCTACCATGGGCTGCTGGTGTTCTGGGTTCCCCTGGGCGTGTTCGGCCTGTGGATGCTCGTGATGGCCTGGGGACCCACCGGGCGATCGTCGGCGATCAGCAGCTGGCCCGGCGGCTTGACGGTGTCGCGAGCGTGCATGCTGCCTGAGCGGTCGGCGCCCGTGCAACCATCCTCGTCGGCGGTGCGGCTCGAGGCTCCCGAGTCGCACCCTCGCACGGGGCATGTGCCGGGGGCGGCCGGCGTCTGGGTTCTGCTACTCGGCGAGATGTCGATGTTCGGGCTGTTTTTCGGGATTTTCATGGACGCCCGGGCCGGGGATCGGGAGCTGTTCGCCCGGTCACAGCAGAATCTGAGCGTCACGATCGGCCTCGTCAACACGGTCGTTCTGCTCGCGAGTTCGTTGTTCGTCGTGCAGGGTGTCCGTGTGGCCCGGGGCGGTGAGGCCGGACGGGCATCACGGTTCGTAACTGGTCAGGTATTTGTTTGATCTTGGGTTAGCTGGTTGCGGGCATCCAGGGGC
>NZ_CADCWT010000266.1 GCF_902806485.1 Candidatus Frankia alpina | reverse complement strand
CTGCAGGGTTGAGATTCACCTCCCCCGTAGGCGTTGCGGTGAGGTAGCTGCTTCCCCAGCCGAAAGCCGCGGTTGTCGTCATGCCAGGCTTCGTTTTGCCCGGTTATCGGGTGAAAGATCGGGCGTGGTCAGCGAAAGCGGCCACCCAACATGCGCTGGGAGGCAGGACGAGCGCCGGACACCTCTATGAAACGGCTCCGCCGCTAAGCGACCGTGAGCACGATCTTGCCTTGAATGTGCCCTCGGGCGGCGCGTTCGTGCGCCGCTCGGGCGTCCGCGAGCGGGAACGTGCTGTCGAGCGCGACGCGCACCGTGCCCGCGTCAAGCAAGCGATCCAGTTCGGCGAGCTGCGCGCCGTTCGAGCGGACCTGGGTGGCCGTGACGCCCAGCTTCGCGTTCTCCTCGTCGTCGAACTTGCCGAAGTACACCGGGTAGAGGGACCCGCCGCGCTTGAGGGTGCGCAGGAAGGGCCTGCTGTCGGGACCCCCGACGGTGTCCAGGACGAGGTCGACGTCACGGGCGACTTCCTCGGGCCGGTCCTTGGTGTAGTCGATGAACTCGTCGGCGCCGAGCTTGCGCAGGAACGTCTCGTGGGCGCCGGAGGCCACGGCGATGACGCGGGCTCCCTTCCACTTGGCCAGCTGGAGAGCGAGGTGCCCCACGCCACCGGCAGCGCCGTTGACGAGCACCGTCGTCTCGCTGCCGAGCGCCATCGGGCGGTGCTGGGCCTTCTGGAACGGCGAGGGATGGTCGTGCCCGAGCTCGATCAAGAACTGCCACGCCGTCAACCCCGACATGGGCAGACCGGCGGCGTGCACGTGGTCGATGGCAGCCGGCTTGCGGGCGAGGTCGGACGCCGGCGCGGTGACGTACTCGGCGTACGCGCTGCCTTGGAGAGCGGTGGGAAAGCGCAGAAGGCCGACCACCTCGTCTCCGACCGCGAAGCCGTCGACGTCGGCGACGGCGGCGACGGCCTCCACGACGCCTGAGACGTCGGTCCCCGGAATCAGGGGGAGATCGAACGGGGGCTTGAGTTCGGGAGGTATGTCGGGCATTCCCTCGCGCGCGTACCAGTCAGGTGGGTTGATGCCGTCCGCGTGCACGCGGACGAGCACCTCACCCGGCCCCGGTTCGGGAACCGGCACCTCCTCGTGACGCAGCACCTCGGGGCCGCCGAACTCGTGCAGCCGGATCGCTTTCATGGTCTGTGTCGGCACAGCGCTCTCCTGCGTCTCTCGCGGGGTAAATTAAGCGAACCAGGGGTCCGTTTTTCCGGATCGCCGATCCGAATATACGGGTCAGCGATCCGATTGTGCAAGGGAGGGCAGATGAGGGCGGATGCCCGGGCCAACCACGTCCGTCTGCTGGTCGTCGCCGGCGCCGTCATCACCGAACAGGGCGTCGACGCGTCGATGCGCGACATCGCCCGCCAGGCCGGGGTCGGCCTGGCGACGCTGCTGCGTCACTTCCCGACCCGGGAGGCGCTGCTCGAGGCCCTGCTCCGCACGAGCTTCGACGAGCTGACGGCACGGGCAGCCGAGGTCGAGACCTCGAGCTTGCCCCAGGATGCGCTGATGTTGTGGCTGCGCGACTTCGTCGCGTGCACGACGAACTACCGCGGGGTGGCGACGTCGATGATGAGGGCGATCGAGGACCCCCAGTCCGCGCTCCACACCTCCTGCGTCACCATGCGCGCGGCCGGCACTCGACTCCTCACCCGCGCCCAGGCCGCGGACGTGGCGCGGACCGACCTCGACGGCGCCGACCTGTTCGCCCTGGCCTCGTCGCTGGCCTGGCTCGGCGACATGCCCGGGCTCGAGGCGCGCGCCGAGCACCTCTTCGGAGTGGTGATGAGCGCGATCCTGACGAATGCAGACAGCAGCGATACCGAGGAGGAACGCCGTCCTCGGGCCCGTAGCTAAAACCGTCGGGCACGCGGATCACAGCGTGGTCTTGCCGGCGCCGTTGCGGCCCACCAGGCCGGTGATGGACGGTCCCTCGACGGTGAGTTCGACGTCGTCGAGGGCGAAGTGGTGGCGGTAGCGGCGGGTCAGGCCGCTCACCGCGATCGTGGCCGTCGCAGGGGGACGCCTCCTGGGGTGGGGCTGGCCTGGCGGATCAGCGCCACCAGCTCGTCGGGGTCGATGCCGAGTCGGCTGGCCTCGGCGACCAGGGGCTGCACGTAACGTTCGTCGAGCAGGCGCCGGCGCGCGCCGGGTGCGACGAACATGCCGATGCCCCGGCGTTTCTCCAGCAGCCCGTCGTCGCTCAGCACCCCCAGGCCCTTGGCCGCGGTGGCCGGGTTGATCCGGGATAGGCGGCCAGCTCGTTGGTGGAGGGCACCTGTTCGCCCTCGGCGAGGACGCCGTCGGCGATCTCCTTGGCCAGCCGCTGGGCGATCTGGGTGAACAGCGGTGTTGCGTCGTCGAGCACATCCACCCCCTCGAGGGCGACCCATGTTCATGGGTTCATTACTTGACTAACGTACCGAGGAGGCAAGAGAGGCTCATGAGATGAGCCTGTCGGCCCCGCCGCGCGCCGTCACCGGGTTTTCCGGCGCCGGATGCCCGGGCGGAGCCGGTTGCGGTGCGCTTTGCACGGTCTGAGGCCGGCAACCGTACACATCGCACCGCAACGCCTCCCGGCCATCGCGACCGGCCGTCGCCGGTGCACGTTCGTGGTCCGAGGTTCGGCGGCAGGGTGGATGCGACAACACCGCCATCACTCAACGTTAATCTTCTATGACCTCTAGTTGACGAAACTGTGTCGTCTAGGGGCGCAGGGGGCGGAAGAAGGCGGTGACGTCGGCGGTGAACAGTTCGGGCTGTTCGAGGGCGGAGAAGTGGCCGCCGTGGGGCTGCACGGTCCAGCGCTGCAGGTTGTAGTGGCGGGCGATGACGGCGCGCGCCGGCCGGTAGATCTCCTTCGGAAAGATCGCCGCGCCGGTGGAGGTGCTCACCTGGCGTTCGGGGGCGCCGAACAGGCCCGCGGCCTGCGTTTCGAGGTACAGCCGGATCGACGAGCCGATCGTCTCCGTCACCCAGTAGGTGGTGATGTTGGTCAGCAGGTCGTCGCGGCTGATCGCCTTCTCCATGTCGCCGTCGCAGTCCGACCAGGTGCGGAACTTCTCCACGATCCAGCCCGCGAGCCCGGCCGGGGAGTCGGCCAGCCCATGGGCGAGGGTCTGCGGTTTGGTGCCCTGGATGGCCTGGTAGCCGGTCTCGTGCTGGGCGAAGCGGCGGGCGTAGTCGAGGTCGGCGACCTCGTCGGGGGTGAGGGCGGCCCGTTCGTCGCGGGTCATCCGCGGCGGGGGGACCAGGTTGAGGTGGATGCCGAGCAGGCGGTCGTGGTGGTCGGCGCCCAGATGGGCGGTGATGGCGCCGCCCCAGTCGCCGCCCTGCGCGGCGAAGCGGTCGTAGCCCAGGCGGGTCATGAGTTCCACCCAGGCGTCGGCGATGCGGCGCACATGCCAGCCGCGGGCGACCGTCGGCCCGGACCAGCCGTAGCCGGGCAGTGACGGGCAGATGGCGTGGAAGGCGTCGGCGGCGTCCCCGCCGTAGGCCGGCGGGTCGACGAGGCGGTCGATGACCTCGAGAAACTCGACGATCGACCCGGGCCAGCCGTGGGTGAGTAGCAGCGGCACCGCGCCCGGGTGCGGCGAGCGGGCGTGCAGGGCGTGCACGGTGGTGCCGTCGATGACGGTGCACAGGTGCGGCCAGCGGTTGAGGCGGGCCTCGGCGGCCCGCCAGCCGAACCCGTCCGCCCAGTAGGCGCACAGCTCGCGCAGGTAGTCCACCTCGGTGCCCAGGTCCCAGCCCGTGCCGGGGATCTGCTCGGTCCAGTGCGTGCGGCGCAGCCGGTGGCGTAGATCGTCGAGGACGGCGTCGGGTACGTCGATGGTGAAGGGCGCCAGGGCGGGTGACGGCGACGTCATGACAGGCTCCGAGGGGTCCGGGGTCGGATGGGTTGATCACCGGCCGGCGGTGGGTGTCGCGACGGCCAGTTCCGACTATCGACCGCCGTGGTGGCGGGCCGCAACGAACCCGCTCAGGTGGTGATGAGGATGCGCGGGCCGTCGGCGGTGATGGCGACGGTGTGTTCGACGTGGGCGGCGCGGCTGCCGTCGGTGGTGTGCAGGCCCCAGCCGTCGGGGGCGGTGTAGTAGCTGTCGCGGCCGCCGGCGCAGAACATCGGTTCCAGGGCGAGGACGAGGCCTTCGCGCAGCGGCATGCCCCGTCCGGGCTGGCCGTCGTTGGGCACGCTGGGATCCTCGTGCATGCGCCGGCCGATGCCGTGTCCGCCGAAGCCGCGGGGGATGCCGTAGCCGGCGGTGCGCCCGACCCGGCCGATGGCGGCGGCGATGTCACCGAGGCGGTTGCCGGGGACGGCGGCGACGATGCCGGCGGCCAGCGCCGCGGCGGTGGTGTCGATGAGGGTGGCGTCGCCGGGGTGGGGGGTGCCGACGGTGAAGCTGATCGCGGCGTCGCCGACCCAGCCGTCGAGCTCGGCGCCGCAGTCGATGCTGACCAGGTTGCCGTCGCGCAGCGGGGTGTCACTCGGGATGCCGTGGACGATGACGTCGTTGACCGAGGCGCAGATGACCGCGGGGAACGGTGTCGGGGCGAACCCGGGGTGGTAGTGCAGGAACACCGGTAGGGCGCCGGCGTCGCGGATCACCGTGTGGGCGACGGTGTCCAGTTCGCGACCCGTGACGCCGACGGCGGCCATCGCCTCGATCGCCGCGGTCGACTTCAACTCCACCATCGCAACCATCCTTCTTCGTCGACGCCGGCGCCGCTGGTGTCGCCGAGACCACCGAACCTGCGCCCAATTACTATACCGGTATTACTATCACGGCTATGGTGCGGACGCCGTTGACCAGAGCGGAGCGGGAGCGCGGCGAGCGGCTCGGGGCGCTGCTGCGGGCCGCGCGCGGCGAGCGCAGCATGGTCGAGGTCGCCGCCGCGGCCGGGGTGTCCGCGGAGACGCTGCGCAAGATCGAGGCCGGGCGCATCGCGACTCCGGCGTTTTTCACCGTCGCCGCGCTCGCCGGCGTCCTCGGCCTGTCCCTGGACCTGCTGGCCGACGCCTGTGACCCGGCGGCGCAGCGCGCCCTCGGCTAGGACACCGTCCGCCCGACCACGGTCGGTGCGGCGACGGCGACGCTGTGGCGACAGCTCACGCGAGCGGGGTGAACCGGCCTTTTTCGAGGAAACCTGCCTACCGCCACCGGCGCACAGGTCTTCGGACAGAAGAGGGCCCAGATGTCCGCAGAGAAGGCCATGCGGAGCTGTTCCTCCGGAAGGTGGAGCGAGGGCGGAATCGCTTCATCTTCGAGGGCGCACCATCCGCGCGGCGCCGCTGTCGAAACGCATCCTAGTGACGGGAGCGGCTCGTGTCTGCGTGCGGAACCCGCTCGTGTGGCGATCACACCCACGACGACACCGGTGGCGTCCCTTACGATCCGCTTTTCCGTTTTTATTCCCGAAAGAGGGATGCGCATCCGGACTGCCGAGGTTGCGGTGTCAGATGCTCTAGAGCGAGTGCATACATCCGAATTCGATTTCGGCTTGGCGCTACCCGAGCCGACTGCGGTACCGTCCCTCTCGCAATCTTCAGCACGTTCGAAGAAATGACGAGAAGGGATCACAATGACCCAGCAGGAGCAGGAGCAGGAGCAGGAGCAGGAGCAGGAGCAGGAGCAGGAGCAGGAGCAGGAGCAGGAGCAGGAGCAGGAGCAGCTGCGCTACCGCATCCTCGACCAGTTCGGTCAGGTCAGCACGGCGGACCTCGACACTGCGACCGACATCGAGGACCGTAACTGGTCAGGTATTTGTTTGATCTTGGGTTAGCTGGTTGCGGGCATCCAGGCGCGG
>NZ_CADCWT010000265.1 GCF_902806485.1 Candidatus Frankia alpina | reverse complement strand
GGAGATCCGCCGATCCGGCGGGGGGAACGTCAGCCGGAAGGTGAACGCGGTCGCGGTCGGGCCGTGCGTGCGCAGGTGCCTGACCCGTTCTGCCGGGACGGTGCCCGGTGGGCACCCACCACAGGGCGTTGGTGGCCCGGTCGGTCGGATGGAACCACTCCCGCCGGCGCCGCAGGAACGCGCCCTGACCATGGCGGAAGACGAAGTCGGCGAGCGCGTCCGCCGATTCCCACACCGTCAGGTTCACGATGACGGTGAGGTCGGCCTCCGCGTCGAGCCGGAAGGTGTGCACGGCCGCGGCGCCCTGCTCGGGCTGCAGGCGCCAGACGAAGCCGGGCTGCCCGTCGCCGAGGTCGCTAACCGGCGCGAGGCCGGCCAGGATGTCATCCGGCGCGGGGGAGTCGAGTGGGGTGAGTACTCGGGCGATGTTGACCTGGGCCAGATGGTAACCCGTCATGAAGATAGCCTAGGGATGTTGTCCCGCATCCGCCAGAAATGACGCGCATCACCGTTCGATGGAGACAGGCGTGCCGATGGGGAGGATTCCCGCCAGCTTTTCGATGTCTTCGTTGCGAAGCCGGATGCAGCCGTGGCTGGCGTCCGTCCCGACCAGGTCGGGGCGGTTCGTGCCGTGCAGCCCGATGATGCCGTTGGCGCCGTTGAACTGGGTAATCACGTCCGAGAAGCCCGACAGGCCGAAGGCGTACGGCCCCCACGGCCCGTTCGGATCCGTGGGTCGCAGCAGTTCGGTGAGGTAGAACTCGCCGGACGGCGTGGGGGTACCGCCGGTTCCGATGCCCACCGGGAGTCGGGCGAGGACCGCGCCGTCCCGTAGCACGGTGAGCCGATGCGCAGACCGGTCGCCTCGCAGGTCATACGGGGTCTCGGTGACCTGGGTGTCCTCGGCTCGCAGCCATCCCCGCGACCCGTTGGGCCGCACGGGCAACTGGACCCGCAGCCAGTGGGCCCGGCGTTCCTCCACCGCGAACACCAGCGGCACGCCCTCCCGGTTGGGGTTGGCGAGCCGACCCTGCGGGGCCCCGGTGTCCGGGGTCGCGAACCAGGTGATCTCGGGTACCACGGCCTGGGCCACGAGGTGCCGACCCTTCGCGGGGCCGGCGGGGCCGGCGCCGGCCGGTGGGTGCGTCGCGCGGGTCGGCGCTGCTGCGGCGGCGGGTCGCGCAGGTGCGGTCCGACCACCTGAACAGGCGCCGACCAGGCAGGTCGCGGCCAGCAGCGCTGTGGCCAGGAGCAGGAGGCCGGCCGGACCGGCGACGCCGGGGCGAGGCGGCGGGCGAAGGCCCGGCGCCGGCGGGCGGCTTGTGTCGGTGCTGCGCATCCAGACCCCCTCGGCCATCTGGTGATTACTTTACGTAGTCGGTGGGGTGGGTGCACCTGCACGGGCCGGGATGCCTCGCACCGGCCGCCGACCGTCGTTGGTGAGATCGGGGCAGGCCGGCCGATCCCCGGCGGATCGCCGCGTCGCCCCCCGGCGCGCACCCCGCCGGACGCGGCGGTGCGCCGCGGGGCCGACCCGTCGAAATCACTTCTGGTCATTCTCCGGTCATCTGAGGAGAGCGTGCGAGAACGCGGTATGAAACGTGAACAAAACTCAGGGTGAGCGACAGGATTTGCGGTCCACGACAGGCCGGATACGCTTTCCAGCGACCTTGGTTTGTTGCTTTTCCGAAACGGTAGGGGAGAACTGTGCGGAGATCAATGAGGGCCCGGGCGGCGGCGGTCGCGCTGTCGAGCATGGCGACCATTTTCGTCGCGCTGGGACCAGCGGCTTCGAGCGCCTGGGCGTCCGACGGCGGGGACACAGTCAAGCAGGCCCAGAACTGGGGCAAGGACGACTGGGGCAAGGACAAGTGGGACAAGGACAACTGGCGTAAGGACGACTGGGGCAAGGACGACTGGCGTAAGGACGACTGGGGCAAGGACGACTGGCGTAAGGATGACAAGCGCAAGGACGACTGGTTCGACGACGACTGGTTCGGTGACAAGCGCAAAGACAGGGGGAAGGACAATGGCTGGAACTGGTGACTGAGCCGTTGCACCGGTTGCTCCGGTCGGCGGGTCAGCCCACCGTGCTGACGGTGGGCTGACCGCACCCTGGTGATCTGCCGGCGGAGAATCCCTTCCCGGCTCCCGGCAACCCGGCGGCCGGGGCGGGGCTGCAGTCGGTCCAGGCCTGCCGGCGCTGGTGCCGGTCGTCAGTGTCGACGGCCGGCACCAGCGACGGCGCCCGGGGCGCGCCCTCGGCCTGGGCTCGCGGCATCGGCAAAGTGCCTGTGAACCCGGGCGGAGTGGCTCGGGATTCAGCGCGCCCCACCGGCCGCCGCATCCTTCCCGTCTTTCTGTGATCAGTCATGCGCGGAATCGTGCCGAGGCTTGGTTGCGGTTTTCGGTTATGGAACCGTACGTAAGCCTCGGCACGATCTGGCCGGGAACTGGGCTGGCAGATGGGTGGCCGTGCGGTGCCAGCTGGCCTGGTCAACCCCGGGCTTTCATGCCGGTGATCGTCTGTTGGGATGCTGGGAATAGGGAAGTGCCTGTGAGCTGGGAGGATCGGGCTTATTGAGGGCCTGATCCGTGCAGACCGCCTCGCGGGGCGAGACCCCGCTGGGCCGCTGTCCAGGGAGCTGCGTCTGTCCAGGGAGCTGCGTCACCGCGACGAGCTCGGCGTCCGTGAAGTCGGTGAGCTCCGAGCGCTCGGCGAGCCGGGGGGCGCTCGCTGCCGGGTGGCGGGTACGCACCAGCACTCCGCGATCGACGAGCATCGCCTGGAACGCCCCGCGGCCACGGGCGAGCCGGGCCGCCCGGTAGATCGCCGGGACCAGGTCGAGCACCTCCAACTGGAGCCGGTGCGCGTCCGACCACGCGACATGCCGACGGGCATGCCATCTGGGCATGTCGACGCGCGCGGGCCGACCCGGTCGCGACGCCGACTCCGGCCGGAGATGCCGGCATAGTCCGGCGCCGGACTGATGGGGGGTGCGTGCAGACCGACCCGCACACGGGCGCCCGTGTGCGGGTGATTTTCGAGGCCCGCTGCATCGGCTCCGGGCCGACGATGGCCACCAGACCGCGGCGGCATCGAGGGCCGCTGGGCTGGGCGGTATTGGAGAGCGGGTGACCGGGATCGAACCGGCATGGCCAGCTTGGAAGGCTGGGGCTCTGCCATTGAGCTACACCCGCAGGTGATCGAGGCGAGCTTACCCCGTAAGATGAGCAGGCAACGCCTCGGGGCGTAGCGTAGTGGCTAGCGCGCCTGCTTTGGGTGCAGGAGATCGGGAGTTCGAGTCTCCCCGCCCCGACCGATAGCCTCGGCGTGTCACCCCGTCCAACGTCGTACCAGGAGACCGCCGCGCCGTGAAGGCCACCAAGGAGACCCTCAGCCCGACCCGGGTCAAGCTCACCGTCGAGGTGCCCTTCGACGAGCTCAAGCCCTCGCTCGATGCCACCTACCGCAAGCTCGCCCGCCAGGTCCGCGTCTCCGGCTTCCGGCCGGGCAAGGTACCGTCGCGGATCCTCGACCAGCGCCTCGGTCGTGGCGTGATCCTGGACGAGGCGGTCCAGGAGGCGCTGCCGCAGCTCTACTCCGAGGCTGTGCAGGCCGAGGAGGTCGACGTGCTGTCGCGCCCCGAGGTGGACATCACCGAGTTCGCCGACGGCGGCCAGCTCGTGTTCACCGCCGAGGTGGACGTCCGCCCCGAGGTGGTGCTGCCAGAGTTCTCCGATCTGCAGGTCACGGTGGACGCCGTCGAGGTCACCGACGAGCAGGTCGAGGAGCAGCTCGGCGCGCTGCGGGACCGGTTCGCGCAGCTCCAGCCGGTCGAGCGGGCGGTGCAGACGGGCGACTTCGTCTCGCTCGACCTGTCCGCGCAGGCCGACGGCAAGCCGATCGAGGGCGCCGAGGCCACCGGGCTGTCCTACGAGGTCGGCAGCGGCAACCTCATCGAGGGCCTGGACGAGGCGATCATCGGGGCCGCCGACGGCGAGTCCCACACGTTCACCACGGCGCTGCTGGCCGGCGAGCAGGCCGAGGTGACCGCGACGGTGCGCGGGGTCAAGGAGAAGGAGCTTCCCGCCCTCGACGACGACTTCGCCACCACGGCCAGCGAGTTCGACACGCTGGACGAGCTGCGCGCCGACGTGCGCAGCTGGCTGGAGCAGTCGCGGCGTACCGAGCAGGTCGGGCAGGCCCGGGAGAAGCTGCTGGAGAGCCTGCTGGAGCGGGTCGAGGTGCCCGTCCCGGCCTCCCTGCTCGAGGGCGAGATCGAGGCCCGGGAGCACCGACTGTCCCATGAGCTGGAGAACATCGGCACCGACCGGGCGACCTACCTGGAGACGCTTGGTCAGTCCGCCGAGGAGTTCGACGCCGAGGTCCGCGAGACAGCGGACAAGGCGATCCGCTCCCAGCTCATCCTGGACGCGGTCATCGACGCCGAGTCGATCGGCATCGACCAGGGTGAGCTCATGGAGCAGGTGATCATGCGGGCCCAGCGTTCGGGTCTGCAGCCCGACGTCTACGCCCAGCAGCTCGCCCAGGGCGAGGGACTGCAGGCGCTGATGGCCGACGTTCTGCGGACCAAGGCGCTGTTCCTGCTGCTGGAGAACGCCAAGGTCGTCGACGGGGAGGGCACCGCGGTGGAGCTGGTGCTCCCGGCCCGCCCGGCTCCAGACGACGACGAGGCCGACGACGAGCACGCCGGTCACGATCATGCCGGTCACGATGCCGAGGCCGAGGCCGCTGCGGAGCCGGCCCAGGCGGCGACCGCGACGAGCGAAGGCGTGGACCGCGACATCTGACCTCGCGGCAGGCGGTGGTGCGGCTCGCGCCGCACGGTCTGTCAGCTCGCCAGACGGCCCCCGGACTCGGTTCGAGGGCCGTCTGGCGTTGCGGCGTGCCGTCGTCGAGGGCCGGCGCAGCGGCGTCGCGAGGGCGTCCGGACTGGCCGGTCCTCACGCCCAGCGCGAACATCGAGCCTGAATGGCGAGAACTTGCGCGTGTCACAGATAGTGTCGAGCCGGTCAATCAGCCGCCCCATGTGAGGAAGCCGAGGAGCTGACCGTGAGTAACCTCGCAGTTCCGCGCCTGCCAGTTCCGGGTCCAGAGCTCCGTTCGCCCGGCCAGGGTGGGCCCGCCTTCGACGACCAAGTGTTCAACCGCCTGCTGGCCAACCGGATCGTCTTCCTCGGATCGGTGGTCGAGGATGCGATCGCCAACGCGCTGTGCGCGCAGCTGCTGCTGCTCAACGCGGAGGACCCGACCCGGGACATCTTCCTCTACATCAACTCGCCGGGTGGGTCCGTGAGCGCCGGCATGGCGATCTACGACACCATGCAGTTCGTCGAGAACGATGTCGCGACCGTGTCGCTCGGCCTCGCCGCGTCGATGGGTCAGTTCCTGCTCTGCGCCGGTGCGCCGGGCAAGCGCTACTCGTTGCCGCACGCCCGGATCATGATGCACCAGCCGTCGGGCGGGATCGGGGGCACCGCCTCCGACATCGCCATCCAGGCGGAGCAGATGCTCTACACCAAGCGGATGATGCAGGAGCGCATCGCGTTCCACACCGGGCAGCCGATCGAGCAGATCGAGCGCGACTCCGACCGGGACCGGTGGTTCACCGCCGACGAGGCCAAGGACTACGGGTTCGTCGATCACGTGGTCCAGCAGGCCCGCCAGGTTCCCAGCGAGGGGCCGGTGAGCTGAGCGGGCAGCCCGCTCACCGGACCGAACCGTCGTCATCCGTTTCCGGAGGCAGCCATCATGTTCCACGAGACGCTCTATCAGCAGATGAGGTCTGAGCAGACCCGCCAGGCCGCCGGCCAGCCGCAGGGCCGCTACGTCCTGCCGAACATCATCGAGAAGACCTCC
>NZ_CADCWT010000264.1 GCF_902806485.1 Candidatus Frankia alpina | reverse complement strand
CGCCATCCAAGCGATCATCAGCGCAACCTCGCGCGCACCTTCGCGCGCACCTCACGCGCACGCTCATGATCGTCTGAAAACTCCCCTGTTCGGTCCACACCGAACGCGTCCCCGCCGGGGCGCAGGGGAGGACCCATGGCAATCACCACACGGCCCCCGGGCGCGCTGACCGAGCTCCGCCGCCGCACCGACAGGGCGATGAGCGTGGCCACGACGGCGGCCAACCGCGGGGCGGGCCGATGACTGACGCAATCGTTCGTTCGTCACGCGAGACGAACGAACGTACGAACGAAACGAATGACCGGCCGGGGTGTGTGTTCCCGGGATGCTCGGCGCCAGTCGCGCCGGCGCCGGCCACGGGCGGCCGGGCCCCCCGCTACTGCACCGACTCCGCCCACACCGCGCAGACCGCGTTCCGGGCCCGCAAGTCCCGCAAGGCAATGGATGGTGAAGGGGTAGCCGACCGGCCCGCGAGTCTGGCCGGGGCCAGCCTCCGCGAGACCGTCCTCCGCCTCGGCGACCTCTTGGCCGAGTTCGAGACGGCGGCCAGCAGTGCCCGGGAGCTGCTGGACACGGCGACCGATCCGGAGGTGGTGGCGGCGGAGCTCGCCGCCGTCCGGGCGGAGGCGCTGCGGACCGTGGCCGACGCCGAGACGCGCCTGGCCGCCGAGCAGTTGGCGCGGATCACCGCCGAGGAGGCCGCCGAGGCCATGGCGGCCGAGGCGGAGCAGGCCGAGGCACGGGCCCGCGACGCCGAGCAGCGCGCCGCGGCCGCGCAGGCCGACTCCGTCGAGCAGACCGGCCGGGCGGGCGAGGCGAGGCGCCGCGCCGACGATGCGGACCGGCGCGCTGGCGTCGCCGAGGCCGACGCCACTGCGGCCGCGGCCGCACGGGACGCAGCCGAGCTGCGTGCCGTCGCCGCGGACGCTGACGCCGGCCGGCTGCGCGTCGACCTCGCCCAGGCGGCGGAGCGCGCCGAGAGGGCAGAGCGGGACCGCGACACGGCGACCGCCGCCCGCCAGGCCGCGGAGACCGAACTGGCCACCGTCCGCACGGACGCCGTCGACGCCCGCCAGGCCGCCGAACTCGCCGCCGTCCGGGCGGAGAGCACCGAGCAGCTCTTGGCCGCCGCCCGGGAAACTGCTGCCGCACAGCAGCAGCGCGCGGACCAGGCGGTCGGCCTGCTGGATGCCGCCCGCGGCGAGGCCCGCGACGCGGTCGACCGGGCCGCCCGCGCAGACGCCGCCCGGGAGACAGCCGAACAGGGCCGGGAGGAAGCGGAGGCCGAACTGGCCGAGCTCCGCGACGAGGGCCAGGCGGCCGCCGACGCGGTGACCCGGTGATCGACCCGACCGGGATGCCGATCCCGGGGGTGACGCAGCCGGCGGCGCTGTGGATGCGACGCCGGGACCAGGCGGCCGACGAGCTCGCCGCGAGGCTCGGCGTGTGGGCGGTGGCCGACGTCGGCCGACAGGCTGCCGTCCGGGTGCTGGTTGCTGACCGGCGTCTGCTGCGCGCGGCCGCTCGCGGCCGCCTGGCGCGCTGGTTCGTCGATGCGCCGGACATCGACGTGATCGCCGCGGCGCTGGTCTCCGGACAGCCGCGGGTGCCGCGGTGGGCGCGGGACCAGCTCGCGCTCGTCGTTCAGATCTGTCACGCGCGGAAGAAGCCGCAGTGACCGCGAACGACATCGACGGGGACCTCGTCAAGGCGGTGCGCGCGTTGAGCGAGCACACCGGGTGGGCCCGCATCGTCCAGGTGAGGGCCTGGTTGTGCGCCGACTACGGCGACGAGGATATTGACGCGGCCATCCTGAGATTCGCGCGTGATCCGTTCGGTCGGGTCTCACCCGACGAAGATCAGAAGAACCTCAGTCAGCTCGACCGTCAGCTCGCGGTGCGGATAGGCGATCACGATTGCCATCTGATGAGCTGGTGGGGCGCATGACAAAGCCGGCCCCCACCCCGGGTAGGGGTGGGGGCCGGTGCGGGCCGGGCGGCGGCCTGGGCCGCGGGGGTTACGCAGCGGCCGCCGGCGGCGGGCCGACCTCGGCCGGCGACACCTGGGCCCGGGTGAGCAGCCCCAGCGCGGCGGCCGCCAGGGCGAGGATCGCCGCGTCCGCGCCGGCGGGCAGGTCCACGCCGAGCAGCACCAGGAGCGGAAGCCCAGCCTGCACCACGGCGAGGATCGCCGCCGGCCGGGTCGGAGCCACCGCCCAGGCCGTGACCAGGCCGAGAATCGCACCGGTGGCCGCGAGGATCGCGGCCTGCAGCTC
Organism: Candidatus Frankia alpina; assembly: GCF_902806485.1. Taxonomy (GTDB): domain Bacteria; phylum Actinomycetota; class Actinomycetes; order Frankiales; family Frankiaceae; genus Frankia; species Frankia alpina. The sequence goes on along the minus strand of NZ_CADCWT010000264.1, from coordinate 3,609 downwards.
GACGGGGATCGGGAGCCAGATCGCGCCGATGACGAGGGCGGCCTGGACTAGGCCGAGGATCGCCGCGGGCTCACGGCGCGGCAGCGGGAGGGCCGCGGTCTCGGGACGGGTCACAGGATGCCTCCGGGGGTGACGGTGTGCGAGGGGGCAGCGAGGGTGCCGACGAGCTGGTCGGGGCGGGCGCTGGTCACGCGGGTCCGTTCGGGTCGTGTTTGGAGAGACGGCGGGCAGCGATTTCGGCGTATCGCTCGTCGCGTTCGATGCCGATCGCGCGCCGGCCGAGGCTGCGGGCGACGGCGAGCGTGGATCCGGACCCGGGGAACGGGTCGAGGATCACTCGGCCGGGCGGGCACGAGTAGCGGATCAACGGGGCGAGGATCTGCGGGGGTTTCTCGGTGGGGTGCAGCGCCCGGCCGCGCATGCTCCGGGCAGGAATCACGCTGTGGACGAGGCGGGTTCCGTCGTACAGGTAGGTGGACGGCCCCAGGCCGCCGAGGTGGGGGGCGGTGCCAGAGCGTCTGTGGCTGACCGAGCCGACCTTCATCCCGGAAACGGGGTTCGGCTCCCGCTGCGGCTCCTTGTAGATTTCCCGCCATTTGCCGCGGTACCAGTGCAGCGCGTACTCGTGTACGCGGCGGAAGCGATCAGCGGCCGGGCTCGACCCTGCGTGCTTCTGCCAGACGATGTCCTGCGACAAGCGCCAGCCGGCGAAGTCGTCGAAGTGCCGCAGGAACATTTTCATCGAGCCGAAGCACCACATCGACTTCGCCGCGGCCGCGGCGAGCCCCGGCCACCCGTCCGGCCAGACGTCCCAGGCGAGGCTGATCTCCCCGTAGGGAGGGTCGGTGACGATCGCTTCGGCTGCCAGCAGGTCCGCGTGGTCAGCGAGCAGCTCCAGGCTGTTGCCGCAGTAGAGGGTTACCTGGCCGTCTTGGTAGTAAGGCGCGGGCGGGGACATCAAGCCCGTGCGATGGTCAGCATGCGCCGGCCCTGGTGATGGGCGGCCGGCTGCGGCCGCGTCGTCACCGTGTCACCGCCGGCGTGATGGTGTAAGCGCGTGGCTCGGCGAGCGCGGCGGCGAGCTGGTCGAGGCGGCTGAGGATGTTCGCGGCCACCGTCGGGTCGGTGCCCGCGGGCAGCCCGCCGGCGACGAGCTGGTGGATCTCGCGGAGCGTCGTCTCCTGCGTCGCGGACCAGGCGGCGAAGTCCCCCGACAAGAAGGCCTCGATCGCGGTGATGTGGGTACGGAGGTCGGTGAGCGCCTGGCCCTCGTCGCTGCTCCGGAGCAGCAGGAGGCCGAGCGCCTCCGGCATGGAGCCGACCTTGACGTCGGCCATGCGGCGGCGGCGGATCACCGGTGACGGCCTGCCGCATCAGCATCGTCATCAGCGTGTTCATCGCGTCCGGCACGGCGGCGATCGCCTTCGTGAGCCGCGCCTCCTGCTCCGGTGTCATGACGTCGTCCTCCTCGGTCGGCGGTGCGGTGGTGGGGTGGGCGAGCGCGGCCGCGAGGATGTCACCGCGCCGGCCGGCCCGGATGTCGCCCGGGCAGGAGTGACCGCCCCAGGCCGGGCCGCCCATCCGGTGAGTGCCGAGACCCTGCCCGGCCGGGCTGTCGGTGAGGTGGTCGGGCCAGCCATAGACCCCCATGCCCCACCGGTAGATCTCGGCCAGGCGCTGAACCTGAATGGGCGTGTAGTCCTCGGTGTCGTAGCCTTCGCACTCACACGAGATCCAGTACGGATTGCCAGAACCCTGAGCCCATGCCTTCATGTCGAACGAGACGTACTGCTCCAGGTCGCCGTTCTTGCCCAGCCACAGGTGCGAGCTGACCGCGCTGGTGGGGTTGCTGAACCACCCGAACAGCGGGTTCAGCCCCACCTGGACGTGAGGGATGAATCCGCGCGGTGGGAGGACCATCCCGGGCGAGTGGTTGATAGGGATCGGGCGCCAACGCGCACCCGGGTAGCGGGTCGGGTACGACGTCATCTGAGACCTCCCAGTCCCCACAGGCAGAGAGCCGCCGGCGCGACGGCCAGGGCGGCGAGTAACAGGGCGTAGCGCAGCCGGCCGGCGAGGCTGTCGTCGGTCCGCCGGCGCCGGCCGCGGCGCGGTCCAGGTCGGGCGGCGCCGGCGGGCCGGTCGGTCCAGGTGGTGCGGTCCAGCTCGCGGCAGGGGTGGCCGTCCGGGCCGGTCTCGTCCCACCACGGCTGGCGGGTCATCGCTGGCGTCGGCCGGGGCGGGGTAGCCGGCCGCGGGCCCGTCTACGCCGTCTGCGCTGGCGGGTCATTGCGGGCATCCGCGACGGCGGTACTCGGCTTCGTACTGCTGGGCGCGGGCCAGGCCGAGCGCGGTCGTTGGTGGGGGCTCTCCGGGCTTGCGGCGGCCGAGAGCGAGGATGCGGCAGTTGCTCTCCTCGGAGGCGTGCTGCGCTGCGATCACACCGGTGACGGCGCGCTGCGCGGCCGCCTCAGCGGCCTCGGTTCGGGTGGACCATTGCAGTACGACCAGGACGACGGCGAGGGCGGATCCGAGGATGGCCAGCACGGTTCCGCCGGCGGTGACAGCGATCCACCGGCCGAGCCGGCCGGCGTCGAGGCGGTCCACTCCGCGGGGTGCCGGCGGGGTCTCGTGGTCCAGGCGCTCGAGCAGCTCGTCGGCGGCCGCGGCGAGCTCGTCGGCGTGCCGGACGGTCGGGTCGTCATCCACCACGCTGTCCCTCCTCGAGTCGTCTGCGTAGCGCGGCGAGCTCGGCGCGGGTGGCGGCGTGCTCGGTGGCGCGCCAGTCGAGCTCTTCGCGCTGCTCGTCGAGTAGGACCCGCAGCCGGTCAAGGTCTTCGCGTTGCTGCTCGGCCCGCCGTGCGCGGGCGCCGGCGAGCTCCTCGGCGTGCCGTGCTCGGGCACTCGCGACCCGGCCGAGGATGGCCGTCGCGACGGCGCCGAGGATGCCGCATCCGCCGGAGATGGCTGCGGCGAGCACGCCGGCATCCACGCGTCCCCTCCCTTGACGATGTCGTCGGCTGTGCTGTGGGCGGCCACGGGCGGGTCAGCCGTTCGGGATGGGGGTCGCACCGGCGGCGGCGAGATAGGTGCGCACCTGGTTGCCCCATGTCGTGGGTGAGCCGTAGGCGGTGCCGGTCATCGCGTTCGGGTCGAGCCAGTTCCCGAACAGGAATGCGGACGCGCTGGCGAAGTTCGGTTGCGCGCGGGGCCGCGCGGCGAGGAATCCCAGCGCGTCGCTGGACCATGCGGTGTTACTGGTGCCGTTGTTGAAGTTCCCGGCCTCGGTTTCGATGAGAATGTGTTCACGCGCGGCCCCACCGTTCTCGTTGATCCATTTAGTACCGTCCCAGACGAGACCGGGGAATTCGCTCGCGTAGTCATGGCGGGCGTAGGCGATGTTCGCGCGGCCGGTGAGGCTGGCGTCGTAATCCTCGATACCGGTCATCCGCGTGTCGTCGTACAGGTGGGACCAGTTCGACGTGTCGATGACGAGCAGGCCCCGGTAGCCCTGCTGTCGGAAATTCGCGATGGTCTGCCTCATGGCCGTATCCCAGTTGGCAGAGCTCACATTATTCGGCTCGTTGAATGGTTCGTAAAACGTGTAGG
>NZ_CADCWT010000263.1 GCF_902806485.1 Candidatus Frankia alpina | reverse complement strand
GTCCGGCGTGGCCCGGAGCAGTTCCCGGACCGAGGCGAGGTCGTTGACCTCGGCCACGACGGTGCCGTAGACGTCGAGCAGGATCGCGCGTGGTCGGTTCATCCGCCGGTGGGGGTGAGGATCTCCAGGAAATGGCCGGACGGGTCGAGAAAGTACACCCCGCGACCGCCGCCCCGACGGTAGATCTCGCCGGGCTGTCGTCGCCCGGGGTCGGCCCAGTAATCGACGTCGGCTCGCCGGATCCGGTCGAAGATCGCGTCGAACTCCGGTTCGGAGACGAGGAAGGCGTAGTGCTGCGCCGCGATGGCCGGCTCGTCGCTGGTGGCGAAGTCGAGAATGACACCGTTGCCCGTGGACACGGGCAGGAACGGGCCGGTCGGCGTCCCGACGGACAGACCGAGGATGTCGGCCAGGAACTCGGCGGATTCGCGCCGGTCCCGGGCGACGACGATGGTGTGGTTGAGCTCGACGGGCATCGTGCACCACCTCCGCCCACCAGTGTCCACCGCCGAGCGGCAGGGCAACAGCCGGACGCCCGAGCCCCCGGAACCATCAGTCCTGCTTCTAGATCTCATACGGATTATCTGTTGGACGTCTGCCTGCCGGGCCGGAGATCCTGGAACAGCTGCACACAGGTACGGACCAGAACCAGGACTCTCCACGGAGCGAGGACACATGTCGGAACGCGACAAGGCAGGGCAGCCCGAGGACATCACCCGGCTGTTCGTCGAGCGGGTCAACGCCCGCGACGCCGAGGGCATCGCGGCGCTCTACGAACCGGACGCGGTGATGGCCTACCCGCCGGGCAGCGTGACGGTGGGCCGCGAGGCCATCCGCGCCTTCTGGGTGACGGCCCTGCCGCACCTGCCGCCGTTCGAACAGGAGGCGCCCCTGCCGACCCTGGCCAGCGGCGACACCGCCCTGACCTCGACCCCGCCGAAGGACGGCGCCGGCGCCCGCGCCCAGGTGGTCCACCGTCAGCCGGACGGTTCCTGGATGCGGCTGATCGACCAGCCGGAGTTCACGACCCCGCCCGCCTGAGGGGAGCCGGTGCCCCGGGTGGCATCCCACTCGGCCATGCCGGTGAACAGGTCCACCATGGCGGCCTGCGGGAGGTCGGGATCGAGATCGCGGTAGATGTTGTAGGTGGTGACGGTGATCCGTTCGGCGTCGCTGAGGGAGGCGAACCGGTCGAGGTCCATGCCGAGTGCGGCGTGCTTCCAGTCGATGCCGGCGGCGAACGCGGTGCGGGCCTGGGCGTCGACGTGGTGGAGGTAGGCCCTGACCTCGTTCACGCCGTCGAGATCGGTCACCGGACCGTGTCCGGGGACGATGACGTCGGGGTCGAGGGCGATGATCGTGTCGAGGGCGGCGATCCAGCTGCTGATCGGACCGGCCCACATGATCGGTGTGCTGCCGATGAAGAGAAGGTCGCCGGCGAACACCGCGGCGGCGTCGGGGATGTGGACCACGACGTCACTGTCGGTGTGCGCGGGCCCGAGCGGCAGCAGGTGGACCTCGCGGTCGCCGACGGTGAGGGTGCCTGGTCCGGTGATCTCCCGGTCCGGGGTGCGCAGGGATATGTCGTCGAACCGGAACGGGCCGAAGGCGCGGGTGATGAACGGGGTGAGGACAGGGCCGAGGTCGACGGAGACGACCTGGGCGAGGAACTGCGGGGACTCGTCTTCGACGAGATGACGTGAGACGCCGGGTGCCGCGTGGATGCGGGTGTGTTCGGGTACGAGAGCGTTACCGAAGCAGTGGTCGCCGTTTCCATGGGTGTTGACCAGGTCGCTGATCGGCCGCTGCGCGGTGATCGGAGCCATCGTGGTGAGCATCTCGCGGGTCAGCTCAAGGTCGAACAGGGTGTCGACCAGCAGACTTGAATCCTGGCCGGTGACGAGGCCGGCGTTGCTCCAGCCCCAGCTGCCGTCCGGGGCCAGCCAGGCCCAGATGCCGGCCGCGACCTCGTGCAGCCCCTTCGTGTACGGAACGGCCACGTCGAACTCCATGTCGCATCGGGCGTACTGCCACAGACGGCCGGACTGCCTGCCACGAAGGTGTGCGCAGATATCGGCGGGCTTGAGCCCTGAGTATAGCACTGGTAGCTCGGCGAGCATCTCGCCGCCGGCCGGTGAACAGCAGACTGCGCGCCGCACCGGCCCCCACACCTCGGGCAGCCGCCCCGGGGTGGAGTTCATCGGGGCGGGGTGGCCATTCGTTGATGGCGGCGACGGGGACCGGTGCTTCGTCGCGGACGGCGAGCGCAAGGTCAGGCCGCGAGGGCCGCGGCAAGCTCGTCGGGCCGGCCGAACGCCCGGGCGAACCCGACGGCGTCGGTGTAGTCGCGGGACTCGACGATCTGCCCGTCGCGCACCCGCAGCACGGAGATGCACGGGATGTCGAAGTCGTGGGTGTGGGTGTGGGTGTGGGCCCGGCCGACGTAGCGGAACTCGCCGATGACGACCTCCGGGTCGGCGGTGGCGTGCACGGTCCGGCCGACCGCGGCGAAGCTCTCGACTCCGTCGGTCGCCGTCGTCGCCCCGCCGAAGTGCCGACGCAGGTCGTCGCGGGTACGCAGCGGCTTGGCCGGAAACGGGGCGAACGGATGGCGGACGTCGGTGTGCTCGGCGTACAGCGCGACCAGCTGATCGAGCTGGGAGCGGTCGCCGAGCACGAGCCGCGGCACCCCGTCGGCGAGCGCGTGGAAGACCTCGGTGGGCGTGGCGACGGTCGTCATCGGTGCCTCCGGTCGCATAAACGAAGTGATGACTTCGGATTCTAACCGAAGTGTCAGCTTCGTTTACACTGCCGCGGCGGTGGCGGGTGATACGACGGACGGCGGGGGCCGACGTCGGGTGAGGGGTGGTCGCGGATGCGGGTGGACGCCCGGCTGAACCGCGAACACCTCCTCGCCGCCGCCGAGGAGGTGTTCGGCGAGCTCGGCGCGCAGGCATCGACGGAGGAGGTGGCCCGGCGGGCCGGGGTGGGCGTCGCGACGGTGTTCCGCCACTTCCCGACCAAGGCCGACCTCGTCGAGGCGACGCTGGTCCGGCATTTCGACGATCTCGTCGCGCACGCTCGCACGCTCGTGGCCGCACCCGAGCCGGGTCCGGCGCTCGCCGAGCTGGTCACCGCGATGATCGAGCGGGGTGCGACGAAGGTGACGCTGGCGAACCTGCTCGGCGTCCCCGACCAGCTCCCCCCGGGCGCGGCGGACGCGGCCCGCCGGCTGCGCGACGCCGTCGACGAGCTCTACTTTCTGGTGCGGGGCCTGACCCAGGCGGCGGCCGCGCTGCCCGTGCCCACCGCGGTCAGCCGTGGCGCGGTCGCGGTCGTCCTGGCCGGCCTCGCCGCGGGGCCCGGCAGCGGCTGCTCGCCGCACAGGTAGACCGAACCGTGGGGTTGGCTGGCCCGGGCCCGGTGGTGATCCTGGGCCCGGCCACCGCTCTCGCCGCGTTGCATGGTGTCCCGTTGTGTTTCGCTGCGCAGTGTTCGCAGTGTCGGTGATCGTGTGGTCGGTGCCTCGGGTGTCGAGTTGTCAGCGCGGGTTCTACCCGGCCTGCGCGGGCACGGCGGGCACGGCGGGCAGGCCGCGCAGGGCGGCGCTCCAGTCGGCCTGGCTGATCGTGTAGACGGCATGGTCCTCGCCGTGGATGAACTCCAGGCGCCTCGGGGTCATGTCGAGCCGTTCGGCGACGCGGACCGACGCGGTGTTGTCCGGCAGGATGACCGCGACGACCTCGTCGAGGTCGGGCCGCTGCGCGAAGGCCCAGCCGATGGCGGCGCTGGCCGCCTCGCGCGCGTAGCCCCGGCCCCAGCGGTCGCGGCGGATGAACCAGACGGCCTCGACGTCGGGCCAGCCGGGTTCGGTCCACAGCCCGGCCCGCCCGACGAGCGAACCGGTCGACCGTTCCACGACGGCCCAGGGGCCCACGCCGGTCAGCGCCCAGCAGCCGATGTTGCCGGCCATCGCATGCCACACGCTGTCCGGATCGGACCGTCCACCGATATAGCGGGTGAACTCGGGATCGGACCAGATCTCGACGAAACCGGGAACGTCGGCATTGTCGAGCGGACGCAGAACGAGGCGTTTCGTGGTGAGTGTCGGAATGGCCGTGACGGCCGCCTCTTTCGTCGTCATACCGGCGTTCCGGCCGGCAGCGTCCGGCACGCCTCGAGAAAGGAGGAAACCGCGGGCAGCCGATGATGTTCCGGAGAAAACGACGAGGCGCACTGCCGCAGTCGAGCTTTCACGGTATGCGTCAGTTCCGCCGGCGCGGACGACATTACTGTCATGGCGATCCGGGCCGCCTCCTCGGGTTCCGCGTCGGGACCGAGGAGATGTTGCGAAGCGTCGGACATCGAGGCGTGATGGGATTCCTCGACGGTGAAGTCGGCGCCCCTTCGCCGGTAACCGGCGACCGCGATCGGCGCCCATTCCCGGGCCATGTCGGCGTCGCCCATCGTGATGGCCACCCCGGATCGGAACATGGCAACCGCTGCCGGACCGACCGGAGTTTCTCCCGGCATCGGTGCCATTGCGCAGGACGCCGCCTCCATCCGGTTCAGCGCGCGCCGGGCGTTGTCATTGTCGCCCGCCTTCGCGTAGGCCCGCGCCTCGTACGCGGCCATTCTCGCGTCCATGTACGGGTGGTTCACATGGCGGACGATGCTCAGCGCGGCAATGGCCTGGCGATAGCGCTGCGTGTGATAAGTGATAGAGCTCTGCAGGGCCGCGACCGACATGATGAGAACGGGCTCATTGATCTCGTTCGCGTACGTTCCGGCGAGGCCGGCGAACCGGCGGGCGGAACGGAAGTCATCCGTGTTGAAGGCCAGCCGGCCGAGGAAGTAGGTGAGCTGGCCGCCGATCAACGTCACCCGGCTGCGGGTGCTCGCGGACATCCGGCCGTCGAGGATCGCCTCGATCTGCTTCCAGCGCTCGGCAACCTCGCCGAGCAGGGCGGCGTGCGGGGCCGAGCCGTAGACCTGCGCGATCTCGTCGACGTCGGACTCCAGCTCGTCGAGCGTGCGCTCGGAGGCGCTGCCGATCTCGATGCGCTGCCGGGTGGAGACCGCCAGCGCGGACAGGGCGGGCAGCGCGGGCAGCGCCGCGAACTCTCGCCGGTTCGCGGAAATCACCCCTTGATCGATTGTCCGTGCACCATTGGCTACGAGCATCCACTCCGGTGCAGGAACGTATTCATCAGTCGGTTTTCTCATCGGGGGCACGACGCCGAGGCGTCGCGCCCGCTTTTCCCGGTCGGCGACGTCACGCAGCCACCTGATCGCTCCTCCGCAGGGGAGAACGACATCCAGGGCATCGGAGAGGTCCGGTGAAGGTACCTCCCGACCGTTGACGGCCCGAGATACCTGCTGCCTTTTGAATCCCGTCCTTTCTGCCAGCCTACTGATGTTGGTCTCGTTATCTCCGATCAAAGACTGGAGCATGTCTGCCAGCTGGTCCAGCGCATCATTGCGTTGCCGTTCAGCCTCCACCGTCAACCTCCGGGCCGCATCCGTATCGAGGGGCGCAACAAGCCGTTGCGTGACAAGCACTTATCTGTTGCACTCTGTCGCTGAGCTGGGGACGAAGTGTGTCATGACACCTACCCAGGCACGTCCGGGCCACCCAGGTGGGTACCGCGGGAGTGCCCCCGGCACCGGTGATCCGGTTAACGCCGTTTCGAGGAGGTTTCGTGACACCATCGAGCCCTTCGGCAGGAATACCGAGTTCCGTATCCCCTCCCCTTGAGGGCCAAGAGGTTGTGCACGCCACATCGCGGACCCCCGATGAGGGTCATTCGGTCTCGACTCTGCCGGGGTCTACCCGGGATGGGGGGGGACATTTCTCCGAATCTGGCTCACACGGGTGGTGCGATGGGACCTTGGTCCCGATACCGGTGGCACCCCGACAA
>NZ_CADCWT010000262.1 GCF_902806485.1 Candidatus Frankia alpina | reverse complement strand
GGTCCGCAGGGCCGCCGGTCGCCTGGGTGACCTCGCGGTTCGGGAGATCCGTGGGGGCCGGCGGCGCGACGACGACCCGCAGCCGGAAGCCGGGCGTAGGGCCGTCCGCGGTCGCGGGACCGGCTTCGATCCGGCCGCCCGACGCCGCGACCCGCTCGGAGAGCCCCGCTAGGCCCGCGCCCGCGCCGCGGCCCGCGGCGTCGGCGGGTCCGCTGCCGTCGTCGACCACCTCGATGCCGCGATCGTCGACGGTGACGCGCAGATGGTGCGCGCCGCTGTGGCGTACGGCGTTGGTCACCCCCTCGCGGACCACCCAGCCGAACAGCTCCCGTAGCGCCCCGGGCACCTCGTCGACGGAGGCGGGCAGCTCGGCCCGGATTCCCGCCGCGGCGAGCACCTGGCGGGCCGCGGCAAGCTCGGTGACGAGGCTGACCTCCCGGTAGCCGGCGACGGTGGCCCGCACGTCGGCCAGGCCCTGCCGGCCGAGCGCGGCGACCTCCGCCATCTCGGTGGCGGCGCGGGCCGGGTCCCGGCGGGCGAGCTTCGAGGCGAGCTCGGCCTTCACCGTGATCGTGGTGAGCGCGTGGCCGAGCAGGTCGTGCAGGTCACGGGCGATCCGCAGCCGTTCCTGTTCCTTGGCCAACCGCTCGATCTCCTGGTGGGCGCGGGACAGCTCGACCTGGTTACGCGTACCGACCCGGATCCCGTACGCGGTCAGCGAGGCGAACAGCGCCGGGCCGGACAACGACCACTGCTCGCCCTGCACGTTCCACCACTCGATGTGCTCGGGTAGCCAGGTGTCGACGGCGGCGATCGCGAAGACCAGCGGAATGGAGGCGACCGGACGCAGCAGCAGGACCAGCGTCACGGCCAGGTAGACCGACATCACCAGCCCGCGGCAGGTACGCGGCGATGCAGGCCGTCATCCCCAGCAGCAGTGGGACCCGCAGCTCCCACCGGCCGCGGAAGGCGACCAGCGGCACCACCCACAGGTAGAGCAGGCAGAACGCGACGATCAAGGCGCAGCCGAACACGATGACGCCGGGGCTGTCGTGCAGGGCGAACATGTCCGAGACGGCGTAGCTGAGGTAGACCAGGAAGACGCTGGTGATCCGGCGCCAGCGCCAGCCGTCCATGCTGGCTCGGCCCGCTCGCTCCAGCTGCGCAGGCTGTAGCAGCCAGCGGCGCAGCGCTCCCGCCGTGCCGGCCCCGCCGCCGGCGGCGCCGGCCACCCGCCCGGCCATCGTCATCGTCTCCCCGTCCGGTCGCTGTGCCGACGCCGCGCCGGCCCGGCGCGGCGTCAAGCGCGGAGCTGGTCGCGCAGGTAGGCGCGACCAGCGAGGGTGCCGAGCACGGCCGTCCACACCGCCAGGGTGACCAGGCCGCGTCCGCCGATCCAGCCACCGGCGAGCACCGCCCGGCCGGACTGGGCCGACCAGTACATGGGCAGAACCTTCACGATATCGGCGAGCCAGCCCGGGAAGTTCTCCACCGGCACCCAGATCCCGCCGGCCAGGGCCAGCAGGCTGAACACCCCGCCGGTGACCGCCTGCATGTTCTCCGGGCGCACCAGGTAGCCGAGCCAGATCGCGAACGCCGCGAGCGGTACCAGGCCGAGCAGGACCGACGCGCCCGCGCCGAGGTATGTCCCGGCCGACAGTCGGACCCCGTGCATCGCGTCGCCGGCGACGAACACGGTGACGATCGGCAGGACGGCCAGGGTGAACCCGGTGATCGCCTTGCCCAGCACGTACTGCGGCCCGGTCAGGGCGGTCAGCCGAAGCTGCCGGTTCCAGCCGATGGAGCGCTCGGTCGTGATCCGCCCGGCGGTGACGAGCACGGCGTTCATGGCCCCGTACGACGCCATGCTGATCATGATGTAGGGGGCGACGGTGAGGTTACCCAGCCGGTCGTCGGCGCCCTGCGAGGCGCTGAATGCGCCGAACAGGATGATCGGCAGAAACAGGGTGAAGATCAGCAGGCGGGTGTTGCGTCAGACCCGGGTGACCTCGGACCGGACGTAGCGCAGGAAGGTGACCGCCGCGCCGCTGATCGGGGCGTCGGCCGCGGGGGTGGTGGTCATGACGCGGACTCCTTGCGGCCCGCGGCAGCGCCCCGCGCGGGGATCGGGACGGCGGGCGACGCGGCTGCGGTGGCGGTGTCGTCGGTGGTCAGGGCGACGAAGGCGTCCTCCAGGCCGGCGCCGACGATCTCGATGTCCTCGGCCGTCGGGTGGGTGGCGAGCAGTGCGCGCAGGGCCGCGTCGCTGTCCGGGCAGGTCAGCGTGACCGACTCCCCACGGCCCTCGGCTCGCGCCACGCCCGGCAGCCGGCCGAGCCCGGCGAGCCCAGCGGCGTCCAGCCCGCGCAGCGTGGCCCGGATCGTCCGGCCGCCGACGAGCGCCTTGACCTCCGTGGTCGGGCCGTCGGCGATGACCCGGCCGCGGCGCAGCAGGACGATCCGGTCGGCGAAGGCGTCGGCCTCCTCCAGGTGGTGGGTGGCGAACAGCGCGGTCCGCCCGCCGGCGGCCCAGACCCGCATCGACGCCCAGAACGCCCGGCGGCTCGCCACGTCCATCGCGGCCGTCGGCTCGTCGAGGACGATCAGGTCCGGGTCGGGGAGCAGGGCCAGGGCGAAGCGGACCCGTTGGCGCTGCCCCCCGGAGAGCCGGTCGGTGCGGGTGTCGGCGAGATCACCGACGCCGGCGCGGGCCAGCACCTCGGCGGTCGGCAGCGCGCGGGGGTACAGCGCGCGCACCGCCGTCAGCATCTTCCCCACGGTGATTTCGGGCAGCAGCCCGCCGTTCTGCAACATCGCGCCGACCAGCCCGGCGGTGCATGCCTGCCGCGGGGCGCGGCCGAACAGCCGCACCGTGCCGGAGTCCGGGCGGGTCAGGCCGAGCAGCATGTCGATGGTCGTCGACTTGCCGGCGCCGTTCGGTCCGAGCAGGGCGACCACCTCGCCGGGCGCGATCGCCAGGTCGACGCCGTCGACGGCCTGCACGCCGCCGTACCGCTTGCGGACGCCGACCAGGTGCACGCTGTGGGGCGGCGTCAGGCCGGGTTCGGCGCCGGCCCGGAACGCGGCGCGGGACGCCGATCCGGGCGGCGGGGGGGTTCTCATCATGGATCGAGGGTCCCGGTTCGCGGCCGGCCGCCCCAGTCATTACCGTCACCGGCCCGTCGTGACAACTGTCATGCCGACGGATGCGCCGCGGATCCCCGGACCATGCCCGGGGCCGGTGAGGATCAGGCGGCGGTGCCGCCGGACGCGCCGAGGGCGCGGAAGACGAAGTCGGTGACCCGGTCCGCCGTCTCGGTGGGGCTGTCGGCTGGCGGGCACAGGAGCTGGCGGTCCAGGGCTCGGCCGAGAACCGCCTGGATCTGCTCGGCGTCGGCCCGCGGGTCCGCCCAGGGGAAGGAGCCATCCTCGACGCCCCGACGCAGGATCGCCGAGAGGGCCTCTTCCTGCGTGGTCTGGAACCGCTCTCGTTCCGCGGCGAAACCGCGGGCTCGGAGGGTCTCCTCGGAGCTCAGGATCAGCGCGCGGCGGCGGCGAGGCTGCGTCGACATCAGGTGCAGCACGCCGTCGATCCAGCGGCGCAACGCCTCGCGGGCGGTCGCGGCCGCGTCGATCGACGAGGTCAGCTCGGCGGTGACGCGCTCGCAGTCGCGGCGGAACAACGCCAGCAGCAGGCTGTCCTTGGACGCGAAGTGGCGGTAGAAGGCGCGCGTCGACAGGCCGGCGGCGTGCAGGATGTCGGTGATCGCCACGGAGACGCCCTCGCTCGCGAGCAGGCACCGGTAGGCGGCGTCCATGATCAGTTCTCGCTCGTCGTCCTGGTCGTCCGGGACCGCCACGGTGCCACCTCCTCGCCCTCGTCACGTCCCGCCGCAGCGCCGGAAGTGCCTTGACGATCACCCTACCGGCGTCGGGCCGCCCGCCCGAGCCCGGCCCCACCTCCCGGCCCGGGGGGCCGCCGCGCGGATCAGGCGGCTATTTGCCAGGGTGGACGGATGGACCTGCGCATCTTCATCGAGCCTCAGCAAGGCGCCTCCTACGAGCGGCAGCTCGCCGTGGCGAGGGCCGCCGAGGACGCCGGCTTCGACGGATTCTTCCGTTCTGACCACTACCTGCGGATGGGGCCGGGTGATCCGTCGCCGGGCCCCTCGGGCCCCTCGGACTCCTGGGTGACGCTGGGGGCCCTGGCCCGCGAGACCTCGCGGATCCGGCTGGGCACCCTCGTTACCTCCGCGACCTTCCGGTTGCCCGGGCCGCTGGCCGTCGCCGTCGCGCAGGCGGACGCGATGAGCGGCGGCCGGGTGGAGCTGGGCCTCGGCGCCGGGTGGTTTGCGGCGGAACACACCGCCTATGGCATCCCGTTTCCCTCGGTCGAGGAACGGTTCGACCGGCTGACCGAGCAGCTTGCGATCATCACCGGGCTGTGGGGAACCCCATCCGGCGAGACCTTCTCCCACGACGGCCGGTACTACCAGCTCGCCGACAGCCCGGCGCTGCCGAAGCCGGCTCAGCGGCCTCGGCCGCCGATCATCATCGGGGGAGCCGGGCCGCGGCGTACCCCGCAGCTCGCCGCCGCCTACGCGGCCGAGTTCAACGCCGCCTTCGCCCCCGCAGAGGTGGTCGGGCAGCGGTTCGCCCGGGTCCGAGAGGTGACCGCGGCGGCCGGGCGGGATCCGGCGGATCTCGTCTACTCCACGGCGAACGTCGTCGTCTGCGCGAAGTCCGACGCGGACCTTGCCCGGCGGGCCGAGCGCATCGGCCGCGAGGTCGACGAGTTGCGCACCAACGGCTTCACCGGCACCCCCGAGGAGATCCTGGCCAAGCTCGCGACCTTCGGCCCCGACGGCGCCGGGGCCAGCCGGATCTACCTCCAGGTCCTCGACCTGGACGACCTCGACCACCTCGACCTGATCGCCACCGAGGTGCTCCCGCACGTCTGAGCGGGCCGGGGCGGCGGCCACCGGCCGTCTGCGCGTCTGCACCGCGGCATGTCTGCACCGCGGCATGTCGGCACGGAACAGGGAGTTTCAGGCTCTCCTGACGAGCCGGAGGCTATCGACGGCCGTCTCGGCCGCCGCCGGCGCGGCGAGCAGCCGCCCCAGCGCCGCCGCGACCCGCTCCGAGATGATCGTGGCCAGGCCGTGCCGGGACCAGACCGCGAGCGGCAGCGGCGCGGGTTTCGGCAGGTCGTCGCGTGCCGCGAGTCCCTCGGGCGTCTGCCCCATGGTGGCCATCAACGCGACCCCCAGGCCGGCGCCCACGGCCGCCTGGACGCCGGCGAGCTGGATCGCCTCCGCGCCGATCACCGCGGGGATCGCCTGCGAGGACAATGCCTCCAACGCGCAGGTGCGCAGCGCGCAGGGATGGTCGAAGGCGACCACCGGCACCGGCTGCGCCGCCGCCGGCCGCCGCCACAGGGGGGAGGAATACCAGGTCAGTTCCAGCTCACCGACCGGCGTCGCGTGCAGGTCGGTGAGCGGGCCGAGCAGCAACGCCAGATCGATCCGCCCCGCGTCCAGCCCCTCGCGCAGGGTGGTGCCGCGGTCGATGCGGAAGCGGATGCGATAGCCGGGCAGGGACTGCTCCAGCGCCGCGGCGAGGAAGGGCAGCAGCTGCGCCGCGGCGTGCTCCGTCGAGCCGATCACGACCGTCTGCTCGGTCTCCATGCCGAAACCGTGCAGGGTCTCGTCGTGGATGGCCAGAATCCGCCGGGCCTGGCGGAGCAGGTGCTCGCCGTCGGGGGTCAGCCGGGAGCCGCGTCCCTGGCGTTCGATCAGCGCGCGTTCGGTGGCGGACTCCAGCCGGCGCACGTGCTGGCTCACCGCCGCCTGGCTCAGGTGCAGCGACGTCGCGGCCCGCTGGAAGCCGCCACACTCCGCGACAGCGACGAAGCTGCGCAGCGGGGCGATGTCCAGTGAGCCATTCCCGGCAACGATTTGTGAGGTTGGGTAATTGTTGCGGGGTGTGAGTGT
>NZ_CADCWT010000261.1 GCF_902806485.1 Candidatus Frankia alpina | reverse complement strand
CTCGCCGCGGAGTTCGCGCAGCAGGGAACGCCGGTCGGCACCCTTGCGCGGCAGGAAACCCTCGAAGGTCCACCTGTCGGTGGGCAGGCCGCTGACGGCCAGGGCGGCGGTCACCGCGGACGGACCGGGCACGACGGTGATGGCCATGCCGGCGGCGACGGCCGCGGCGACGACCCGGAAGCCGGGATCGGACACCGCCGGCATCCCGGCATCGGTGACCAGGGCGACGGTCGCCCCCTGGCGCAGGTAGTCGGTCAGGAGCGCGGCGCGGGCGCCCTCCACCGCGTCGTAGCAGGACACGACCCGTCCGGAGATGGTGACGCCCAGCGCGTGCGCCAGCCGGAGGACCCGTCGGGTGTCCTCGGCGGCGATCACATCCGCCGTGGCGAGGACCTCACCGAGGCGTGGGCTCGCGTCCCGGACGTCACCGATCGGAGCGCCGCACAGCACCAGGGTCCCGGACACCTCCTCAGTCTGTCAGGAGCCAGGACCTACCCTGATCGGTGTGACGGCGACGACGGCCCACGTGCCCTGGAACACGAGCGGAGGGGGCGACTCGCCGCAGGTGACCGATCCGGACCCACTCGGCCCGCAGCGGTCACGGGCCCAGGCACTGCGCGAGCGGCTGTGCCCTCCGATGCCGGGCTCCCCGCTGGCCGGGTGGCTGGCGACTCTGTCGGTCGCGATTCTGGCCGGGCTGCTGCGCTTCTGGAACATCACCCAGCCGCGCGGGGTGTACTTCGACGAGGTCTACTACACCAAGGACGCCTGGGGCCTGCTCACCGCCGGCTACGAGATCAACTCGACGACCTGTTCCGGGCCGGCGTACGTCGTCCATCCGCCGTTCGGCAAGTGGCTGATGGCCGCCTCCGAGGGCCTGTTCGGGTACACGAACTGCGCGGGAGTCCCGCATGGCGACCCGGAACTCGGCTGGCGGTTCTCCTCGGCGCTGTTCGGCACGCTGGCCGTGTTCGTCCTCGCCCGCGCCGCCCGGCGGATGTTCCGCTCGACCCTGCTGGGTTGCTTCGCGGGCCTGCTGCTCGCCATGGACGGCCTGGAGTTCGTGCAGAGCCGGATCGGGATCCTCGACATCTTCCTGATGACCGGCGTCGTCGTGGCGTTGGCGTGCCTGCTGCTCGACCGCGACGACGGGCGCGCCCGGCTCGCCGACCGCCTGACCGCCGTCGCGCCCCCGCGCCCCGGTCCGGCACTCCCGGCGGCCACGGCGGAGCGCCTGGATCGGCTGCGCGAGCTCTATGGGCCACGGCTGGGGTTCCGCCGGTGGCGGCTGGCCTGCGGAGTGACGCTCGGCCTGTCGATGGGCGTGAAGTGGAGCGCGCTCTACACGATCATCGGCTTTGCGGCGCTCGCGATCGCCTGGGACATCGGCGCACGGCGCACCGGCGGCGCGCGGCGGCCCGTGCTGGGGGCACTGCGACGGGACCTGCCCGCCTGGGCCGCCACGTTCGTCGTCGTCCCGATCGCGACGTTCCTGGCCACCTGGACGGGCTGGTTCGTCACCGACGGCGGCTACGACCGGCACTTCTACGGCAACGGGTTCGGCGCGGCGGTGCACGGCTGGTGGAAGTACCAGATGGCGGTGCTGCAGTTCCACGAGGGCCTCGACCAGGGGCATGACTTCGCCTCGCACCCGATGAGCTGGCTGGTGATGGCCCGGCCGGTGGCGTACTTCTACTCGTCGCCCGCCTACGGGACGCCCGGCTGCCACGACCCGGCCGGCTGCTCCCGGGAGGTGCTGGCGCTGGGCAATCCGGCGGTGTGGTGGGTGGGCACCGCCGGCCTGGTGGGGATGCTCGCCTGGTGGGTGGCCCGGCGGGACTGGCGGGCCACCCTGGTGCTGGTCGGCTTCGGCTCGGCGTTCCTGCCGTGGCTGCTGTTCCCGAAACGCACGATGTTCTTCTTCTACGCGCTGCCGTGCCTGCCGTTCCTCATCCTCGGGATCACGGCCCTCGCCGGGCTCGTGCTCGGCCCGCGGGGCGCCTCCGACGCCCGCAGGCTGACCGGCGCGTTGACGGTCGGGGTTTACACGATCGTCGTCGTCCTGCTGTTCGCGTACTTCTACCCGATCCTCGCCGCGCAGGTGATCCCTTACTCCTCCTGGCGGGCGAGGATGTGGTTCCCCGGCTGGATCTGATGGATCTGAGCCGGGGAACCCCGCCCGGCGCGCCGGCCGGGTACCCGTGGGCCTGGTGTGATCTCTCTCACTAGATCCGCCGCGATTCCCCCGTTGAACACCCAAAGCGATGACATCATCACAAATGGACGTTCCCGGCCGGATCGGTGCGCACGAATGGGAACCATTGAAGTTGACTGATCACTCAGAGTCGGAGCAACGAACCGCTAGCAGCCTCACCGGTGAAAATGACAGGGGGGTCTCGTACCGCGTGAGATCCCGATCGGGGATGGTGGGGCGGTCATGCCCCGAGACCGCACGGCAGGCAGCGCCCGTGCGGGTCTCCCTCCGGCCTCCACCTACCGGAGCCGGGTGTCGGGCGGACCGAGACTGGGAGGAACCACCATGGCCGATGTGTCGGTGCGCTTCGCGATGACCGATGACAGCGAGATCGTGCTGAACCTGTCCCTCACGCAGGCGATCCGGCTAACCGAGGCGATCGCGTCGAAGGTCAGCCAGGCGATGACCGAGCAGCCGCGGGCCGGCATGAACGGCAACGCCTACGGCCCGGGCGGAGTGCGCCCCGGGCCGTACTCGACGTCCTGACTCGGACGTCCCGACTCGGACGTCCCGACTCGGACGTCCCGACTCGGACGTCCCGACGGCGGCGGCCGGACGACCCCGACCGGCCGCGCCTGCCAGCCGTTGGCGCCCACGAGAAACCGCCAGCACCGCCAGAACCCGTCAGTGGGGTTCGGGCGCGCCCCCGGTGAGCTGCGCGATCAACGCCCGCAGCAGGTCGAGGTCCCGCCGGCGCAGCTCGGCCGCGGAGGCGGGGTCCGACCCCGCGGGGGTCAGCGCCGCCCGCACCCGACGCAGCTTGTCGCGCAGCGACTCCACGACCACAGGCGAGACCAAGCCGTCGCGCAGCACCAGCACGACGTGCCCGCCGTGCTGCACGACGTCCACCGGCTCGACCATCGGTAAGGTGACGACCCCGATGCCGACGGGGGCCTCCTGGTCATAGACGAGGCAGAGCTGATCCTCGGCCAGCACCTCGGCGCTGCCGTCATCCCAGAGGACCGTCGCACGCGCGGTGACCGGCGCCGCGCCGCGGGTCGACTCGACCCGCACCGGCCCGGGCTGCTCGGCCGGCTCGCGGCGCCCGGCCGCGTGCACGGCCAGCACAGTGCCGCGCCGCGACCAGATCCCGCCGCCGAGGTCGTCGACCGGGAAAACCCGGTCACCCCGAGCGAACATCACCAGCGCGGCACGACCGTCCTCGGCGGTCGGAGGGTGGGCGGCCATGGCGTGATCGTAGGTGGCGGCCTGGAACGCCCGATCGGCGAGACCCCCCACCGGGGTGCGAACGGTGACACCGCCGCCGACGGCGGCCACCACGGACCGCTGGGGACGACGGGGGTTCCACCGGCCCGGCGACCTCCGCCGATGCGACCCGGACCCGGCGTCGACGCATCGCCGACATCGTGAATTCACACGGCGGGTCGGGCCCGTCTTCTGGCTTACCGCCAGGCATGGGCGCAGATCGCCCTGGCGGGTTACCTTCGCCTGGTTGCCATCGATCGGGTGGCGACCGGCGGCGGCCGCCAGGACGCGAGCGGCTCGGCGACGGATCGTGATCGCGCGGTGGCGTCCGCCCTGACCTGTCCCCCGCATAACCCCTGGTCGGAAACTCGGCCAATCACGCCCCGCGGAGCCTACGAATGCCCGACACCGACTATCCGCCCATCGAGGAGCACGCGGTCATCGGCGACCTGCGTACCGTGGCGCTCGTCGCCACGGATGGCACGATCGACTGGTACTGCCCGCAACGCTTCGATTCGCCGTCGGTCTTCGCGAGTCTGCTCGACGCCGACCGCGGCGGGTCGTTTCGCATCCACTGCCCGGACTCGCCGGCCAAACAGCTCTACCTGCCGGACTCGAACGTCCTGATGACCAGGTTCCTCACCCCGCGGGCGGTCGGCGAGGTCGTCGATTTCATGGTCCCGGTGGACAGCGACGTCGCGGAGACCCCGCATGTCGTCGTCCGCCAGGCCCGAGCCGTGCGCGGGACGGCGACGTTCCGGCTGCGCTGCGACCCGCGGTTCGACTATGGGCGCGCCGCGCACACGGTGACGCTGGTCCCCGGGTCGGGGGCGGTGTTCGAATCGTCGCGGGGCACCCTCGTGCTGCGCACGGCGTTGCCGCTGCGGGCCGATGGCACCGCCGTGTACGCCGAGTTCGACCTGGTGATGGGCGAGACCGCCGACATCGTGCTCGAATGGAACTCGACGATCCGTCCGCTGATCACCGGCGAGGCGGACACGCTGTTCACCCGGACGGTGAACTACTGGCAGTCGTGGCTGCGGCGGAGTCGTTACCACGGCCGCTGGCGGGAGATGGTCCTGCGCAGCGCGCTGGTTCTCAAGCTGCTGGTCTACCGGCCCACCGGTGCCCTGGTCGCGGCGCCGACCACCTCGCTGCCGGAGGAACTCGGCGGCGTGCGCAACTGGGACTACCGCTACACCTGGATCCGGGACGCGGCGTTCACCACCTACGCGTTGATGGCGCTGGGCTTCACCGACGAGGCCGCCGCCTTCATGGACTGGCTGGAGCAGCGCTGCCACGAGGCGCCGAAAGACTCCGGGCTGTACGTGCTGTACAGCGTCGACGGCAACGCCCACCTGGACGAGATCGTCCTGGACCATCTCGCCGGCTACCGCGGCTCGAAGCCGGTGCGCATCGGCAACGCCGCCGCCGAGCAGCTCCAGCTCGACATCTACGGCGAGCTGATGGACTCGGTCTACCTCTACAACAAGAAGGTTCCGATCTCCTTCCAGCTCTGGGAGGCCCTCGGTCGCCAGCTCGACTGGCTGGCCAAGCACTGGGACGAGCCGGACGAGGGCATCTGGGAGACCCGTGGCGGGCGCCAGCGCTTCACCTACTCGGCGCTGATGACCTGGGTGGCGTTCGAGCGCGCCTGCCGCATCTCGCGCCAGCGCGGCCTGCCCGGTCCCACCAACGACTGGAAGGAGCTCGCCGGCCAGGCGTACCGGTTCGTCCAGAACGAGTCGTGGAACCCGACCCGCGGCGCCTACATGGAGTTCCCGGGCTCACCGCGGCTGGACGCGTCCCTGCTGTGCATGCCGCTGGTGAAGTTCTCCGGGCCCACCGATCCGCGATTCCTCTCGACACTCGACCGGTTCGGCGAGGACCTCGTCAGCGACAGCCTGGTGCGCCGCTACGCCGCCGACGGCAGCGACGGGCTGACCGGTGACGAGGGCACGTTCAACCTGTGCTCGTTCTGGTACGTAGAGGCGCTGACCCGGGCCGGCCGGCTCAACGAGGCCCGAATGGTCTTCGAGAAGATGCTCACCTACGCCAACCATGTGGGCCTCTACGCCGAGGAGATCGGCTCCTCCGGCGAAGCGCTCGGCAACTTCCCGCAGGCCTTCACCCATCTCGCGCTGATCAGCGCGGCGATCAACCTGGACCGCGCCCTCGGCTAACCGCCGCTGCGCGCGCACCACCCGGCAAGCGGATGGCGTGCCCGCGACGCGCGATCGCCGGTCGGGACCCGGACATCGGCTGTCGGGACCCGGACATCGCCGGTTGCGGTGACGGTAAGCCGGTACCGGCCGGCCCGCGAGCACGGCAGGATAGGACCCACCGGACGGGCCGCACCGAGCGGCGAGGATGTGCCACAAGGCCGCCGGCGGCGCAGACCGGCGCGGCGCGGGGTGTGGGGACGAGGGGCGAGGTCATGGCGGGACTGGACCATTTTCGGGTGGTCGTGGAGTCCGGACACCCGGATCGGACCGGGGTGGTCGTCCGGCTGCCCGGCGCGCTCATCGTCGCCCGCGCCGGCCGGCCCGAGACCGCCGAGATCACCAGCAGGCT
>NZ_CADCWT010000260.1 GCF_902806485.1 Candidatus Frankia alpina | reverse complement strand
TGCAGGCAGCAGCAAGACCGCCTGTCCGGTAGCCCTCCACGCCAATCGCGGCCACCGTGACAGTCAGCAGCGCCCATCCCACCCGATCCACCACCCGACGACGGTCGGGCCGGTAGCGGACCAGGTAGGCCATTCCAAGGACGGCCAGCCATGCCAGATCGAACACAGCGCCGGCGAGGTAAGCCACCCATGATCCGCGAAGTAGATGCGCGATCGACACCGTGGACCACGTAACCGACACCAGAGTCAGCCCCAGAACCAGACCGACAGCAGCGCGGACCCCCAGGGCATCGACGTCCGGAGGAAGAACGGGAACTGCGACACGACGGGTTCGCGTTACCTGGGCGGTCACCCCGTCGATGGTGTGGCTGTCCGGGTACTCCTCGGTTTCGATCCGGTATCTCATGCCGCACCACCGAACAGATCATCCTGGCCGACGCAGGCCGGGCACGGTAGCTCCGGCGGCGTCGGGTCCAGCTGGTCGTGGCAGCGAGTGCACCGCCGCGGCGGCGCCAACGGGACAACGGCCATGGCGATCCGCAGACTGTGGGAATCTACCAGCACGATCGACGGGCAGACCTGGTGCTGCGCGGCGAGCGCGAACCCGCACGCACGGCAGCAGGCGCCCTGCCCGGCACGGATCTCAGCGATGTGCCGGCGGCGGACGTCCAGCTCCTCGCTGGCGGTCACCCCACGGCCAGCCTTCAACGCAGCGAGGATCACCGGATCGAAGATCACTTCGGGATAGTCGACCGTGACCGTAATCCGGCCCGGACGGCGGGCACTCATGCCACACCGCCGGCATGCCGGTCAGACCCGTTTACGGGCAAGATAGGTCGCATGGTTCAGGACCTCCAACTGGGTCTCGGATCTAGGTGCCGCTCGGGGCTGCAATCCCCAGGCGGCACCGCTACGCTTGACATCATGTTACCTGCGGATAGATAATGTCAAGCATGCAGTTTGGCAGCGACGAGGATCCCTTGATCCGTATGACCGAGATGGCGGATCGTGCAGGGGTTTCCCTTGCTGCAATCAAAAGTGCGCGTAGGGGGGGATACCTGCCGGCTCCGGACGATATAAGCGTTTCCGATCGTCCTCGCTGGCGGCTGTCGACGTTTGAGCGCTGGATGACAGCCCGCCCTGGATCTGGACGACGGGTCTCGGATGTCAGCGATGATCCACTGTTAAGTATCACGGAGATGGCTGCGCTGGCCGGGATGCATCGACAGTCGATCTACAGGCTCCGCGGCGAGGGGAAGTTCCCGCCTCCGGATGACACTGCCGTGCGGACTCGTCCCCGGTGGCTGAAGTCAACCTTTGAGCGCTGGATGGCGGACCGTCTGAAGCCGAGTGCACGTACGACTCCACGTCGTAAGCAAGCTCTAGTCCGGACCGGGGTTGACAGCCAAAAAGATGATCAATCCGGCCCGGGATGCAGACCTTGAGGTGCCCGGCCGCTAGAAGGCGTTGCCAACGAGCCGGAGGCCCACTTGCCAACATCACCCTGAGGGAACGGGGTCGCGCGATGATCCCCTAGAACGCACGCGGCCCGGACGTTTGGCGCGTCCGGGCCCAAGACACCTTCCAACCTCGACGAAGAGAGGGGTGCCGTCGTGCACTCACATCGTACGGTCGCATCGGCAAGATCGCATGGTGCCCGATGAGTACGCCGGCTAACACCTCGCCGGAGCGGAGTCCGACATCGACTCGCCAAGGCCTGGGCACGGAGGGCGAGTCCTCTTGTACGGTGGGCAAGGGTCGCCGTCCTCGGGTGGTCTCCGGCACCTCCGGCGAGATGGCGGAGTTCAGCTTGAACGGCAAGGTGTTCCGTCAGTACGCCACCCGCCTTACCGCCGTCACAACCCGCGATGGGGAAGAGCAGGAATACCAGATAGCCGAAGGCCATTTTGCCGTTTCCCGGGTGCTCGAAATCCGCGACGTGCAAAGCGGGACTTTCGCGCCCGGTGGAATCGTCGAAACCATCTATGACGTGACTTTCACCCCGCCAGACGGGGAGCCCCGCACGGTTTCCATCACCGACCGGGATATGCGTTGGCGAGAGTCCACCTGGCCCCAGGAGACCGGCGCGTGCGCGTTCATGCCGACGCGGCGGACCGGCGTAGAGACCGTGTCCGACGCCATTAAAGCGATGGCGCTCCGAGCCCGGGGCCACGGTGGCGCGACGCTCGCGTACGGCGTGCCCGGACTCTTGCTCCGGCCTGAGATGCCCCCAGCGTTCCTGCGGCCCGGTAAGCCCGCGCTCGTCCCGGGCGGGGTCGACGCGGACACATGGTGCGAACTCCCACCCGAGCAAGCCAAGACGGAGGGTGTCCGCCTGCTTGGGCTGGATGACCCGTCCACCGATGAGCAGGCGACGACGGACCTGCTCCGGCTGTTCCGGATGCCCGCACTCGTCCCGGACGATCCGGCGGTCGGGATCACGCTCGCGTCGCTCCTGGCGTACGCGCCGTGGGCCGGACTCCCCGAGACGGACGCGTTGCCTGGCGTCGGGCACCTAGCCGTCATGCTCGCGGGCACGTCCGGGCTCCGGAAGACGGCCATGGCCGCGCTCGTGTTGGCCGCGCAGTCGTCAACCTACCGGCCGGCCAAAGGCAAGCCGGTCACGGCCACAGTGCGGCTCCGCCACGGCGCGAAGAACGGCGGCTCGTCGATGATCGGTGCGCAGCGGTCGCTCTGGACGCTCGCCGGGCTTTCCGCGCTCGTCGACGATGCGTTCGCGGAGGAACTGACGGATGGGGAGATCCACAGTCAGTGGATCGAACTGTCAGGGCTGGCCGATTCCATGGCGGAGCAGAACTCCGGCGTCAAGGCGACGCGGGTGGGCTCGGGGCTCATGCCATCGCGTTACCCGCGCTGCTGCCTACTGGCGACGGCGGAGGATCTCCCGGACGAGGATCGGCACGTCTCAGGCGTGGCCCGCTGGTTCGCGCTCAAGACGGAGAGCGCCACCGATCTGACCGTGTTGAGCGAGCTGCAGGCCGACGTGCGCGCGCTCTCGCGTGCCCATGCGCGGATCGTGCAGGACACGCTCTCCGATCTGGACATCCCCCGGCGCGCGGTGAGGTGGGCCGAAGAGCAGGTGTCCGGGTGGGACACGTCGTCCGCACACGGCCGGGCTGTCCAGAACGCCACCTGCGTACTTGCCGGGTGGCGCCTGCTCACGTGGGCCGGGGAGCGCGCCAAGCTCACGGAGATGGACTCCTGGACAGCGTGGGGGGTCGACGTCATCCACGCAGCGATGGACGCTCAGGCACGCCGGGGCGGGATGGTCGGGAACGCTCAGGCCGCGCGGGACCCCGTGAAGCTCTTTGTGCGCCGCTTCCGGGAGGCGCTGACCGATGGCACGTGGTACCTGGCCACGCCCGAGCGGTCCGAAGACGGGGCCGCCGTCCCGCCAACGGCGATCCCCGGCTACGGGCCGGCCGCCGTCGGCTGGCGCCAGGGACCGCGCATCATGGCGGACGGGGCCGGAGACGCGGCGCAGTGGTTCACCTCGGGCCGGGGGGACCCTCTCGGGGCCGTCCATGTCAAGCCGGCTGGTACGCCCGGCCCCCGGCCGTTCGCTCCCGCGATGCTCGTGATGCGCGCATCCCTCTGGGATGACGTCGTGCGGGCCGTCCGGCACCGGGCTCGGGAGCGCGACGGGTTCGGGATCTCGGACACGCCGGCGGTGTTGCTCGCGCGGCTAGTGGAGCAGGGCATCGCGAAGAGCGCGACGTCCGAGAAAAGCAAGCTCTGGGACGACGGGGCCAAGCCGCACGTCTACAAGTTCGACCTGGCCCGGTTGCTCGGGGACGACGTGGACGACGTGGATGAGGACGGCGTGGCGGAGCAGGTCGACGGCCCCGAGCCCGGCCCGGCGGCCCCTGCCGACATCGTGCCGGCGTTCGATCCCCGGTGCCTGGCGTGCGGGGACCTGACCGGCGCGTGCGGCCCGAACGATGCCGCGTATTGGTGGAACGGTATCGGGCCGCTGCATGCGTCGTGCGACCTCCCCGAGCCCGACCGGGACGAGCCCGTCCAAGCCGTCATCTCCGAGCCCGAGGCGACCCCAGAGCCCGCCTGGCAGCAACCCGAGCACACCGACAAGACCGTGTCAGCGCTGCGGGCCACGCTGGTCAAGCGCGGCTGGGACGTGCCCTCCGATGCGTTCCTCTGCAACGTCGCGGACCGGATCACGGCCGCCTTCCCCGTGGACGGGGCGCCGGGCTCGGGCGGCCCCGGGCTTGTGTGGGCGGAGGGCGCCGGGCGCACCGGCTACCGGTTGTTCCGTCAAGTGCAGAGCCACGGGACCCGACGCCTGCCCCCGGACGAGCGACTCGGCGACGTCGAATGCCCGTGGACGATGCCCCGGCAGGAATGGCACCGACCGCTCACTGCGGACGAGTGCCGGCAACCGTGTTTTGTCTCGTTCGACGTCAACGGCGCGTACCTGGCGGCCGCATCCCAGCCGCTCGGGACCGGCCGGCCGGTCCACCTGACCGACGCCGGGCGGATCCCGATCCGTAAGTCGGTGCCGGCGCTCTACCGGCTCGACCTCGACCCCCAGGTGCCCGAGCGACTGCCCATGCTGTTCGCCCCGGACGGGTGGTACGCCGGCCCGATTGCCTGGTACCTGCACGAGCACGGGCTCATTCGCCGCGTCGAAGAGGCGCTCGTCTGGCCGCTGACTGACACCTACGTCTGGCTAGATCGCTGGTACCAGGCGGCCCGCGACGCACGCTCCTGGCTGGCTGGTGACGGCGGCCAGGACGAGACCGGTCGTGCCGCGCTCGACGCGGTCAAGGCGATCTACACGACGTTCCTTGCCGGATGGATGGCGTCGCCGAAGAACTCGACGAACCTGTTCCGGCCAGACTGGCGTGCGCACACCGTCTCCCGTGCGGCGGCCAACCAGGCGCGCGCGCTAGACAAGGTGCGTGAGCAAACCAGCCGGGAGCCTTTCGCTATCCGCGTTGACGCGGTGTGGTTCACGGCCGATTCCACGGACGACATTCCGGCCGGGCTCTCCGTGCCGGACAGCAAGCAGTTGGGGAAGTGGAAGCGGAACGGAGCCGGGCTTCTCACGCCGGACGTCGTGGCCGCTCTGGACTCGGGCATGGGCGGCGTGCACGCCGCGCTCCGTGAGGCGGTGACCGACTAATGGTCAGCGGTAAAGACAAGGCCCAGGAATTCGTGGATTCGCATTCCTGGCAAGACGGATTCCGAACACTCATTGACGAGGGGCTCACTAACCGGGAAATAGCGGAGCGCTTGAATTTGAATCGGGGGGGCGCAATTAAAATGTCGTCCGCTGTCGCTCGGGCACGACGCTGGCGAAATGCCGTCACAGGCTCGGCTCGACAGCAGCGCGGCGGGAAGGCCGGGCCGAAGGATGCGGCCGTGGTCGACGCGCTCCGGCGGCGGGCGGCGGCAGCCTACGGCGGTCGGCGCGGACTCGTTGGCTGGCAGGCTTCCGTCAAGTCCAAGACCGATAAACGCGGCCAGGGAAACCGGGGACAGGAACTCGCCCCGTTCATCTTCCCCCAGGCCACAGCCGACGCCATCGCATGCGGCGACTTGGACGCGGCCGGGGCCGCTTTCGAAGTCGGGCTCATCAACCAGTACGGTGCGCCGGGGCTGGAGATCGCAGATTTCGAGCGACTGGACATGACCTTCTAGACACCTGCTCCGGGAGCCCCGGCGTCACCGCTCGCGCGGCCACCCGGCTGGGTGCGTCTGGCCACCCGGCCGGGTGGCCGCGCGAGCGGACCGGCGCGGACCAGCGCGGACCAGCGCGGACCGACAGATGTCACCGTACGTGACCGGGTTTCGGAGCCCGTGCGGGCCGACGGACGGGCTCGGGGGGATTAGCCCCCCACGTTTGTGCAGGTCAGAGAGTTAGCCCCGGTTAGCCCCCCCGCTCAGATGCAAGACGCATAGAGAGTCCGGCGAAGCTACCCGCTGTAACCGAAAACTCGAGTTTTCGATCATGGCCTGACGGGGTGCGGCGCGCGCCGGGCTCTCACGGCCCCGTAGGCGGCCGGAATGGCTATATCGGTCCCGTCT
>NZ_CADCWT010000259.1 GCF_902806485.1 Candidatus Frankia alpina | reverse complement strand
AACGGGGCCGATACTCCGCGTAGCAGATCGCAACCTAGAACGATCTTCCCGGGGCCCTGGGTGTCGGGCGCCGCGCAACGTCTCGACCGCCGGGTCGTCGGGGCTTTCGAGATAACGAGGAAATTCCGGCGTTCGGATGGTATGGCGGCGCCTGTGGGCGCGGCTGTAGTCGTTCTCGGTGGGGTGCTGTCCCGCCGCCGGAGCTGGGTGTCCTGGAGACGGATGTCCGGACGGCGGACGAGGCAGGTCCGGAAAGGTGGCTCCGGCCGGTGTCGGCTTTCTTCTGATCATGTTGGCGAACATGACAGCCATCGATCTAACCTTCGCTTGGGGCGCCGGTGTCCAACCCTTGTCGACAAGATGATGAGGTCGGCGACAGCGCATCCCAAGCGGGGAATCCGCACATGCTCCGGCGGTCCCGGACGATCTCGTGATCGCTGCCAGCGTAACGGGAAGGATCGCCAGCCGAGCTGACAAACACCTTTGACCCGTCATCGGATATTCGTTCGGACCACTCTCCTCACGCCGTTCGGGACAGACGCGCCGGCTGCTGCGGCTCCCAAGAAGCTACGAGGCATGCCGCCAGCATTCCATATGGCCGTCGTCACGTACGAGAGGGATTCAACCTAGATGCATGGGGCACGTATAGCTGATTGATCAGGATACGGATCTCGTCCCGAGCAAGCGGAATTCGGCGGCATCGGATCGCGGCCGACGGGCAGAGTGGACAGCCGGGCGGCACCAGATCTCGTCGCCAACGGCCCGGCCGACTCGACCGGTCGGCCGGGCGGATCAGGAGGCGGGCGGCGGGAAGTCCGCAGGCCGGGCGGCGGGCGCCGCGGGTGTCGCGCCCAGGTAGCTCGCCTCGAGGAGGTCCGGGCGGGCGGCGAGTTCCGCGGCGGGCGCGGCCAGGGCGACCCGACCGCGGTCGAGCACGTAGCCGCGGTCGGCCACCCGCAGCGCGAGGGCGGCGAACTGCTCGACGAGCAGCACGCCGGCGGATGTCTCGGCCGCGATCGCGCGCAGCAGATCTAGCAGCCGCGGCGCGACGCCGGGCGCCAGGCCGAAGGACAGCTCGTCCACCAGCAGCAGCCGCGGCCGGCGCACGAGGGCGACGGCGAGCGCGAGCCGCTGGCGCTCCCCGCCGGAAAGCTCCCCGGCCGCCCGGTCGAGCAGGCCGCCCAGCGCCGGGAACCAGCCCAGGACCCGCTCGATCTCGCCACGGTGGCTGCGGCCGGCCGCCAGGCGCAGGTTTTCTCGGACGGTCAACCGGCCCAGCGCTCCCCGTCCCTGCGGGACGACGGCCAGCCCCCGCCGGGCGAGCGCGCTCGGCGCGGGACGCCGGAACCACTCGCCGAACACCCCGACCCGGCCGGCACTCGCCGGCACCAGGCCGGCGGCCGTGCGGATCAGGGTCGTCTTGCCGGCTCCGTTGGCCCCCAGCAGCGCCACGATCTCGCCGGCACGGACGCTCAGCGAGACCTCCCGTAGCACCGGCCCCTCGTTGTAACCGCTACTCACCCGCTCGAACACGAGCAGTTCGTCCCCCACCGCCGGCACCGTGGATGCGGTCGGCGCCGGGGGCGAGGCCGGCTCGGAGCCGCCGGGGCCGTCGGAGCCGCCCAGGTAGGCCGCGCGGACGGCCGGATCCGCCCGGACCTGCGCGGGAAGCCCGCGGGCGACGATCCGACCGCCGTCCAGGACGAGAACCCGGTCGCAGACGTCGAAGACGAGCTGGACGTCGTGATCGACGAGCAGGACGGCGACGCCGCGGCCGGCGATGCGACGGATGCGTGCGGCGAGCTCGCGCCGATCCGCGGGGTCCAGCCCCGCGGCCGGCTCGTCGAGCAGCAGGACCTTCGGCGTGGCCGCGAGTGCGCGGCCGAGGGCCACGGCGGCCCGCTCGTCGTGGCTGAGCGTCGCGGGCAGGCGGTCGGCGATCGCCGCGAGGCCCAGCCGCCCCGCGTCCGCCGACCCGGCCGTCGGACGCTCCACCACGGCGAGGTTCTCCGCCACCGCCAGGCTGTCGAACAGATCCAGGGCCTGGAAGGTGCGGGCGAGCCCGCGGCGCTGCCGCTCGTGCGCCGGCAGCTCCGCCAGCGCGGCACCGTCCAGGTTCACGCTGCCGGCGAAGATCGTCGCGAAGCCGGTGAGCGCGTCGATCAGCGTCGTCTTGCCGGCACCGTTCGGCCCGATGAGGCCGGTGACGCTGCCCGCCTCAAGGCCGAAGGAGACATCCTCGACGATGCGGGTGCCGCCCTGCCCGGCGGCAAGCATGTCGACGGACAACAGCGCGGTCACGACACGCCGCCGGGGTTGACCGGGTGCGCGGTCAGGCCTGGTCGGTTTCCCTCCGCGGGACGCGGGGGGCCGCCGTCGACGCCCTCAGGCGACCTCGGGCCCAGGCCATGTCCACCCTGCTGGTCAGCCGGCTCCCCCCGCCCCGGCAGCACCTCCCCGCCAGGCCGCGCGGTCCTGCCGGGCCGCAGTTTCCCGCCGGGCCAGCCGGTGCGCCGGGGCTGGCCCGGGCCGACCCGCCGGCCGGCGTGGCCGGGCCGGTAGACGAGCCCGGCCGGTCGCAGGACGGCCAGCACCACCACCGCGAGACCGCACAGCACCTGCTGGTATTCACCGAGTCCGGCGACGCGGTCCAGCGCGGTGAACGCCAGCCCACCCGGGACGAGCAGGCCCCCGACCAGCGCCCCGCCGACGCTGGTCACCCCGCCGACGGCCGCGATGGCAAGGAAGAACAGCGAGGCGGTGACCCCGAACGAGTCGAAGGACAGCCGGCCCTGGCCGTACCCGATGAGGCAGCCACCGAGGCCGGCGAGCGCCGCGGACAGCGTGAACGCCAGCACCTTCGTCCGGCGCACGTCGATCCCGACCGCGGCCGCCGACCGCTCGTTGGCCCGCACCGCGAGCATCCGCCGGCCGAGGTCCGCGGTGCGCAGGCGGGCCACCCCGTAGCCACTGGCCGCGAGCACGGCCAGCGCCAGCAGGCCGTACTGGACCCGGGGGAAGCCGGCCCCGGAGAGCCCGAGGTCCAGACCGAAGATCTTCGGATTGGACACGGACGACCCGGCCAGCCCGCCGGTGACCAGCGGATTTCCGAACACCGCCTCCTGGATCGCAACCCCGGCAACCAGCGTGATCAGTGCCAGGTCCACGCCGCGCAGCCGGCGCGACACCACCCCGATGAACAGCCCGGCGACCGCGGCCGCGAACGTGGCGATCAGCGGGGCGATCGGGAAGGGCACGCCGAGCTCACCTTCCAGCCGGGCCAGCAGGAAACCGGCGACGCCGGCCAGCGACATCTGCGCCAGCGAGAGCTGGCCGACGTATCCCGTCAGCACCACGAACGACAGGCACACCACGGCGCCAGCGAGGCTGCGTTCGAGCCCGAGCCGCCAGGAGCCGGTGAGCAGGAACAGCGCGACGATCCCGACGGACACGCCGAACAGGAGCCCACCAAGCGGACGCCGCGGGGGCTCGACCACCGGCAGCGGCACCGACACGACCGCGGCGGCCCCCCGGCCCGGGATCAGCGTTCCACGCCGGCCCGCCACGGCGAGGACGAGGATCATCGGCAGCAGCGCCCGCAGGCCGGGCTGGTTCAGCCAGCCGACATCCTGCTGCAGCGGGAGCAGGAGCCCCTGCGCGACGCCGAGGCCGAGTGCACCGGCGACGGTCAGCCCGAACGAGGACAGTCCCCCGAGCAGGGCCGCGGCGAGCGCGGGCACGACGAACAGCGAGTAGCTCGTCGGGTTCAACGCGCTGATCGGGGCGACGAGGACGCCGGCCAGCGCGGCGAGCACCGCCGCCAGCATCCAGTTCACCGCCGCGATCCAGCCCGGCCGGCGGCCGAGCAGCGCGGTGGTCTCGTCGTCGTCGGCGACGGCCCGGGTCGCGAGGCCGAACATGGTCCAGCGTGACGTCGCCCACAGGCCGGCCGCGGCCACGACGACGAGGCCCGCCAGCAGCAGCCGGTCGCTAGACACCGTGACCCCGAGCAGGTGCAGCGGCGACTGGGGCAGCACGGGGTCGAGGAAGCGGTTGTCCGAGCCGAACTGGATGACGGCCACGGCCTGCAACGCGATCGTGAGCCCGACGGCGGCGACGACGGTCATCATCGGCTGCGCCCGCCGCAATGGCCGGAAGACCAGCAGATAGGACGCCAATGCCAGCAGCGCGGCCATTGTAAGAGAAACCGACAATGCCAGCCCGAACGTGGGGGTGTCGGTGAGATGAATTCGTGGCGGCACTCCGACGACGGGCAGGACGAGGTCGCCAACCTCGCGCAGCTCGGCATACTGGTAAGTGGCGTACATCGCGACGGCACCATGCGCGATGTTGATGACGCCGGAGGCGCGGTAGGTGAGCACGAGCCCGAGTCCGAGCGCCGCGTACACCGCGCCCGGGCCGAGGCCCAGCAGCATTGCTGCTACATAGGTGGTCACGAGGCTCCCGAGCAGATGTCCAGCATCGAAGTCGACGGACGGGCGACGAGGCGGAAGAGTGGGCGCGCGATCACCGAATCACTCCCGTCCCGCCGATCGACGGTCTCATCCAGGAACCGGGTGAGATGGAGTGTAGCTTGAGCGCCCGTGAGACACGCTTCCCGCGCCCTACTCGCGTTCTCCGTCGCCCTGTCCGTCGCCTTCGCCGGTGCCGGCTGCACGAGCCAGCGCGGTGGCTCGTCGGGCGGCGCAGCCGGCGGCGCCACCGCGAGCCAGCTGACCGGGCCACCGGTCACCCTCGGCTTCGTCACCGTCGAAAACAGCACTCTTGGGTCATATCCGGAGACTCGGCGGGCGGCGCAGGCCGCCGTGGACCATGCCAATGCCGCGCTCGGCGGCGTCGGCGGGCGGCCGCTGCGGCTGGCGACCTGCGCCACCGACGGTTCCCCGGAATCCTCCCAGAACTGTGCCAACCGGCTGGTCGCGAAAAAGCCGATAGCGGTGGTCGGCGGCATCGACTTCGGCACGCAGGCCGCCATGCCGGTATACGAGGCGGCTCACATTCCCTACGTCACCGGATCTCCGCAGCTCAGTGGTGAACTTAATTCCAAGAACGCCTTCACGTTTTCCGGCGGTACGGTCGCGGAACTGCTCGGCCTCACCGACTACCTCACCGCCACCCGACACATCCGCAGTGCACATGCGTTGTACGTGGACCTGCCCGGATTGCTCACCGCCGCCATCAAGGGATCCCAGAACGTTCTCCGCAAGAAAGGTGTCACCGACGTCCGGCTGATCGCCGAAAAGTCTGACGCGGCGGACTTCGCACCGGCGCTCACCCAGGCCGCCGTCGGCCACCCGGACGCCATCATCGTCGTATTCCAGGCGGCGGCGTGCGCCCGGATCGTCCAGGCCGCGGCCGCGCTGAACATTCACAGCGACATCTATTTCGTCGGCGCCTGTGCCACGCCCGCGGTGCCACGGGCCGCCGGCGGCCGCACCGACAACCTCTACTTCGCCTCCAGCTACCTCCCCGTCGGGTCCAGCGGCGGGGACGCCGACACGGCCGCCTTCCGCAAGGCCGTGCCGGAGACGGACCGCACCTCGGCGTCGCAGGGCGCCTTCTCCGCCGTGCTCGACCTGCGGGCCCTGCTGGCAAGGACCCCGCAGCTGAGCTCGGACGGCCTGCTCACCGCGCTGCGCGCCACGCACGACCAGCCGAATGTCATGGCCCATCCGTACACCTGCGACGGCAGGCAGATTGAGATCTTCCCGGCCGTCTGCAACACCGCCGTACGGCTGCTGCGCTGGAAGGACAACTCCTTCTCCGATGTGACCGGAACCTGGCAGGACGGCCGCCAGCTCATCACCCTGATCAACTGACCGCTCCGGCTTCCCTCCTTTCGGCGGTGCCCCCAGCTGGACTTTCGTACGAGCTTCTCCTTCTGCGATATGAGTCGATCCCACCAAAGAGATCATCAAGTGCAATCCGACTACCAGTAATCGCGACCGCCGAGCCGTCTCCCGACCGCGTAATTCCGCGCTCCTCCTCCCGAGGGGGCACCTTGGTGCTCCCTCGGCGGGCCCCTTGCCGGCGTCCGGCCGCTACTGTGCTGGCC
>NZ_CADCWT010000258.1 GCF_902806485.1 Candidatus Frankia alpina | reverse complement strand
GCAGATGCCGGGCAAAGAACCGGGCCCCGGCGTCGATCTCGAACGACGGGACGCCGGTGTGCCCGCCGAGACTGGCGTGCAGCGTCTTCTCCTTGGTGCCGAAGGTGTCGAACAGGTCCAGGGCCGACTGCCGGTCGTTCCCTTCGTCGTCCCACTGCAGCAGGACCTGCAGCGGAATGGTGACCTGGCGGGCCTGCTCGAACAGGGCGGCGGGCACGAAACTCCCGGCGAACAGATTGGCGGCCGAGATGCGCGGCTCGACCACCGCCAGCCGGATACCAATGGCGATCACTCCCCCCTCATACCCGACTGGGCTGCCGATCTCGGGCAGCGAAAGGAGGGCGTCCAGGGTGGTCTGCCATTCCGGGACCGCCTTGTCGACCAGCGGGAGGACGAGGGCGTCGACGATTTCGTCGACCGGTTCGTCGACCGGTTCGCCGGCCGCCATCGCCCGCCGCAGGTCGGTGCGGGCCTGCTCGGCGGCGGCCGAACGGGGCCGGTCACCGCGCCCGGGAAGCTCGATGGCAGCCGCGGCGAAGCCGTACTGCGCCGCATAATGCCGGGCCCGGGCCGCCAGCCGGGGGCGCATCGTGTGCAGTCCGCCGGGGTGGCCGACCAGGATCAGCGGGGCCGGCGCGGATGCGGGGCCGGGCGTCCACAGGACGCCGGGAATCTCGCCGAGGGTGAAGGCGCGTTCGAGGACGCCGTCGTCGAGGCGCTGTTCGGAAGTGAATCGCATGGTCGTGCCTTTCGGGAGCACTTGTGAACGGCGCTCCCGGACGACCTATCGGCCGACCGTGACCCCGGAGGGGAGCGCCCCTGTCGATACTGCGTTCACGGGTACCACCTCCTCGTCCTCTCGCACGGCCACCGGAAAACTAGCAGGGGTCGCCGTGATCCGCCACCAGGTTTGTGCGGACACTCCGTGGCCGGATGCCACGGAGCCACTTGCCGCGCCCGGCCAGCCCGATGGCGCGGCGGCGTCCCTCGACGACCTGGCGCAGCGAGTATCGGATGAGGATCGTGGCTCCGTGCCTACAGCAGTCCGCCGCTCAGAACACGATCGAGCGCTGCCCGGCCTGCGGGTCCCCAGGTCGGCTTGCCGCCCGGAAGGCCCCGGTCCCCGTTCTGGCCCACCAGCATGAGGATCAGGCTTTTCAGAGCAGCCAGTCCGCGGGCGCGCCGGATTGTCGCTGCGTCCGCCTGCGCGTACACGTCGAAGAAGCGCGCGGCGGCGCCCGCAGGAAGGATTACCCAGGCGGCCGCGAGGTCCCACGCCGGATCGCCGGCGAACATGTCACCGAAGTCGATCACGCCGGAAAGCGTCCCGTCCAAGACGACGACATTCGCGGGATGAAGATCACCGTGCACCCACACCGGCGGGCCCTCCCACTCGGGCGCCGCAACGGCATCATCCCAGACGGCCCGGGCATCGTCGGCAATGCCGCCGGGGACGACGGCGTGCAAAAAGTGGTCGAAGCGGTCCGTGCACTTCCTGGGGTGAGCGCCGCGGTCCGAACTGATCGGCGCCTGCGCGGGCGCCTCCACGTGGAGCGCTCTGAGGAAACCCGCCAGAGTGTCGGCCGCGTGGTCGCCGCGGCTGATCGAGGTGTAGTCCAATGGCTCGCCGAGAACCCACGTCATGATGGTCAAGGGCTTCGGGAAGCGCGCGGACGGTACACCGATCTGTACCGGGTTCGGGACCGGGAGCGGCAGGCGCGGGGCCAGGACGGGCAGCCACCGGCACTCCTTGCGCTGGAGGTCCGGGGCACGTTCTGTACGCGGCATGCGCACGGCCAACTCGTCCCCAAGACGCCACTGCTGATTGTCCCACCCGCCCGCTACCTCGCGGATCGTCAGCCCTGCAAGGTCCGGATGCTGTTCCTGCAGCAGGTCATGGACCAGGTCTGCGGTGATCTCGATCTCGATCCCGGAATCGGTCATCCGCAGCCACAGTACTGGGGCAGGCGCCGACCCTGGCCGCCAGTGAATCGAAGCATCGCCTCACTTGTTTCGTGGCCGTGACCAGCAACGATGCCTCGGCTGGTTCATAAAACGAGCCGTACCAGGAGTTCGAGGAGAAGAGTCTCGCGACCGCCGAGGCCGACATCGGCGCCGGCGCGGTACAGACGCCGGCGTGAGCCCCGCCCCCTCACGCGAGACAGGACAGTCAGAGATGGTGACCGCCCGGTTACATAACGTCTCGGTGATCCTACTTCGATCGTGGGACAATCTCACCGATTCTGCTCTGCCAGGTGAGAGCGGGGGCTCGTCATGGGTCGCCCGGGTTCGGGACGTCGGGAGGGGCATCTGCCGTGGGGGAAACTGCGGGTGGACCAGCCGGGCGGCAGTGCCCTGTGCGCCCGATGAACCGGTTGCGGGTGCTGGTGGTGGACGACTGGCCGGTGTGGCGCGAGCTGAGGCTGGCCGCGTTGGCCGACGCACCGCACGCGTTCGGCTCCGCGCTCGCGGACTGGCAGGGGGACGACGACACTCAGCGACGATGGCGAGCTCGACTCGAGACGGTGGCCGTCAACATCGTCGCCGAACTCGACGGTCAGCCGGCAGGCATGATCAGCGGTGACCGGACCGGCTCCGACACCGTCGAGCTGATATCGCTGTGGGTGGCGCCGGCGGCCCGAGGCCGCGGGGTCGGCGACCTGCTCGTCGCAGCCGTGGTCGAGTGGGCCGAGCGGGCCGAGCGGGCGGGCGCAGACAGGGCCGTGCTGAGGGTGTACGAGAGCAACCACCACGCGGTCCTGCTCTACCAGCGCAGCGGGTTCACCCGGACCAACGTCGCAGCAGCGGGCCAGAGCGATGACCGGCCGGAGTGGGTGATGGAGCGACCGCTGGCCGGCCGGCGCCTCCCGCCAGGCGATCAGCAAGACGGCCGGGTCACCGAGAAACAGCTCGAGTAGGCGCGACGGCCTCTTCGCGCAGCGCCGATCCGGCCCGGCGACGCGCCCTGGACGTGCTGGTGCGGCTGGAGAACGGGGCGGCAGGTCGGGTCGACCTGACCGTGGTCATCTTCGCTGAGACCGGGCGATGAACACGAACTCACGCCCCGGGCGGTCCGGTGCCTCCCGCACGTCGAGGACTCGGTAGCCGTGGGCGACCAGGCTTGCTTCGACCTCGTCCCGGCTGCGGAAGCGCAGGGTCGAGTCCGAGGTGACGACCACGCCGTCGGCCAGGAAGCGGTAGGTGTATCGGAAGGAGACGAACGGAAGACCGACGTCGGTGACCTCCAGGCGTCGTTCCACCGGGCCGATGTCCGCGATGTCGAGCGTGACCGGATCGACGTCCACCGCCCACTGCGCCCAGGCGTGGAATTCGGGGCGTCTGGTCTCGAAGGCGAGATGGCCGTGGGGGCGAAGGGCGGTGTGGATGCCCTGGAGGGCCTGGGCCCAGTCGTCGTCGGTAAGAAAGACCTGGGCCACGTTCCCGGTCATCGTCGCCAGGTCCGCGTCGAGCGCCGGCAGTGCCGCGGCATCGCCCTGGATCCAGCGGACCCTTCCCGTCCGGTCCTTCGACCTCGCGACCCTGAGCGACTCCTCGGCCGGGTCGACACCCACGACCGTGGCGCCGCGTCCGGCGAGCAGAACCGCCAGGCAACCGGTCTCGCACCCGACGTCGAGGACACGATGCGCGGTCAGCTCGGCGGCGATCGCGAGATAGGCGGCCAGGTCGTCGCGGTCGGCGTCGAAGGAGTCGTACACCCGGGCGAGGAGAGGATGAGCAAAGATCGGATCCGGCATCCCGGGACCATACCCACCGTCACGCGCCCTGGCGGGGCAGGCAGTTCGGTGCATCGGAGGCAACCTGCTCGAAGGTCACGTTCGTGACGTGCTCGAAGGTCACGTTCGTGACGTGCTCGCGTGCGGCGCGCCGGCGGGCCAGCCCGAGCATCTCCGCGGACAGGTCCACACCCAGGACAGACCCGGCAGCGGCGCGGCGGGCGGCGTCCAGGGTCGTCCGCCCGCCGCCGCAACCGACATCGAGCACGGTCGCCGTCTCGTCGATCGCGGCCGCGATCAGAAACCGGTCACGGTATGCGGAGACCCCCTCGTCGAAGCGGTCGGCGTGGGCGACCCAGAAAGCGCCTCCCTCGCCGTCCCAGCTGGCGAACTGGGCGGCGTTCGACGCGTCGACGGCGAGCTCGGCGACCATGGCGCCCACTCTGTCGGAACGCCGGGTAGCTCCATGGCCCTGGCCGGGTGGATCACCCCGCACGTTGGATGTGGTGGCCGCACCGGGGTGAAGCCGGCACAGTCAGAGATGTGGCGGGCAGCGGCAGGGAGCACCGGAACCGACAGGATGTGCGGGCGAACAAGGTGATCATAAGCGAAGAGGACCGTCGAATTCTCGGAATCTGGGCCGCCGACTGCGCCGAGCGGGTGCTGCCGCTGTTCGACCAGAAGGCTCCCGGCGACACCCGCCCTCGCGAGGCCATCGAGGGCATCCGCTCCTATGCGTGCGGACAGATGCGCAAGGGGCCGCTGCGTTCCCCTGCCTTCGCGGCCCTCGCCGCCGCCCGGGACATCACCGATCCCACCGCCGCTGATCAGCGCCGCTGCGGCGCGTAGGTGCGCGAGGGGTGGTGGTCCGAGCCGGGCATCTCCCCGAGATGAACGCCCGCGTGCCCAGGGGTGCCCGTGGGCGGGTAGAACGAGCAGCTACCGGTCAGCTGCGGATCGTGCTGGAGGTGGACGTGACCGAAGAGGCCCTGCCCGGCGGCTTCGTGAACACGGTCGTCCGGATCGGCGACACCGTGCGCAGGCCGCGCACGTCCCGGTCCGAGTTCGTCCACCGTCTGCTCGGCTTCCTCGACCGGCAAGGCTGGCCGGGGGCGCCGCGGTTGCTCGGCATCGACGAGCAGAACCGGGAGATCCTCAGCTTCCTCGACGGGCACGTTCCCTGGAAGGCCGAACACGGCCCTGCCGTCCGGTCCGACGCGAGCCTGATCCGGGTCGCCGAGCTGGTCCGCGAGTTGCACGACCTCACCGCGGGGACACCGCTGGCCGGCGGCCACGACGTCGTCTGCCACAACGACCTGTCGCCGAAGAACACCGTCTACCGCGATCTCGGTCAGCAGCCGCACCCGGTGGCCTTCCTCGACTGGGACCTCGCCGGACCCGGTGAACGCATCCACGACGTCGCCCACCTGTGCTGGCAGTTCCTCGACCTCGGCCCGTCGACGACCGAACCGGCCGAGGCGGCCCGCAGGATCCGGCTGATCCGCGACGCCTACGGGCTGACCGGACACGCCCGTCTGATCGAAACGATCCTCTGGTGGCAGGATCGTTGCTGGCGCGGTATCGAGGCCGGGGTGATCGCAGGGGAACCCGCCGCCATCCGGCTACGCGACGCCGGAGCCATCGACCAGGTCCGCGCCGCCCACCGCTGGGTCGCCGAGCACCGCACCCGACTCGCCTGGCCCACCGGCGCCGCCCCAGGGCTCGTGCGTGCATGCTTCACACCGCGAGCTCCCGCCGGTACCGTACGTCGCGAACGGCGATCACGCCCACGACGTCGTCGCGGACCGCGCTGTCGGGGTCACCGGCGTCGTCGGCGACCAGGACGCCCCGGGCTGGCCACGCGGCCTGGCGCCCGGCCGCCGTCCACCGCATCGTCGACGCCGGCCGGGCGAACAAGCACAGGCGGAGTCCCTATGATCCTGAGGCCGGGCGAACGAACTGCACGATCGCCAATCCACCGTCCGTGCGCGATGTCCGCCCGCTGGGAACGAAACCGACCCGACGGTAGAGGCGCAGCGCGCGGTCGTTGTCGGCTCCGGTCCACAGCTGCAGCCGTGCGTACCCGCGGCTGCCGGCCTGGTCGGCGAGATACCCGATCAGTCGCTCTCCCACGTGTCGCCCCCAGGCGAGCTTCGCCCGCACCCTGGCGATCCGCGCAGCGTCGGGAGGTCGCCCACGGGCACTGTTGGCCTCACGCCAGACACCCAGCGCGGCGGGAAGATCATCACTTTACGCGAGACGAACCGCCACCGGGTCTGGTTCCAGCACAGGTTCCACGGGCTCCAGGATCGCCGCTCCAAGCGAGTAGCCACCCGGATACCCAACATCTGGGGCGG
>NZ_CADCWT010000257.1 GCF_902806485.1 Candidatus Frankia alpina | reverse complement strand
TCTCGGCTACCTGGCCGAAGGACGTCGCTGGTCGG
Source organism: Candidatus Frankia alpina (assembly GCF_902806485.1). GTDB lineage: Bacteria > Actinomycetota > Actinomycetes > Frankiales > Frankiaceae > Frankia > Frankia alpina. Next base: position 6,057 of record NZ_CADCWT010000257.1, on the reverse strand, counting down.
CGAACCACTGGGCGGTCAAGCAGGCACGCGAGGAAGCCGGGTACTTCGGGTGCATCACGGCGAAGGAAATCACCAGTGGGAACAACGGCTGGCATCCCCACACTCACGATGTGGAGGTCTTCCGGGAGCCGGTCACGCCGAAGGCTTACGGGAAGATGTGCAAGGAGTATTTTGATAAGTTGAATGCTTTTTATGTGCGGCAGGGGCATAAGCCGATGGTGAGAGGCATTGGCGTAAAACTCGATATCATCATCCGGGACTCCGACGCCCTCGGCCGCTACCTTGTCAAGCTCCAGGAAACCGGCATCGGACTAGGCAATGAAATGGCCCGCGGCGATTTGAAGAAAGGTCGGAAAGGGAGTTTGATGCCGTTTGATATCGCCGCCTACTTCCTGCGGACCGGCGACGTTGACGCGCTGAAGCTCTGGCACGAATACGAACGCGAGACCAAAGGCAAGTCCGTCATCCGGTTCAGCAAGGGCCTCCGCGGCCAGCTCCTGCCCGACGAGCCGGAGGCCTCCGACGAGGACCTCGCCGCCGAGGGGGAGGGGGAGGGGGAGGAGGTCGGCCGGCTGGCGAACTGGCTCTACCGCCGGGTCGTCGCCCTGGGCTTGGAGGCGGCGGTGCTGCGGTCGCTGGACACCGGCGGCTTCGGGGCTCTCACCGAGCTGCTCACCGCCTACCACCTCGACACCAGCGGCCTCCAGGGCCCCAGGCAGGAGATCAACCCAACAATGTTGACCAACACCTCCGGCTGATCTTGTCTGGAGGTGTTGAACTGGCCTTCGGCGGGGCCATCCAGCACGACCCGATCCCCGCTATCTACCGGGGCCGATCATATCCAAGAGTCCTTTTTGTTTTGTTTCTGGCGTGCGGGAAGATGGGATTATCAGACCCCACAACGGACACGATGGCCCGCCTACTGTCCCCGTCCCACTGACCCTGGCCCGTCCCGGTGAGGTTGGCTCCATCCACGCGGGGCGGACCACGTGCAGTGGGACGCGCGGGCAGCGCCATGTTCTCCGAATTGCTAGTAGACCCCCCGGACAACGCACGAAAACCCTTCACTGGGCCGGTTGTCGGGTTTTTGAATACGCTGCAGCCGGCGTTTTGGCCGTCGAATGGGCCTTGGATCAGCCCCAGGCCCGCCTGTGGGCGCAGCCCAGCGCCTCAGGCTCGGTGTGACTGAGCCGGACGAGGGCGTCCGTGTCGTACCGGCCGTCCTCGTCCGGCTCTCCGTGCTCCGCTGTCGCCGACGGCATCCAGTGACTATTGCCCTGGTGTATGGAAATCTGTACACCAGGACTATATTGCATTCCGTACATCTCGTGATCGTCGGCCCGGCTGACGATCGATAAGCGAACATTATCGGGTGGCAGGTCGACGAAACAGGATCTCAGAAAATCATGGAGAAATAAGAGACTACTCGAGAGAGACGTGACGATCGAGTTGTGACTTCCCCCATCAGGAAACAGCGCGAGGTGGCGAGGGCAGAGACAGCTTTCGTGGGTCTGGCCGCCTAGCGTGGCCCTTGAGATGTCGGATATCGACGATATCAAACTGCCGGCCCTGGCATCGATCGTGGTGCTCGTCGGGCAGGCGATAGATAGCCAGATTTCAGGAATCAGAATTTTTGATTAAGTGCCATAGGTGGGTCGGAACTTCGCCGGGATTAGTGGGTAGGCTAGCAGCGCGGCGTCCACGATTTGCGCGTGGCTGCGCCCGGTCTCGGTGACCATGGCCCCAACCGCCATAATCAGATCGGACGTCGTCGACACCGTCCGACATCGGCGCTGTCTCCTGCGGCCTGGACGCCGTCCTCCTCGCCGGAATCTAGGGCGGGCAGCCGGCGCTTTGCCGAAGTCGCGAACAGTTTCGCAGGCACGACGAGACGGGAGGCTACATAGTCCGCTTCAGTGGTGGATACCAGCGTCTGGGTACGGACAGCCCGTATGCACACCCGTACAGCATCAACGAGTACGATGAGCACCAACAGGGCGAACACTATCGCCAGGATCCCGTCCAGGGTTGAGTTCTGGACGACTCTATGCATGTCGCTGGTACTCTTCGCGGGCGCTAGGATTTTGCCGTTTTCGAGCGCGTCGGCATAGCGGTGTCGTTGAGCAAAGAAGCCGAGTTTGGGATTGTCCGAGAAAATTTTCTGCCAGGCTGCGGAGAACGTGACGGCGACATCCCAGCCGAGCGGGACGCCGGTCACCCAGGCCCACCGCATCCGCCTGCTCTTGACGAGCATGGTGGTGACGACCGTCAACGCGATGGCAGCGAGCATTTGGTTGGCCATCCCGAACAGCGGGAACAGCTGATTGATGCCGCCGAGCGGGTCGGTTGCCCCGGTCCAGAGGAAGTAGCCCCAGGTACCGACTACTAGCGCACTGCTCAGCCAGACGGCGGGCCACCAGCTCACCCGGCCGATTGGCTTCCACACGTTCCCAAGCATGTCCTGCAGCATGAACCGGCCGACCCGGGTACCGGCGTCGACAGTGGTCATGATGAACAGCGCCTCGAACATGATTGCAAAGTGGTACCAGAAGGCGGTGAGACTGTCGCCCCCGAATGCGCCGGAAAGGATGTGGGACATGCCAACAGCGAGCGTTGGCGCACCCCCAGTGCGGGCGACCAGCGTCGATTCTCCGACGGACCTGGCGACGGAGTCAAGGGTGTCAGGGGTGATGGTGAAACCGAGGTTGGTGACTACGGACGCGGCCGACGCCGCAGTTGTGCCGACAACCCCACCAGGTGCATTCATGGCGTAGTAGAGGCCCGGGCTGAGCACTGCTGCCGCGATCAGTGCCATCAGCGCGACGAAGGATTCGGTCAGCATCGCCCCATACCCGATGAGCCGGACCTGGGACTCCTTCTGGATCATTTTCGGCGTGGTTCCGGACGCAATGAGAGAGTGGAATCCGGACAGGGCACCACAGGCAATGGTGATGAAGACAAACGGGAACAAACTACCAGCGAACACTGGTCCGTTTCCCCTGGTCGCAAATTTGCTGATCGCGTCCGCCTGAAGTGCCGGAAATTCAACGAGAACGCCGATGGCGAGCAGTCCGATGGTGCCGACCTTCATAAATGTCGAAAGATAGTCGCGGGGCGCGAGCAACAACCACACCGGCAGCACCGAGGCGACGAATCCATAGCCGACGAGGCAGGCTACCAGGGCTTTCGGGCTGAGTGTGAAGGTCGAAGCGAGGGCGGAGTCGGAGATCCAGCGGCCGCCAACAATGGCCGCGAACAGTCCGGCGACACCGACGGCGGTGGCCTCGGCGACCCGGCCGGGTCGTAGCACCCGTAGGTAGATGCCTATGAACAGAGCGATCGGGATGGTCATCGCGATCGAGAAGGTACCCCATGCGGAGGCGGCGAGCGCGTTCACCACGACGAGGGCCAGCACCGCCAACAAGATAATCATTATGGCGAAAACAGCGACCAGCGCCGCAGTCCCGCCCACCTGGCCGATCTCGTCGCGCGCCATCTGGCCCAGGCTCTTGCCGTCGCGCCGCATGGAGAAGAATAATGTCACCATGTCCTGCACGGCACCGGCGAAAATAACGCCGGCGATGATCCAGATCGTTCCGGGCAGGTACCCCATTTGCACGGCGAGCACTGGGCCGACGAGCGGACCAGCCCCTGCGATGGCAGCGAAATGGTGACCGAACAGGACCCTCCGGTCGGTCGGCTGGTAGTCGACGCCGTTGCCGAGGCGCTCGGCCGGCGTCGCCCGGCTGTCATCTACCTGTAACACCCTGTTTGCGATGAACCGAGCGTAAAATCGGTAGGCAACGGCGAAGGATCCCAGGCCGGCTATCAAGATCCACGCTGCGGAGATCGACTCGTGACGGGACAGCGCGAGCACAGTCCAGCCAACCGCGCCGACCGCCGATACCGCGGTCCAGACGGCGATCGACCGGAGCCGGCCGGTCGTCCGGCCATTGCCAGATGCACGATCGCCGTGAGGCCGAAGGCCGGTTCCGGCAGGATCAAGGCGAGTGGTCACTAGGGCACCATCCTTCCTGCGGGGTTGGCACGGCCGAGCAGGTCGGCGAGCCCGACGTCGGGCGGCAGGTCGGTACTGAAACGCCGAAAGCCGAGCCGTGGGCGGCAGTCGATCGTGATATCGCGGCCCAAGAGGAACGGATAGGCGAGTGGATGGGCTACAACGCTGCCACTCGGATCCGCATCCACCGGGCGGAAGCCCCGGTGTCGCAGGACGAGCGCCCGCGGCGCCGTGCGCAGCCACGGCTGACCGGTGCAGGTGCAGCACAGCCCCAGCGCGGCCCAGTCGAAAACGACTACCTCGCCTTCGCGGAGCGCCGTGCGTGCCCGGTCGGTAAGCCGGATCATCGCTGGCCTCCGGGCGCCGTCCCCCGGCTGTGCAGCTGCCAGGCAGTAGCGGTCAGTAACGCGCCTAAGGGCATCCAGATGAGCTGATACCAGTAAAAGAACGGCATCCCGGCCAGTCGTGGCTCTTCCTGCGCGTAGAGCGGGACCGCCAGTAAGGCGGCGAACGGCGTCCCGAGGCACGCGGCCGCGGCGGTTCGGCGCCAGCTTGCCGCGGCGCGGGCCGGATGGTCGCCAGCCGGCCTGCCTGCCGCGGGGCTTGCCTGGACACCCGGCGGAGCGTCCCATCCCTGTTCCTCGTGCCACATCCTGATCTCCCTGGTCGTGAGCCACCAACTGGCCCCAGGCGCGCCCGGGCCGGGTGTGTAGTTGCCAGCTGTGCCATCGCGGTTTACGGCTTATTGCGGGACGATGCTGCTTCAACCGATTCTTGGCGCGCAAGCTGAACCCGCGTACCGGCTGGGCAACCTGCTGGGCAAGTCGTGCTGCTGGGGTTCCCCGAGGGCTCCGACCTTCCGCCGATGGATCAGCTGGCTGCGACCCGGTGGCCGGGGGTGGGCCGCCGGTCGTTGTACGTCTCCATGCGCGACCTGGTGGCCTATGGCCACATCGTCAAGATCCGGTACCAGGCGGACGGCGGGGTCTGGGCGACCGACACCTTCCTGTTCGATGACGAGGTGCGCGACGCCGACCTTGCCGAGCTGGCCGCGATGTTCCCGGCCGGCTCCCGGGTAGAGAGCCGCCGCGGGGTCGAGCGGATCACCACGGACGGGGTCGAGCACCTCGAGGACCTGTCCGCGAAGACCGTCCGCCGACAGCCCGGCCGACCTGCACCGATCTCGGGAAAGCCCAGCTCAGACCGACCTGCCATCACCGGCAGGTCGGTCACTGGAAGGTCAAGGAAGAAAACTCCTTCGGAGTTCTCTTCAAAGACTGAAAACTACCACCACGCACGTGACGACGAAGGCACCAACACCGGTGGTGGTGGTTCGAGTCCTCCAAGTCCCGCCTCGTCCCCGCCGAGGAGGAGACCTCCGATGAAGACCTCGTCGGCGATGACGAGGCGGGAGCGGAGGCCGGACCCATGCAGGAGATCAACCCGGAGGTGTCGACAACACCGTTGACTAACACCCACAGCTGATCTTGTTCGGTCGTCTGACGCCGCGCCAGGCCCGTCCTCGGCGGGGCGTTGGCATGTTGGCTGCTGGCCCCAGCGGGGTGAAGAACTGGATGTCAGTGGGGGGCTCCGGCGGGGCCGGCCGATCCGGGTTGCAACCGGCGGAAACCGGGTTTCCTCGCGTGCGCACGCGTAGGGCCCCCTGCCAGGAAACCTGGAAACGTGGAAACCTGCAGGTCGGAGCGGTTTCCGTCAGGAAACTCCCAGGAAACTGCAACCCGCGGTTTCCTGGTGTGCAACCGGGCCAGTTGGAGGCATCCGCGACCCCGGATCGGACTCCGCAAACCGGGCGCTGGACCGGCGGGGCAGGCCATCGCCTCGAGGGATGCGACAGCCAGCCGACCATCCTCGCCCGGAACGTCCAAGCGCCCCGCCGGACTGCTTCGACGGGGCGCCGTCGCTTCCTCTGGGCTGCCGTGTCGCTAGGTAACTGCCACGGGCGGCTTGCCCCCCTCTGGCGCATCTTCGCGGGCCTCCGCCTGCTCATGCTTCCGCCATAGATCCGTGCGGGCCCCGGC
>NZ_CADCWT010000256.1 GCF_902806485.1 Candidatus Frankia alpina | reverse complement strand
CTGACGGCCGGCGGCGGCGATCAGGCGGCAGCGCCGCGCGAACGTCGGGAACGGCATGGGTCGACGCGGTGCGCCGCGGGTGGTGTGCGGGTCGAGTGAGCGGTAACGCAGGATCGGGATCATCTGCCCGCGCCGGGCTGTCCGTAGACCGAGCGTCATCGCGGTCCGAGGACGGGGCGGCGCGCGTCCCGCTCGCCGAGCGGTTCGGTCGAAGCGAACGACAAGCGGGCCTCCCTGCGAACGCCGCGGGCATGGACGCGGCATCGGGTAATGGCGCCGAAGTGCGTCCGAGGAGTGAGTCCGTGATGCGCCATGGAATGTAGCATGCGTGGCCCCAATAGCCGGCGAACCCTGATCGCCGGTACCTTGCCGGCCCTCCGTCGACACCCGTCATCATTGTGCTGATTATGAAAACAGAACTTTTCCGAGAAGTGTCGCCGCGCAATCAGTGGATCGCCGGGGGCGTGGATGTGGTGTGTAAGTTGCGACTGGTGCGTCCGGTGATTGCCTGGAGCGGTCCGCGCCAGGCCAGGTGCGGACCGTCAGCGCCACGCCGCATGGTCGGCCACGGGGGTATGGCGTCGGGGCGGGGGGAAGGTCAGGACGCCTGGCCGTCGCCGGAGCGGCGAGGCTGGATCCGGGTGAAGGAACGGCAGTCGCAGCGCGCGCACTCGTGGCCCTTGCGGTAGTGCTGGTGCAGATCGCGGCTGTGGCCGCAGCGGCACCGACCCCACCACGAAGAGATCGCTCCCACGGAGAGCCTCCCTTTCTTGGCGCTACCACCCGGTGACACTACCCGTACGCGTTCGGGCGCCGTGATGGCCGTGGGGGTCTGGTGCGCGGTCGGGAGGGCTTGCGGCCGGGAGAGAGTTTAGCGAGGGGGGCGCCGGCGGCGCTCGGCGCCTGGCGGCTGGGCGAGGGCGCGCTGGCGCTCCCGCCGGGCGACCTGCGCGCGCCGGCCGCGGAAGACTGCGATGAGGGCGACAAGCAGGAAGGCCGCGAGCAGGATGGGCGCGTGCAGGATCATCTCCGAGCCGATGTCGATCGCCTTGTTCCGCAGCCCGGAACTGCCATCGCCGGTGGAGGGATCAAGATAGCCGGTACCGATCGTGATGAGCGCGTATACCAGTGGTGTCATGATCACCACGCCGATCAGATCGTCGGTGTGGACCCGTGCCGCGACGAGCACGCAGGCGCCGATGAACAGCGTGCCGAACGCGAACTTCAGCGAGCCGAAGGCGACCGAGTCGATGAGGGCACCGACGCCGCCGATAACCAGCACGATGATCCCGGTTCCGAGCACGGTGAGCCCCCGCCTGCTGCCGGTGAACAGCGTGGGCGGCGGTGCACTCGTGCGGCCCCGCGAGCCGCGGACATACGGATCGTCGAACCTGTCGGCACGCGCGGACCTACCCGGCGGCCCGGCTGACTGCCGATGCGGCGGCACACTCACGAACGCAAGGTACCGCCCGGGGATTTCGAATGCGTCAGGACGATGCATCAGACCGCGGCATCGGCTCCCGTGTCGGAACCTTCGGTGGTCGAACCACTCCCTTGCGTCGTCCAATCATTGTCTTTCTGGCCGTTTGCCCTCGATGTCCTTGCTTCCACTTCCGGCGAGGTCCGATGGCCGACATCCCCGGGCGCGTCGGCGGCCGTGGCTGCGGCCGCCGCGGGCCGGCCTTCCCCACCGGCCAGAAGTTCGGCCGCGGACAGCGGGCGCACGCCGGTCTCCACGGGTGTGGGGCTCGGCAGCACCGCCTCGACGACCTCCATCGCCGCCAGCCGGCGGGCGGGGGTCAGCACCCGGCTCTCCAGCGAGCCGACGGTCGCGTTGAAGTCCACGACCGCCCGCCCCAGCGAGCGGCCGAGCCTGTCGACGTGTTCGCCGAGCGTGCCCAGGCGCGTGTAGAGATCCCGGCCGAGCTCGAAGATCTCCCGGGTCCGCGTGGTCAGCGCCTCCTGGGTCCAGGCGTACGCGATGGTCCGCAGCATCGCGATCAGCGTCGTCGGAGTGGCGATGATGACCTTCCTGGTGGCGGCGTACTCCAGCAGGCCGGGGTCGTGGTCGAGCGCCGGGGCGAGGAATGCCTCGGCGGGCACGAACAGCACCACGAACTCCGGCGAGGACGGCAGCCGCCGCCAGTACGCCTTGGCGCCGAGCCCGTCGACGTGGGCGCGCAGGTGCCGGGCGTGGGCGGCCATCCGACCGGCGCGGTGCTCCTCGTCGGTGCTCTCGGCGGCGTCGAGGAAGGCGGCCAGCGGGACCTTCGCGTCGACGACGACGTTTCGCCCGCCGGCGAGGTGGACCACCATGTCGGGCCGCAGGGGGCCGTCGTCGCCCTGGACGGTCATCTGCTCGGTGAAGTCGCAGCGGTTAAGCATGCCGGCGACCTCGGCGACGCGGCGCAGCTGCATCTCCCCCCACGCCCCGCGGGCCTGCGGCCGGCGCAGGACCGTTACCAGCGCTGCCGTCTCGGACCGCAGGCTCTCGGAGGCCTCCCGGGAGAAGCGGACCTGCTCGACGAGCGACGCGTACGCCTCGGTGCGGGCCGTTTCCAGCTCCCGCAGCCGGCTCTCCACTCGGTCGAGGGTGTCGCGCAGCGGGGCGACCATGCTCTCCACCGCCGCGCGGCGGGCGTCGAGATCGCCGCGGGCGCGCGCACCGGCCTCGTCGAGCCGGGCGGTGGCGAGCTCCACGAGCTGGCGGCTCGCCCCCTGGAGCGCCTGCGCGGACAGCGCCTGGAAGCTCTCGGCGAGCCGCTGCTGGCTCTGCTCGACCAGGGCCACCCGCTCGGCGCCCGCACGCTGCTCGTACTCCAGGGCCATGCGCAGGCCGGACACGTCCGACTCGGCGAGCTGGGCCCGCTCGGTGCTCGCCGCGGCGGCCACGCGGGCCTCGTCGCGCTCGCGCAGCACTGCCGCGTGGCGTGGATCGGCCAGCCGGCGGGCGGCGAGAAAGCCGCCCACGGCACCGAGAGCCAGCCCGAGGAGGGTCAGCAGCGCGCTGGAGGTGTCCACAACGAAAAGACAATCACGGCCCTCCGACAGTTTTGCGGCAAGCCGCCCGACGGCGTGGCGCCCGCGCCGGCCGGTCGACGTCTCCGCCGGGCCGACCCGGCTCCGGCCCGCTGCGGCCCGCCCGAACCCCGGCGGCGTGCTCCCCGCCGGCCCGTAGACTGATCCGCCATGGGCTTGTCGATCGGTATCGTCGGGCTGCCCAACGTCGGCAAGTCCACGTTGTTCAACGCCCTGACGCGCAATGATGTGCTCACCGCGAACTATCCGTTCGCGACGATCGAGCCGAACGTCGGCGTCGTCGGCGTCCCCGACTCGCGGCTCGACGAGCTGGCGACGCTGTACGACAGCGCCCGCGTGGTGCCCGCGACGGTCAGCTTCGTCGACATCGCCGGCCTCGTCCGCGGTGCGTCGGAGGGCCAGGGCCTCGGCAACCGCTTCCTCGCGAACATCCGCGAGTCCGATGCGGTCTGCCAGGTCGTCCGGGTGTTCTCCGACCCCGACGTCGTGCACGTCGAGGGCAAGGTCGACCCGGCCGACGACATCGAGACGATCAACACCGAGCTCATCCTCGCCGACCTGCAGACCCTCGACGCCCGGCTGCCGAAGCTGGAGAAGGAGGCCCGCGCGGACAAGGCGAAGCAGCCGCTGCTCGCCGCCGTCAAGGCCGCCCGCGAGGTCCTCGACGCCGGGCGCACGATCTCCTCCGAGCCGAAGATCGACCGGGACGCGCTGCGCGAGCTGTTCCTGCTCACCGCGAAGCCGTTCCTGTACGTGTTCAACGTCGACGAGGACCTCCTCGCCGACCCCGGCCGGTACGAGGAGCTCGTCGAGTCGATCGCTCCCGCCGACGCGATCGTGCTGTGCGCCAAGGTCGAGGCCGAGCTCTCCGAGCTGGACGACGCCGACGCCGCCGAGCTGCTCGCCTCTCTGGGCCAGGAGGTCAGCGGCCTGGCCCAACTCGCCCGGATCGGCTTCCACACCCTCGGCCTACAGACCTTCCTCACCGCCGGCCCGAAGGAATCGCGTGCCTGGACGATCAAGGCTGGCGCGACCGCCCCGGAGGCCGCCGGCGCCATCCACACCGATTTCCAGCGCGGCTTCATCAAGGCCGAGATCGTCTCCTTCGGTGAGCTCATCGCCGCCGGCACCATGGTCGCCGCCCGCGCCGCGGGCAAGGTCCGCATAGAGGGCAAGGACTACGTCATGGCCGACGGCGACGTAGTCGAGTTTCGCTTCAACGTCTGACCTAGATCTGCGAGTAGCGGTGCTGGGTTGCCCGGTTGTTGACCCCGGAAAGCGATCGAGTGCCTGTCGCGCAGGGAGAATCGGGGTTGCGAGACCAAACCGAGCATCCCAGCCGAAAGGCACCCATCAGGCGGTAAGGACACGCAGCGTCGAGTCGTCGCCGAAGCGGGCCCCGGGTGCAGGGCCGTCCTCGCGTCAGCCGGGGCGACGTCGTCGCGAGCGGGTGAGGATCGGGCCTACGGATCCGACGCTGACCGGGGCGGCCGGACTGGCCGCGGTCACCGAGCTCGTCGACCGGCTCGAGCTGGTCGACGAGCTCGACGACGGGATCGGGCCGATCAAGCAGCGCAACCGGGGGCTCGGCGCCGCTCTGCGCCACCTGCCGGAGGCCGATCCCGCGATCAACCGGGTCTGGAGGTGGGCGGCGATCCTCGCTGGCTGGATCTCCGCGCCGTTGCAGGCCGTGACCGGCTGAGGAGTGAATTACCGGACCACGGGCATGCTGGGTCGGGGCGTGCGGCATCGCGCCAGGGGGATGGGGCCCTCAGCGTGTACCTTCAGTGGTGTTCGACTATGTTTTCCGGGTCTCCTTTCCCTTGCGGTGTGAGGGTTATGCCGCGGAGATGACGGCTACGGTGTAGCCGAGTTTCTCTAGCTCGCCGACGAGGGTGTTCTTGCGGCCTTCGGGGTCACGGCGCCGGCGGGCGTGCCAGCCTCCGCCGAGGTCCTGGTAGACGGTGTTGCTCGCGATGATGTGCCAATAGGCGAGGAGAATGTCGTGACGGGGCGCGCCGATGGCCTTGAGGACACCGCGGCGACCCCGGATCTGGGCGTGATGCGAAGCGAGATAGGTGTTCTTGCTCCGGGCGGCGGCATGCGCGGCCTCGGTCAACGCCGTACGTAACCATTTGTTACCGTGCCGTGTGCGTCCGGACAGGCGTTTCCCACCGGAAGTGTGGTTCCCCGGGCAGATCCCCGCCCAGGACGCCAGATGCCCCGCCGTGGGGAACCGGCCCATGTCCAGACCGACCTCGGCGACCAGCACGGTCATCAGCTTCTCCAGCCGTTGCACCTCCCGGGTCTTCTCCTCGACCACGGTCCGGCGGGCACGGGTCAGGTCACGCAGATCCCGCTGCGGTTTCGGGGGCACGAACGACGCCCGCACCAGACCGTGCGCCACCAGATCGGCGATCCACACCGCGTCGGCCACGTCGGTCTTACGGCCCGGGACGTTCCGCACGTGCGCGGCATTGAGCAGCCAGCACTCGAACCGATCTTCCAGCAGGTGGAACACCGGCTTCCAATAGACCCCGGTCGACTCCGTCCCCGCGATCGTCACCCGGTTCTGGGCCAGCCAGTCCGCGAGAAGTCCCAACGACCCGCCCGTCGTGGTGAACGTACGCACCTCGACCCTGGCCTTTCCCGACCCGGTCTGGACACGGACCGCCGCGGCAACCGTATCCCGATGCACATCGAGACCCGCGCACCGCGGAAAGAGAACCTCCACCCGTCACCCTCCCTGTCAGCGAAACGGAAGCGCTGCCCGGGGAGGCCTGAACACAGGAAACTGAGGAACGCGCTCGTAGCAGCAGGAAAGAGTGCCCCAGGACCTCCGCCGCCATACTCACAGACGGGCTCTGAGCATCAGAGATCGCCGACGTCGATCCGGACAGCACCAAAAATCATCCACGGCCGGTGCTCACGCAATACCAGAACGCTCGAACAGCCCACATCGAGACCACGCCCGAGCAACCGGTGACCTACATCAAATTCTCATACGAAAGGGTGGCGGCCACGCCGCCCTGACTGCTCACAGCATGATCCGACCCAGGGCCCCGGGAAGATCGTT
>NZ_CADCWT010000255.1 GCF_902806485.1 Candidatus Frankia alpina | reverse complement strand
TGTTCGCTGACCGTCACCCGAGTTTCGAAAGAATCAATCTGGCGGTTTCGGAATAGCTTCAACGTCTGGTTGCACCCGGCGACAAATGCCAATCGGTCACACGGGGATTCGCGTTCAACCCGGGATGGAAGGATCTGAGCCAACATGGATCATTGCCGGATCGCGGCCAACCGAGGCGATCACGGGTCAGGAGGGGCCCCTCTTGCCCAACCAAGCCTCATGGCCCGCCACGTTTCCCGCTGACAGGTGGGACGAACGGGTCTCGGGTAGTGCGAGCCCGGCGGCAACCCACGGTGGAACCACCCCAGCGGGCCACCGTCCGATTTCCTCCCGTTTTGTCTCTCCGGACGGCCGGAAAACGATGGTCCGCACCATCGGACCCATCTGTCAAGCTATGGAGGCACCACGCCGCCCGCCGGGCCCGCTCACCGGGGGTTCCCCGTGAGTGGGCGGGGTACTTCGACTGTGCTTCCACGGACGCGGCGCCACCGGGGCGGCGAAGGAGGCGGCAGATGGCCGACATCGTGGTCGGGGTCGACGGCTCACCCGGCTCCCGCGCGGCGTTGCAGTGGGGATTCGACGAGGCCGAGCTGCACGGCTGCGGGCTTCGGGCCGTCGTCGGGATCGGGCGCGGCGGCGCGGCGCACCCGGAGGAGGCAGACGGCCTGGCCGAGAAGGCGGCTCACCTGCTGCACGAGACGGTCACCGCCACGGCGCCGGCCGGGTCCTCGGTCTCGGCAACCGAGGAGGTCGTGGATCAGCCCGGGGCGGAGGCCCTGCTCACCGTGGGGCACGACGCCCGCATGATCGTGGTCGGGGCCCGCGGGCGGGGCCTGCTGCACCGGCTGCGGGTTGGCTCGGTCAGCACCTCGGTGGCCGTGCACTCGCCGGCGCCGGCGGTGATCGCCCGCGATGCCGGCCCGGCGGCGCCGCCGGGCCGACCGGCGCAAGCGGTGGCCGTGGGCGTGGGCGTGGACGGCTCCCCGAACTCGCTCGCCGCCCTGGTCTGGGCCGCTGCGGAGGCCGATCGACGCGGGGTCACGCTGATCGCCGTGCATGCCTGGCTCGCGGCCATCCCGTTCCCCTTCGCCGAGGCACCCGGGGAGATCATCCAGGCGCTGGAGGAACAGGCCCAGGCCACGCTCAACGACGCCATCGCCGAAGTGCGCGACGCCTTGCCCGCCCGGCTCGACCTGCGCCGCCGGGTGGTACCGGACTCACCGGTCCAGGCGCTGCTCGCCGCCGGCCGGGAGTGCGACCTCGTCGTCGTCGGCGCCCGCGGCCATGGCGGGTTCGCCGAACTACTGCTGGGTTCGGTGAGCCATCAGTGCATGATCCACAGTGCCGCCTCCGTCGCGATCATCCGCAGGCGGTAGTCGGTAGTCGGCCGTCACCGGGTGGAACCGTGCACCACCGCATGCACATCCGTGACGACCTGCGACCAGGCGTACCACCGCACGTTGTCCTCGCCCGGCGCTGGATCCCAGGGATTGCGCAGCAGTACGCGCCCCCGCGCGGCATCCACCGCCAGCACCGGGTAGGCGTGGGCGGCGACGAGGCCGCCGGGCCGGGTTCGAGTCCGGGTGATGAGGACGACGACCTCGCCCCGGTCGAGCAGGGCCGTGAGGTCCACGACGCTCGTCGCGCGGGCGGCTCGCCGGCTCACCGGCAGCCCGGTGAGGGTCCGCAGGGCGGCCGCGGCGCTGCCGAATGCGATCGCAGGGTATCCGCCGTGCAGGCGGGCGTACGCCTTCTCGTAGAGCGCCGGCCAGAGCTCGGGCTGGCCGGCGCGTTGTCGCCGTCCATCGCGATCTCCTGGACGGCCTCGCCACGCCCACCCCCACCGTCGAGGGGCACAGATGTGGTGACCCTGCGTGCGGGCAGCGTCGCGGTGACCGTCACGCCGGCGGTCACGCCCGAGCCCGGGGAGAAGGTGATCGTGGCGGTGCCGTTGGGGTTGCGCCGGAGCCGTTCGGCGAGCAGCGCGGGATCCTGCCGCGCGAGGCCGATCAGCGCCGCGGCGAGGTAGCAGTCGGCAACGGCACCCTGCCCCACGTCGCCGGGGTCGACACCGTCGCGCACGATGGCGTCCCCGGAACGATCGACGCCGAGCACCGGCCCCGACCGCTGAGCGCCGGCAGCCAGCGGGGCGGCGGGTTCGAGCCATGGCAACGCGCGTACCAGCTCGCCGAGCAGGTCCGTCGGCGCCCCGGCGAGCAGATCGTCGGCGAGGCCTGCGAGTTCGACTGCGGCGAGTACCGCCCCCGGCTTCGGCGTGCCGGCCAGCCGCGCGGCCATCGCGGCGAAGACGGTCAACGGCCCGGCCCCGCAGCAGCCCGATCACCCCCGCGCGGGCCGGCGCCGGTAGAGCCGCCAGCCGCGCCCGGATCGCGCGCAGCCGCTCGACGCCGGGGACGTCCGGCGCGGAATCCGATCCGGAACCGGAACCGGAACCGGAATCGAACAGGGCCAGCAGTCCCGCCGCCACCGCCAGGCTCGCCGTTGCCGCGGGTCGAGCGCCGGGCGTCCGGCCAATCCGTTCGGATGGATCGATCGGGCCGGCGCGGCGCAGGGCGATCGGCGCCGTGGCGAGCCGGGACATCCGCAGCTCGAGGTCGGCGGCGGCATCCGGGGCCTCGACGGCTACGAGCCGCAGTCCGCGGCGGGCCGCCCCGCACATCTCGGCGGACGCGCCCATCCGCGCCATGGCCCGGTCGGCCTCGCCGACGGCGCTGGCCACCTCACGGTCGAGCACCGCCGCTCGAGCCGCGGCCGTGCGCAGGCGCGCGGCGAGAACGCCCAGCAGGACCGGATCGAAGCGAACCGCCGCGCCGCCGAGTCCTGCGACCGGCGACCGGCGACCCGGCCGGCACAAGCGACTCGGCCGGCACAAGCGACCCGGCCGGCACACCCGACCCGGGCGGCACACGCGGCGAAGACGATCCGGCGCAGACGGCCACAGGCCACGGGGCTCGGACGGGCGGCGGCCAGCCGGCCGCGAGCCGGTCGAGCAGGGCGGCATGGGCGCCCAGCGCCTCGGCATCCGCGTCGAGAGCTGCCTGCCAGACGTGCATGCGGTCGTCCAGGCGGGTGCGCAGGGGCGAGCTCCCCGCGTCCACGCTCCGGACTCCGGTCAGCACCGCAGCCACCCGCATGGCGAGCCGGCGCAGCGCGGCGGCGTGGCGGCACAGGTCGCCGGCCGGCCCCGCCAGCGCCGCGGCGCCGCTCATCGGAGCAGATCCCTCGCGCATCCACCCGCCCGTCCGGCTCGGTCGATCCCGATGATCAGGGTAACCCGCGCGGCCGGCATCGCCACGCCGGCCACGTGGCCGCGACCGAGGACCCCGCACCGCGCTAGAGTTTGATCATTTAGCTGGCGGTGTCCCGCGATCAACCGACCGCGGCGCCGAGCCTTCAGGAGGGCCGACCGTGACCGACGCCGCCGTCGTCGTCGCCGCCGCCCGCTCGCCGATCGGTCGGGCCTTCAAGGGCACGCTGCGGGGGCTGCGGGCCGACGATCTCGCCGCGACGATCATCCTGGCCGCTCTCGACCAGGTTCCGATGCTGGACCCCACCGAGATCGACGATCTGATCCTCGGCTGCGGGCTACCGGGCGGGGAGCAGGGACACAACATCGGCCGAGTCGTCGCGGTCAGTCTCGGCCTCGACGGCGTGCCGGGCACGACCGTCTCCCGATACTGCGCGTCGTCCCTGCAGGCGATCCGGATGGCGATGCACGCGATCCGCGCCGGGGAGGGGGACGTGTTCGTCGCCGCCGGGGTCGAGGTCGTCAGCAGTTTCGTCAAGGGCAACAGCGACAGCCTGCCCGACACCCAGAACCCCAGCTACGCCGGCGCCCAGGCGCGCACCGCAGCGCTGGCCGCCGCGGGCTCCCCGCCGTGGATCGATCCCCGCCGCAAGGGCGAGCTGCCCGACGTCTACATGGCGATGGGTCAGACGGCGGAGAACGTCGCGCAGCTCGCCGGGGTGAGTCGCGCCGAGCAGGACGAGTACGCCTACCGGTCGCAGAACCTCGCCGCGCAGGCCATCGCCGCCGGCTTCTACAAACGGGAGCTCACCGCGGTCCGGCTCCCCGACGGCACGGTCGTCGACGCCGACGACGGACCCCGGCCGGGCACGACGCTCGAGGCCCTCGCCGCGCTCCCGCCGGTTTTCCGGCCCGACGGCACGGTGACCGCGGGCAACGCCTGCCCACTCAACGACGGTGCGGCGGCGGTCGTCGTGATGAGTGACACCAGGGCTCGTGAGCTGGGCGCCACCCCGCTGGCCCGGATCGTCTCCACCGGGGTCAGCGCGCTGTCCCCCGAGATCATGGGCCTCGCCCCGGTCGAGGCGTCCCGGCAGGCGCTCGCCCGGGCCGGGATGACGATCGACGACGTGGACCTCGTCGAGCTCAACGAGGCGTTCGCGGCGCAGGTCATCCCGACCTACCGCGAGCTCGGCGTCGAACTCGCGCGGCTGAACGTGCACGGTGGCGCGATCGCGTTGGGGCACCCGTTCGGCATGACCGGCGCGAGGATGATGACCACCCTGATCAACGGGTTGCGCGCCACCGACGCGACCATCGGGTTGGAGACGATGTGCAGCGGCGGGGGCCAGGGAATGGCACTCGTCCTGGAGCGGCTGTCCTGACCCGTCAGGTGTCGCAGCTCACGGCGGCGTCCCCCGGGCGTCGCCCGCGGGTGCGCCACCGGGATCGACGGGGGCCTCGGCCGCGGCCCGCCGAGGTGGAGCGGCACGAGGAGCACTCCCGGCCGGCGTGTCGGGGGCAGCCAGCGTGGCAGGAACAGTCGGCGTACCAGGGACGACGGTTGCGCCGGAGACAACGGCCGCGCCGGAGACGGCCGAGGCGTCCTCTCTGGCGCGCGGCACCTCGGTAACGGCTCGGCCGGCGGCCCCTGGATGATCGCCGTTAATGACGCCGGGCGACGGCCCGCACGCCATCGCCGTGGCGGGCAGCGCCCGGACCGGCAGCCGGCACGCGATGGCCCACAGCCGCAGCCGGGCCTGGACCTCCGGCCGGGTGAGCTGGACCGCGGCCACGACCAGGCCGCCGCCGATGATGCCGTCGAGCCAGTAGTGGTTCGCCGTGATGACCACGACGATGGTCGTGATGATCGGATGCAGGATGGCGAGCCACCGAGCCCGCATGCGCAGGATGGTGATCATCCCCCAGGCTTCCAGGATCGACCAACCGATGTGCAGGCTCGGCATCGCCGCGTACTGGTTGGCGACGGTGTCGTGCGGCCCGTAGGGCGACGGCCCGAACACCGCCCCGGTGTCGACGAGCTTCACTCCGGGCACCAACCGCGGCAGGAATCGGGGGGGCGCCAGCGGGTAGGCGATGTGAATCAGCAACGCGACGCCGGTCGACGCCATGATGATCGTCCGCACCCGGCGCCAGGCCGGCCGCTGAAAGATCAGCACCCAAAGCAGAAAAACGATCGCCGCGGGGAAGTGCACCACGACGTAGAAGCGGTTCGCGAACTCCAGAAGATGGCTGGAGTGCAGCGCGAGGGACTGGATGGACGACTCGCTCGGCAGGTCGAACAGGCGCTCGAGGTGCCAGACACGCTTCGCGTGGTGCAGGGCCTCGATCTTCCGACCGACGGCGAAGTGCCGGCCCAGCCCGTAGAGCCAGTACAACGAGCCCAGCAGAACTACCTGACCCAGGATGAAGGCGCTGTCGCGCAACGCCCCGACCGCCCGACCAGGTCGATCGCCCCGGCCAGAGCCCCGGGCCACCGCGGCCGGCCGGACCGGCGCTCCCAGCAGGGTCTGGCCCGTCGTGCTCACCACGAGCAGTCCCGAACCATATCCGCCTCCCCATGACGACACTTCCCGTTAACCCATCCATCGTTCTTACCGACCGATCGGTAAGGAAGGCCGAGAAAAAGATGTGAGATAGGGCTCAGTCTCGGTGCTCTTCTCGACATCTCACGCTGGGTCGCCTAGTCCTCCCGACCGTGAGACCGACGACGGACGAATGATCACCTGTCCCAGCTGCCTTACCCGCAGATTAACAACAGGGAACCCACTGTCTTCATTTCCGCCACAAGTAGCTCCTCGTCCGACCTACCGCTCACTTCATGACATCCGCC
>NZ_CADCWT010000254.1 GCF_902806485.1 Candidatus Frankia alpina | reverse complement strand
CCGGGCGCCATGCCCGGGGCGCAGCCGCCGGTGGGTGCGTTCGGCGGGCCCGAACCCCTGCCGTCGCAGGTCCAGCCGACCCCACCGGGGGCGATGAACAGCCTCGCCCCGTACCGCGAGGTGCCGACGGCCGGGCGCTGGACCCAGCAGAACGGCAAGCTGGTCAAGGTCACCCTCGGGCCGGACGCGCTGGCGCTGCGCGGGTCGATGGTCGCCTACCAGGACAATGTCGAGTTCGATTACAAGGGTGGCGGGCTGCGCGGGCTCATCGAGGGCAAGCTGACCGGCCAGAGCCTCAAGCTCATGACCTGCAAGGGGTCCGGCGAGGTCTTCCTCGCCCAGGACGCCGCGGACCTGCACATCGTCGAGCTCGGCAGCTCGTCGCTGTGCATCAACGCGAAGAACCTGCTGGCGATGGACGCCACCGTGCGGACCGAGGTGCGCCGGATCGAGAGCGCCGGCATCCCCGGCGGTGGCCTGTTCCACTTCGAGGTCTCCGGGCCGGGCTCGGTGGTCGTCATGACCAAGGGATCGCCGATGACCCTGCCCGTGCAGGGCCCGACGTTCGCGGACATGAACGCGCTGGTCGCGTGGACCACCGGGATGCGGGTCAGCGTGTCGACGCAGGTGCGGATCTCCCGGCAGATCTACGCGGGCAGCAGTGGCGAGGCCCTGGCGCTGCAGTTCATGGGATTCACCGGTCATTTCGTCGTCGTCCAGCCGTACGAGGTGTGAGCGTGGCGACGATCGCGGCAGCGTGCCCGGCGGGTCGCCCGTCGGCGGGAGGGAGCGGGCTGTGCAGGGCAGCCTGATCCAGCACTACGGGCCCACGCCCGTCTTCGAGCGGATGAGCAAGCACGGTTCCAAGATCGCCAAGGTGGTCATGAATCCCGGCCAGGACCTGTTCGCCCGGGTCGGTTCCATGATCGCCCACGAGGGGCTGATCGACTTCAACCCGCAGCCGTCGCAGCTTGGCCGAATCGCCTCGTCCTGGGCGACCGGCGAGGGCGTGCCGCTGATGACGGCGGCCGGCCAGGGCCTGCTCTACCTCGCCGACTACGGCAAGGAGGTTATCGTCGCGCAGCTCGTCGGCGAGGGCCTGTCCGTCAACGGCAAGAACATCCTGGCCTTCGACGCGGCGCTGGAGTGGAAGATCGAACGCGTCCGCGGCGTCACGATGCTGTCCGGGATGGGAATGTTCAACGTGGTGCTGCGCGGCCACGGTTGGGTGGCGCTGACCGCGAAGGGCAACCCGATCGTGCTCGACACCCGGGAGGCGCCGACGTTCGTCGACACCGACGCCCTCGTCGCCTACACCGACGGCCTGCGCGTCGAGCCCCGCCGTACCGCGCGCCTCGGCGGCCTGATCGGCCGCGGCTCCGGCGAGGCCTTCCAGCTCGGATTCTCCGGGCAGGGTTTCGTCGTCGTCCAGCCGAGCGAGGACAAGCGGCCCACCATGTCCCTGCGAGGCTGATCGCCATGGGATCCCACAGCGGCGTGCGGTTCGTTGACGGTGCGGGCACGGCGCGGCGGACGGCGGAGAGGACTACGGCATGACGCAGGGCGGGGCACACGGCGGTCATCCGGGTGGTCCCGGCGGCTACCCGGGCGGCCAGGGCTACCCGCCGCCGGGTTCCCCCGGTCCGGGCGGCTACCCGGGAGGGCCGGGTCAGGGCTACCCGCCCGCGCCCGGTGGCATCCGCAGCAGCCTGCTCGACAATCCCGAGCGGCCCTCCGACGAGCCGTTCTCGCTGCAGAACGGCAAGATGCTGCGGGCGACGCTCGGCGCGCAGGGGATGCGCGAGTTCTACGCCCGCAAGGGCGCGATGGTCGCCTATCAGGGCGCGGCGAACTTCGACGCGCACTGGGAGGGCTGGGGCGGGCGCTTCCGCAGTTTCTTCAGCGGCGGCGAGGGCCTGAACCTCATGCAGGTCTCCGGTTCCGGCTCGGTCTTCCTCGCCAACCAGGCGCAGGACATCCACATTCTCGACCTGGCCGGCGACGCGCTGACCGTCGACGGCAAGAACGTCCTCGCCTTCAACTCCGACCTGAGCTGGGACCTGGTCCGGGTCGACACCCAGGTCGGCATCGCCGGCGTCGGCTCCTACCAGGTGGAGCTGCGCGGCAACGGCAAGGTCGCGGTCTGCACGTCGGGCGCTCCGCTGGTCATGCACGTCACCCACCAGAACTACTACTTCGCCGACGCGGACGCGGTCGTCGGCTGGTCGTCGGGCCTGCAGGTCTCGATGCAGGCGGCGGTGACGTCCTCGGCGGTGTGGCGCCCGCGCGGCAACACCGGGGAAAGCTGGCAGATGCAGTTCTCCGGCCAGGGCTTCGTCATCGTGCAGCCCTGCGAGCTGCTGCCCCCGTACAACGCGCTGGCCGGCTCGGGCGCGGCCGGCCATTTCGGCCTTGGCCAGGGCGGCTTCCAGGGCAACCAGCTCGGTGGCCACCACGGCCAGGGCGGTCAGGGCGGCCCCGGCGGGCCGGGCGGCGGCCTCGGCGGCGGTGGCATGGGGGGCCTGTTCGGCAACCGCTGACGTCCACGATCGATCCGTCGTCATGTTCGCCCGGCTGGTGTCGTCAGGACAGCGCGATCCGGCGGTGGTTCGCACGGTGATCGACCGGCCTTTCACGGGAGCGTGGGCCGCCAGGCTGCTGCGCCGGTTGCGCGGGCGACTCTGTCCTGCAGCAGCCGCCGGGCCGACTCGCGGCCGAAACCGGGCTCGGCGTCGAGAAGGTCCACCAGGTCGGTGAGGATTGCGTCGTGGGCGGCCGCGTCGCCGCGCGATTCCGGATGCACCTCGCTCCTTGCCAAGGGCATGCGGAGGCCTCCGCCCCGAACGGTGCCGGTCGCCGCGACCGGCCACAACACCCTGAGCGTCCGCCCGGCGCCGGGATGACGCGATATGCGCGGAGGAACCCGTTCGCAGGGGGGCCGTCAGGGCGCGCGGTGGCGGGGGCGGGGCAGCGCGCTGGGCCGTGAGAGCAGGAATACTCCGCCGACGACGAGCACGGCGGAGACCGCGACGCCAGAGATGACCCCGGATCCCCTCGGAGCGGGGACCCCGAACACCAGGACGCCGAGCGCGTAGGCGGCGGTCGGGTTGGTGATGTTCATGGCGGTGACGGTCGCGGTCAGCGGGCCGACCGCGTAGGCCATTTGACCTAGACACAGGCTCGTCAGTGTCACCCCGCACAGGGCGTAGGCGAACCAGTGTGTCACTGTCACTGTCGCGTCGAACCCGTTGTCGAGGGTTTCGTCGGTTGCCTGCTTGAGCAGCAGCACGCTCAGCGCGAAGAACAATCCGGCGGCGACACCGAACAGCGTTGCCCGCCCCGCCGGCCCCCGCCCGCGCGACACGGTGACCAACACGGCGGCCAGCGCGACGATGGCGATGATCGCCAGCACCAGGCGTTCCTGGTCAAGGGGCGGATGGGTGGGTAGCCGATCCTGCACGCCGAGCAGCAGCGCGAGTCCGGCGCAGATCGCCGCGATGGCCCACCACGCCGTCCGGGCCATCCGCAGCCGCGTGCCGACCAGCCCGAGGGGGAGCGCGAACAGCAGCTGGGTGACCATGAGCGGCTGCACCTCGGCGAGCGATCCCAGGTGCAGCGCGAGCGCCTGGGTGAGGAAGCCGGCCAGGTTCGTCAGCCAGCCGACCAGCCATAACGGCTCGCGGACGAGGTCGAGCAGGTGCCCGAACCCCGGCACGGCCAGGTTGTTGTCGTCGCGCGCCGCGAACCGGCTGCGGCCCGCCGCGCGCTGCTGGAGGGCGGCCGACGACGCCAGCAGGAACGCGGCGAGCAGCGCGAGCGGGATGAACAGGGGCACGGGCGGTGCGGGCGATCAGCAGGTACCGCGCCGGCCGGCGGCGGCCGGCGCGGGGCGGTGCGGTGGTCGCGTCGCGGTCGCTCTGCCGTCGCCGACGCGCGCGCCCAGACCGTGGCTGCGCGTGGGACCGACCGGCCGAGGAGGATCACCCGGAGCGGACAAGTAGGACACGATGGCCCGTAATGTACCGGTCCTGCCTACTCGGGATCCGTGGCCGTGGGGCCTGCCGACGCGCCTTACCACCCGAATCGGCTACCTCGCTGGGTGTCATCGATTTGGGCCCTGGTCGGGCTGGTCACCCGTACGTTGTCACTTACCCGCGGATGACTGGAATGCGGGACCGATCGGACTTGCCTGACCTTGATATACAGACAGAGGGGGCGGGTCCACGGTGACCTGTTCGGGGGGGGAATGACGGCGATGCTGACGCCGGTGCTGATTCTGTTGGGACTAGTACTCGTGCTCGCGGCCGCGGTGGCTCTGACCCGCCAACCGGCCGAGCCTGAGATGTTCCCAGCCGACCGAGATCCATACGAGCAGTGGGCCGAGTCGACCGTCGACGTCGACGCCTGGGGGCCGTTGCCCGACCGGACCCGCAAGGACGTCGTCGTCGGCCGGCCTGAGGCCGGCGAGCCCGCCCCCGCACCTACTCCCACGTTCACGCCCACTCCCATGTTCACGCCCACTCCCACGCCCGCTTGGGAGCCTCTCCCGGCCGCGCCCACCGCGCCGGCGGCGGCCGCGTCCGGGGACGACGCGACGTCGAGTGACCCGGGCACCCCCGCCCCGGACGAGGACGCGCCCGCCCCGACGGGCGACGACGCACCCGGTGACGCCGGTCGGGAGGACCCTGCCCCCGATCCCGACAGGACCGCCGCGCCGAGGACCGTGCCCCCGTCCTCGCGGCCGGCACCGGCACCGCAGCTCCCGCTGCCGCGCACCCCGCCGTCCGCGCCGGCGCCGCGCCATCCGTCGACCCCGGGGGGACGGCCGGGGTATCCGTCGCCGTCGCGGCCTCCGGCGGAGTCCACGCCGCCGGGCGCCGCCCCGAGGCGGGTGCCCGCTCAGCGGTCCCCCTCCGCGCGTCGGCCGCCGTGTCCCCGTCCGACGCTCGTGCCCCACGGGCGCTCGTCGCCCGCCGGTCCGCCGCCGGCGCCGGGCGGGGTGTCGTTCCATCTCGCCGTCGCGACCCGCAGCAGGTGCCAGCCGCCCCCGCCGTGGGTGGTCTGGGAGGCGCTGGTCAGGCCGACCCTGGTCGTCTGGTCGTCGATCTGGGCCGCCCGCCCGGACGACATGATCCGGAATGACGGGGTCGGTCAACCCTCGGTCGGCAGCCAGGTGGCGGCGGTCAGGTTCCGTGTCGAGGGGCCGTCGGGGTCGTCGTCGGGCCGGTTGCCGCGGGTGACCGCCCGGTCGGCGATCCGCCAGCCGCGCGGGGTGCGGACCACGGTGTCCTGGTAGTCGCCTGATCCCGCGGTGCCGTCGCCGCGTATCACCAGGTACTTCGCCCAGATCCGCAGCGTGTCGTCGTCGACGCGGTGGACGGCGATGTCGGTGGTGTGGTGGGGGAACATCACCCGTCCGTACGGCAGGCCGCTCGCGGCCTGCGTCAGCGGCGTGCCGCTCAGTACCGCGTCGTCGGTGTATGCCGTCGGTGCGGCGCCGAGCGCGATGTTGTCGAACAGGTGCGGATGCTTGGCGAGCAGGCTGCACACGTCGGCGTAGGTGGCCGCGTCGACCGGGACGATGACGGGCTCGATCCTCACGCCCATGGTGTCTGCCCGTCGGCGATGACGGCGGGGCCGCCGTGGCGTGGGTGTACCCGCCAGCCGGCGGGTGTCTCGGTGAGCACGTCGACGGCGTCGGCGCTCGCGACGCTGCCGTCGCCGGCGATCGTCACCAGCCGGCTCCACGCGGCCAGGGCGCCGGGGATCTGCTTGACCTCTGTGTTGACGGTGTGGTGGGAGGGTGACGTCGCAGGATCGAGGGCTGGCGGGTCGACGAACACCTGTGCCAGCAGTTTCGGGTCGCCGTTGTCGACCGCGTGGCCGTAGAGCGCGAGGACCTGCACGACCGCCGCGGTCTGTTCGCCGGTCGCGTCGGGCAGCGCGGCGAACGCGGCGTACGTCCGCGGCAGGCGGTGCTGCTCCACCTTCACATCGGCGCTGTCGCGTACGCCGCCGGGTGGGTGGCCGCCGGGCTGCAGGTGCCCCGCGATGTGATCCGTCGTCATGGTCTGGACGCTAGTTCACCTGGCGACGCGGCGTACCCGGTAGGCAGGAACGGGAGGGGAGTGACCTGCGGAGCGCGCCGCGG
>NZ_CADCWT010000253.1 GCF_902806485.1 Candidatus Frankia alpina | reverse complement strand
AGAGTAACCAGTCAGCACGGAAAGTGACCTTCGCGCGGCCCTGGGGAACCGCGATATTTCGAGGATGTGACGGTGGGGGCGGAGCTGCCGACGAAGGTGAAGGGTCCGTTGACGACGACGGACGTGGTGGTGTGGCACCTGGGCTGGGGGATGCAGCTCACTCCACCGGGTGCGTTCCGGTTGGCGCACCGGGTGCGGGTGAAGGCCCCGGGGCTGTATCCGGCCAACGCCCTGAATATTCCGGACACGGTCCAGCGGTTGCGCTGGGAACCGGCGCGGGCGCAGGAGCTGGGGTTGCCGACGTCGTACGACTACGGCGCCATGCGGGAAACGTGGTTGTGTCATCTGCTCACCGACTGGATCGGTGACGCGGGCTGGTTGTGGAAGCTTTCGGTGCAGCACCGCCGGTTCAACTTCGTGGGGGACACGACCTGGTTGAAGGGCCGGGTGACGGACAAGCGGCAGGTGTCCGGGCGCAACGGGGTCGAGGTTCGTAACGAGGTCGAGGTCGAGGTGTGGGCGGAGAACCAGCGGGGGGTGACGACGTCGCCGGCCAAGGCGGTGGTGCTGCTGCCGAGCCGGACCGGTGGCCAGGTCCTCCTACCGACCCCGCCAGCCGATTCCCCCGACGGCATCGTCCGCCACGAGATGGACCGCATCGCGGCGGAGGCGAACGCCGGGTCCTAAACGCCGGGTCCTAGACGAGTCCTTCCCCAGCCTCGCCCCGACCGCGAGCTAGTTCGGGCGGGGCCGCGGCAGGTCGCTGCTTGACGAGATCGAGCACCTAGTTTACAAAGATGGCGGTGTGCTGCACGTCTCACGAATCGTCGACCGGGCCCGTTGAGACGCGCCGACAGGGCCGACCCGTCCCGCCCGGACCCACCTGCAATCGATCACTTCGCGGCTGCGCCGACGGAGGGTGAGGGGAGACATCGCCTGCGATGACCCAACACATCGTCTTCCTGCTACTCGGGCTGGGGAGCGGAGCCGTCTTCGGGGCGCTCGCGCTCGGCCTGGTGGTCACCTATCGCAGCTCGGGCGTGGTCAACTTCGCCACCGGCGCCATCGCCCTCTACACCGCGTACACGTATGCGTTCCTGCGCAAGGGCGAGCTGCTGCTGCCGATCCCCGGCTTACCGAAGACGCCGACTGGGGCCTGTGGCCCGCCCTGGGCGTCTCGCTGGTCATCGCCGCGCTGCTCGGAGTCCTGCTCTACGTGCTGGTGTTCCGGTGGCTGCGCGCCGCGCCGCCGGTCGCCAAGGCCGTCGCCTCCATCGGTCTGCTCATCGTCTTCCAGGCGCTGCTGGCCCAGCGGGTCGGCACGACGCCCGTGTCGGTGAAGCGGATCCTGCCCAGCGACAGTTACACGATCGGCGACCTGCGCATCCAGGGTGACAAGCTGTGGTTCGCCCTGACGATCGTCGTCCTCGCGCTCGCCCTCGCCGGAGTCTTCCGCTTCACCCGCTTCGGCCTGGCCACCCGGGCCGCCGCCGAGACGGAGAAGGGCGCGCTGGTCACCGGCCTGTCGCCGGACCGCATCGCGCTGGCCAACTGGGCCATCGGCGCCGTGGTCGCCGGCCTGTCCGGCATCCTGATCTCACCGATCGAGCCGCTCATCCCGGTCTCCTACACGCTGTTCATCGTCCCGGCGCTCGCCGCCGCCCTGGTGGCCGGCTTCAACTCCCTGGGCCTCGCCGTCGGCGCCGGCCTGCTCATCGGGATGGTGCAGTCCGAGCTGCAGTACCTGCAGTCCCAGCACTCCTGGCTGCCGCAGCAGGGCCTGGGCCAGCTCGTCCCGCTCGTCGTCATCCTGGCGTACCTGGTGTTGCGCGGTCGGCCGCTGCCGACCCGCGGCATGCTCATCCGCGCCAACCTCGGCCAGGCGCCCCGGCCGCGCCACCGGCTGCTGAACATCGTCATCCCGGCCGCCGCCGCGGTCGTGCTGCTGGTCGTCACCTCGGGCTCGATGCGGGCGGCGGTCGTCACCTCGATGCTGCTCGGCATCGTCACGCTCTCGCTGGTGGTCGTCACCGGGTACGCCGGCCAGGTCTCGCTCGCGCAGCTGACCCTCGCCGGGGTGGGTGGCTTCCTCGTCAGCCGGATGACGACCGACTGGAACATCCCGTTCCCGATCGCACCGCTGCTCGCCGCGCTCGACGCGCTGATCATCGGTGTCGTCGTCGGCCTGCCCGCGTTGCGCATCCGCGGCCTGCCCGTCGCCGTCGTGACACTCGCCCTGGGCATGGCGGTCGAATCGATCTGGTTCCGCAACCCGGACGTCAACGGCGGGACGGCCGGGGCGAAGGTGGCCGATCCGAAGCTGTGGGGGCTCAACCTGCGCATCGGCGCGGGCGAGAACTACCCCCGCATCCAGTTCGGCCTGCTCTGCCTGGTGGTCCTCATCGGCGTCGCGCTGGCTGTCGCGGAGCTGCGGCGCAGCCGCCTCGGCGCGGCCATGCTCGCCGTGCGCGCCAACGAGCGCTCGGCGGCGGCCGCCGGCATCGACGTCGCCCGCGTCAAGATCGCCGCCTTTGCGATCGGGTCGTTCATCGCGGGCCTCGGCGGTGCGCTGATGGGCTACCAGCAGACCCTCGTGGACGCCGAGTCCTTCTCCGTCGTCGGTGGGCTGGCGCTGTTCGCCACCGCCTACCTCGCCGGAATCACCTCGGTCTCCGGCGGGCTGCTCGCCGGCGTCATCGGCGCGGGCGGGCTGCTGTTCGTCGCGCTGGACAAGGCGGTCGATCTCGGTAGCTGGTACCAGGTCATCACGGGTCTCGCCCTGGTCCTGTCCGTGCTGCTCAACCCGGAGGGCGCCGTCGGCCCCGTCCACGCCTGGTGGGCGGCTCAGCGGGCGAAGCGGCTGCGCGTCGAGCCGCCGGTCCTGCCCACCGTCGACGCCACCCCGCCGACCACCGCGTCGACCACCCCCGCCGGCGAACCGGCCGCTGCCGTCGCGGTGGCGGCGACCGTGGACGCCGAGCGGATCCTGCTCACTCTGCGCGGAATCGGGGTGCAGTACGGCGGGGTACGGGCCGTGCAGGATGTCAGCCTCGGCTTCCGCCGGGGCCAGGTGATCGGTCTGATCGGCCCCAACGGCGCCGGTAAGACCACCCTGATCGACGCGATCAGCGGGTTCACCGCCGCCACCGGCGAGGTCGAGTTCGAAGGCATCCGGCTCGACGGGCTCAAGCCGCACCACCGGATCCGCAAGGGCCCGGGGCGCACCTTCCAGGGCATCGAGCTGTACGAGGACCTCTCGGTCGCCGAGAACGTCTCCGTCGGCGAGGCCGCGGCGCGCAGCGGCGGCGGCCGGCTACCCGCGGATCACGCCGACTACCTCGACCGGCTCTATCACGCGCTGCAACTGCACGAGGTCCGCGACCGCCCGGTCCGCGAGCTGTCGCAGGGCCACCGCCAACTGGTCTCGATCGCCCGGGCGCTCGCCGGCCGGCCTCGGGTGCTCCTGCTCGACGAACCGGCCGGTGGCCTGGACAGCACCGAGAGCCTCTGGCTCGGCGGGCGGTTGCGTGAGGTGGCTCGCACCGGGGTGACGATTGTGCTCGTCGACCACGACATGAACCTCGTGCTCGGCGTCTGCGACCGGATCGTCGTGCTGGCGCTCGGCGCGGTGATCGCCAGCGGTTCACCCGAAGAGATCAAGAATCATCCGGCGGTCGCCGAGGCCTACCTCGGCAGCACCCCCGTTTCGCCACAGCCCGCGCCTGCGCCCGGACCGTCCGCATCGCTGGAGAAGGAGAGCGTCGGTTGACCGTCTTGCTGCAGACCCGGGGGCTGAACGCGGGATACGACCGGGTGCCGGTGGTGCGCGGTTTCGATCTGACGCTGCGTGAGGGTGAGGTCGTCGCCCTGCTCGGGCCGAACGGAGCCGGCAAGACCACGGTCCTGCTGACGCTCGCCGGGCTGCTGCCCGCGCTCGGCGGCGAGGTCACCGTGCATGGGCAGGGCGTGAACCGGGCCAATCCGCGGGCGCTGTCCAGGCTCGGCGTCGTGCTCGTGCCGGACGACCGGTCCCTGTTCACCACCCTGACCTCCCGGGAGAATCTCCAGCTCGGGCAAGTCAAGGGCGGGCTGAGCGTCGACGAGGTGCTGGACTACTTCCCGGCGTTGCGCAAGCGGCTCGACGTCCGGGCCGGGATGCTCACCGGCGGTGAGCAGCAGATGCTCGCCATCGGACGGGCGTTCGTGCAGCGTCCACGCATCCTGCTGATCGACGAGCTCAGCATGGGCCTCGCCCCGGTCGTCGTGCAGGAGCTCCTGCCGGTCGTGCGGGCGGTGGCCACCGACACGTCGGCGGCGGTGGTGCTCGTCGAGCAGCACGTGCACCTGGTCATGGGCATCGCCGACCACGCGGTCGTGCTCGCGCACGGCGAGGAGGTGCTGGCGGGGCCCGCAGCCGAGCTACGGGCGAAGCGCGAGCTGCTGGAGCGGGCCTATCTCAACGAGCGGCACGCCCCTCGAGAGGCGGTCGCCTGAGCGCCGGCGAATCGCGTTCGCCGTATTTCCGGCGTTGCTTTCGGCGCCCAACCATTTGGTAATGCATTCCGGCGCTTGATGGCGGTGTCCGGGTGCCGCCGGGACCGGCGCACTCGGGTTCACCGGAGTCGGCCACCGGTGCATCAACGGGACGCGGTCGGGTCGCTATCGGGAGCGCCTGGTTACCGCGAAGCGGCGGTCATCCACTCCGTTCTCTCGACGAATTTGGTAACCTATATGACTAAGATTACTAGGTAATTTTTGTTGCGCTTTCGGGCGGCTGCGGTCGTTGCCGCCGGCGAAGACGGACCGGAATCGGGATCGAGCGGGTCGCGCGACCGGCGGGGACACCCGGCTTCCTACCGGGTGGCCTGACGGTGAGATGGAGGAGCAGTGGGCACGAGGAGCAGGTACTGGCACGGCGGGCACCGCGGCGTGCGGGCGGGAGCAACGTTCTTAGTCCTCGGCCTGGCATTGTTTACCGGCAGCCTGTGGCGGCGGGAGCAGCGGCGACGACGCGGGCGGTTCGTCCGGGCCGACCGCGGCGACCGCGACGCTGCCGCCGGGTACGAAGGCGGCGGGCGCGCCGGTGAAGATCGGTTTCATCACCGCGGAGGGCGGCAGCGCGATATCTCTGCCCGAGGTCCGCGAGGGCGCCCAGGCGGCCGTCGCCTACGCCAACGACTACCTTGGCGGCATCGGCGGGCGGCCGATCCAGCTTGTCGTCTGCAAGTCGCAGGAGGACGCGGCCTCCGCGCGTACCTGCGCCAACGAGATGGTTGAGTAGAAGGTCACCGCGGTCGGCACCGGGACCACCGGCTTCGGTGACACCCTCGTGCCGGTCATCACCGGCGCGAAGATCCCCTACGTCACGGGCACTGCGACCGCCGGTTCCGAGTTCGTTACCGATGGTGTGTTCTCGTAGACCGGGGCCTTCCCCGCCACGCTGGGCACGATGGCGAGCTACGCGAAGGAGAAGGGCTACAAGCGGGTGGCGCTGTTCGTCACGGACGTGCCGGCCGCGATCACCGGGGCGAACGCGCTGGGCAAGCCGGTGTTCCAGAAGTCCGGCGTGGACCTGGACGTCATCTCCATCCCGCGGGGCTCGGCCGACGCCACCTCCCAGGTGACCTCGGCGATCGGCAAGAAGCCGGACGCGCTCGCGCTCGTCGGCGACGCCACCCACTGCACCTCGGTGTTCAAGGCCTTCCAGGCCGTGGGCGCCACCCAGCCGAAGTTCGTGATCCAGCCGTGCGTGTCGAAGACCGTTGACGACGCGGCGCCGGGCCAGCTCGACGGCTCGATCCTGTTCACGCCGTCGGACACCGACTCCGACGACCCGGAGGCGAAGCTGTACCGCACGGTGATGGCCAGGTACACCCCGAAGAGGCAGACCGACGGCTACGCGGTCACCGGCTACCAGACGGTCCTCGGCCTCGCGCGGGCGCTCAAGGGCATCAGCGGTGAGGTCACCCCGGCCTCGGTGACCTCCACCCTGAAGACGGCCAGGAACATCACGATGCCCGCTGGTCACGGGCTGACGTTCTCCTGCGACGGCAGCGCCATCCCGAGCCTGAAGGCGCTGTGCTCGGCCAGCTCCGTCGAGGCAACTCTCAAGGGCACCAAGGCGACCGACGTCAGGACAGTCAACGCGGCCAACCTGTTCGCCGCC
>NZ_CADCWT010000252.1 GCF_902806485.1 Candidatus Frankia alpina | reverse complement strand
AAATCAAAGAAACCGTCGAACACATCGCCCGTGACCGCAACCGGGCCCTCACATTCATCACAACCTAGAGTAACCAGTCAGCACGGAAAGTGACCTTCGCGCAGCCCTGATGTTCTCCCGGCCTTTGCCGGCGACCCGCGGGTGCGGCTGCTGTTCACCGTCATCGACGGATCGCCGTTCGGCCCCGGCTCGGCGGAGTTTCTCGACGACATCGGGGCACAGACAATTCCCTGGGCACATGCGGTGGCCGGCCGATTCGACCTGGCGCTGGCCGCGAGCCGAAGTGGCGACCTGCACCGATTAACCCCACCGCTGGCCGTCTTTCCACACGGCGCAGGATATAATAAGTACAGGAAACAGGAAACAGGAAACAGGAAACAGGAAACAGGAAACAGGAAACAGGAAACAGGAAACAGGAAACAGGAAACAGGAAACAGGAAACAGGAAACAGGAAACAGGAAACAGGAAACAGGTTTACGGGTTCGCCCACGACCAGCTTGTCCACGACGGGCGGGTGGTACCGGCCGCGATCGTGCTCTCCCACGCCGAGCAGCTCGACCGGCTCGGTCGCGTCTGCCCGCCGGCCCTTCCCGCGGCGGTCATCGCCGGCGATCCCTGCTACGACCGGATGCGGGCGAGCCGGCACCGCCGCCGCGAGTACCGTGGCGCGCTGGGCGTCCGTCCCGACCAGAAGCTGATCGTCCTGACGTCCACCTGGGGTTCGGGATCGCTGCTGGAGCGGGCGCTGGAGCTGCCGGCACGCCTCGTCGCCGACCTGCCGATGGACGAGTACCGGGTGGTCGCGGCGATCCATCCCAACGTCTGGGCCCAGCACGGCGCATTGGAGGTGCGACGCTGGCGCGCCGCGCTCATCGCCGCCGACCTGGTCGTCAGGGACCACGGGTCGGTCGGCGTGTACGGCGCGGCGCTCGACCGGCCGGTGCTGCTCGCGGCGGGTGAGCCCACCGAGGTGGACCCGGCCGGATCGACGGCGCGGCTGCTTCGCCTCGCACCCGTACTCGAACCGGCCTATCCGTTGCGGCGACAGGTCGACGACGCGATCGGTGGGCACATCCCGGGCCGCTACGCCGAGCTCGCCGCGGGGACGTTCGCCCTCCCCGGCGAGTCCCTGACGACGCTGCGTTCCCTGCTGTACGGGCTGCTGGGGTTGCCCGAGCCTCCCGGACCGGCCCGGGTCGCCAGTATCGATCCGCCCGAGCCGGAGGGACGCGCCCCGACCGCCATGCTGGTGTCGACGCAGGTGCGGGCGCAGGCGGCCGGCGGCGACCCGGTCGTCGAGATGGCCCGGTTCCCGGCCGCCGCCGACAGGCCGTGGCTGGCCGAACCGTCGGGGGCGGACGTGCACCTCGCTGTCGACGTCACCGAATCCGACCTCGGCCTGTTGGAGAGCGCCGACGTGCTGCTCCGGCGCAGCCCCACCCTGGGATTCCCCGCCCGCGAGTGGACGGCGAGCGCGCTGGCGGACTTCCCGGGCTGCCGCGTCGCCGCCGACGTCACCACCGCGGGTCGCTGCGCGCTCCGCCTGCGCGGCGGCCCAGCCGTCGAGGTCCACCAGGCCCACCAAGTCCACCAGGACGGCGGGCCGGCTGGGCGGGAGGAGCCGGTGGCGATGGAGGTGCTCGCGTCCGTCGTCTACGCCTGGGTCGTCGGCGGTCGCTCGCTCGACGCCCTGGCGCGCGGGGTGGACGTCCGCCTCGGCGCCCGGTACACCCGGGTGATGGCCACCGCACCGCGCTGGTGACAGGAGTCGGCCGCGGACTCGCCGCAGCCGCAGGCCGTGACGCGGCAAGGGGTCCAGGCCGTGACGCGGCCAAAGGTCACGGTGCGGCAGCCGCCACACCTGATTCCGCGCGCGGACTCGCGACCTCGGCGAAGATTACGAAAGCCGCCTCGAGGTGCGCGCGCCACCGGGCATCGTCGCCGGCGCGGCGCGCGACGTCGGCGAGCAGCTCCAGCGCGAGGGCGACCTGGAAGGGGATGTCCCGCCGGCGCATGATCGACGATGCCTCGGTGAGTACCCGCTCGGCCTGCTGGTACCGCCCGAGGTCGCGGTAGGTCTCACCGAGACTGATCAGCACCCGCGCGCGGTTGCGCTCGTCGCCCACGGCGACGAACCCGGCGGCCGCGTCGGCGAGGACATCGACCGCCTCGTCCCGGCGGCCCGACCGGCTGAGCGCACGGCCCAGGTGGTGCGTCTGCAACGCGGCCCCGCGCGGGTTACCGATCTCGACGTTGACCGCTCTGGACTGCTCGAACGCCGCAATCGCCGCGGGGTACTCGCCCTGCTCGAACCGGGACCGCCCGGCGAACTCGACGACGGACGCCGCCAGCCGACGATCCGCCGCGGCGCGGGCCAGCGTCAGCGCGGCGTCGAACTCGGCATGCGCTGCGTCGTAGAGTCCGAGCTCGACGAGGACCCGGCCGAGCTGGCTGCGCATCCTCGCCTCGGCGGCGCGGTGGCCGAGGCGGTGGGCGGCCTCGACCGCCAGCTCGTGCGTCTCGCGCCAGTCGGCGTAGTGCTTGCGGTTGTAGTAGAAGGCCCACAACGCCTCGCACAGGACCCAAACCATCGTGTCCCAGCCGCGCCTCGCCGCCGCCCGCACACAGCCCAGCAGGTTCAGCCGTTCGGTCTCGAACCAGCGCAGGGCCTCCGCCGGGGAGCCGAACGGCGGGAACTCCGCCGCCTGGCGCGCCCAGATCTCGTCCGCCAGCCGCAGCCGCGGCCCGAGCACGGCCCGGTCCGCGAGCACTGCACGGCGCAGATACACCTCGATCATCCGGTGCAGCAGGCGGTCGCGGACCTCGGCCGGATCGTCGAGCTCGGCGCGGCGCAGCGCATGCACCCGGACCAGTTCGTGCAGGCGGTGTCGACCATCCGCCTCTTCCACGTCGACCAGGTTGGCCAGCACGAGCAGGTCGAGCGTCTCCGCCACCTCGGCGGCGGGCTGCCTCAGCGCCGCCGCGGGGACGGCGACGTCGAATTCCAGCCCCGGATGCACCCCCAGCACCCGATACAACACCTGCGCCTGCTCGGGAAGGTCCAGGTACCCGATCTCGAAGGCGGCTTCGACCACCCGATCCCCGTTCCTGGAGAAACGATCGAGTCGCCGCCGCTCGTCACGCAGCCGCTCGGCCACGGTGGCGATCCGCTGCCGCGGCTGGCCCCTGAGCTGCCCGCAGACCGCCCGCAGCGCGATCGGCAGCCCGCCGCACAGCCGCACCACCTCGGCGACCGCGTCGGGTTCGCGGTACGCCCGATCCGCGCCCACCATCTCACCGATCAGCTCGGCGCCGTCGCCGAGCAGGCCCTCCAGCCGCAGGTGACTCGTCACGACCACCACGCTCTCCGCCGACGCGGGCAGGACCGCCGTCACCTGCGACGCCGTCGCCACGCCGTCGAGCAGAATCAGCAGGCGACGCCCGGCGGTGCGGTGCAGGAAGGCGGCCTGCAACCGGCGCAACCTGGCAGCCTCCCTCGCGTCCTGTCCCGAGCCAGTGCTCGCGTCCGGCCCGCCCTCATCCGCCCGCCGCGGTGGCCCGGGCGGGTCGTGCGGGTCGCCACCGAGCGCCTCGATGAACCGTTCGAGTACCTCGCTGGCGGCAACGGCGCCACGGCCCCTCTGCCGGCCGAGGTCGAGGTAGAGCTGGCCGCCGTCGAACCTGTCTCGGATCTCGTGCGCCCACCGTGCCGCCCCGGCGGACTTGCCCACTCCGCGCAGCCCGCTGAGCGGGACGACCCGGGGGCTGGGCACGTCCCCGATCCGGCCGACGATGTCGTGGAACGCGGCCCGTTCGGCCGCCCGGTCGACGAACACCTCCCTGACGGCGGGTAGCTGCCCAGGCACAACCATCACGGCGGGTCCCACTCCAAGCGGTATCGCCCCGTGGAGGTGGACCTCGCCGATGTCCCGGGCCTGTACAAGGTGCCCACCCGTCCGACCGGACACCTCGTTGCGCACGCCCGCGTCACCCATGGCCCCCGCGTCACCCATGCAGACCGCCACCCGTCGGCACGCCACTGCCCTCGGCCAGGCCAACCCAGATCCCCGCCATGCCCGCGTCCATTCTGCTGCGCAACGTGACAGTCTGGGACCGAATCTATCCCGTTCCACCACCGTCGGCCCGGAACTACGGGACGGTTGGGATGGGATCAGTGCAGCGGGGAGAAGCCGGTCGGCCAGGCCATGATCGACTGGGCGTCGAGGATCTGCTCCGGGGCGCCGGCCGGGGGCCAGATGCCGCGGGCGGCGAGGTCGCGGCGGATCTCGACCCGCTCGTCCAGGCCGCCGAACGGCCAGATGTGGATGATGCGCGTCGGGCCGTCGAGCACGTACATGGCGACGGTCAGCGGGTCGATGACGTGGCGGGCGAGCAGCGCCCCGCGCCATGCCTCGATGGTCGGCGGCAGGCCGCCGGGGCGCAGGTGGTAGTCGCGGATCTCGTAGACCGTGCCGAACTCGCCGGGTCGGACCGGGGGAACGAACGGGAACGGCGCGAAGCTCGCCAGGGAGAGATCGGTGACGACGCTGCCGGGCCCGGCGCCGAACGGGGCGGCGGACAGGCGGGCGCGGGTCCGCTCGGCCGCGAGCTCGCCGTCATCGTCGAACGACCGCAGGACGAACAGCCGGCCGAGTGGCCCGTGCTCGGTCTGCCAACAGCCGAGCAGGCGACCCCGCGCGCCCGCGCCCTCCACCCAGGGCAGCACCCCCTCGGCGGCCCGCCCGCCGTCGGCCAGGCCGAAGTGCAACGTGGCCAGCTCGTAGCGAACGGCCTGCTCGGCGGCGCCCAGGTCGGCTCCGGTGATGGCGGCGGGCTCGGTCATGCGGCTCCTTCGGTCACAATCGGTCGGTCGCGCGGGCGGCATCGCAGCCGCCGAGTCGACTACCTGACCTATACCTGACCCGTCGGCTCGCCGCCGCGTCCTTCGGCCGGCCGAACGGCGCCGGCGGCGTTCGGCGCTTGTTCGGGCGCGGCGACGCACGGCTCACGCGGACCACCGGCCACCCCGGTGCCTCACGCCGTTTAAGGTGATCCGGGATAACCGCGCCGAAACGTAGGGGGTCGACGGCGATGAGCGATGCCGGGACGGGCACGACCGGGGCGGGCTGGTTCACGCCGGTGGCGGCGGGCGTCCAGCCGGTGGACCTGAACATCGAGGTGCCGCACCCGGCCCGGATGTACGACTATTACCTCGGCGGGAAGGAGAACTTCCCCGCCGACCGGGAGACCGCCGAGCAGGCCATCGCCGCATTCCCGAACACCCGCAACGCCGCCCGGCAGAACCGCGCGTTCCTGGTGCGGGCCGTGCGCCACCTCGTGGGCGAGGTCGGCATCCACCAGTTCCTCGACATCGGCACCGGCATCCCCACCTCGCCGAATCTGCACGAGGTCGCGCAGGGCATCGCGCCGGACACCCGCGTCGTGTACGCGGACAACGACCCGACCGTGCTTGCACTCCATTGAGGCTTCTGACCAGCATCTTTCTGGCAAATGGCGCCGGCCTGTAGTCCGTCCCCGTGTTGCACACATCTCGCGGTGTGGGTGTGGCGGGCTGGGGCAGTGCGCCGACCGCCACATCAGCGATCGTCTGTAGCGCCTCCAGAGTGACGTTTCCCACTCCGGGGAATGGCGGGTTGCGCCAGTCGCCTACAGCGAGCGTGGCGCCGAGGGCGGAGTTCCCCAGCGTGGAATGTCCGGTCTCGGCCAAGATGGCTGCTACCTGGGCCAATGCCTGGGCCTGCTCGTCCGGGTGGGTGATGGTACGAGCGACCTGTTCGGCGCTGGTAGCGAGCTGTTCGGCACGATCATGTGCCCGGCCTGCGAGCGAGGCAGGCGTGGCCGCAACAGATACCCGTGGCCGCCGATGAGCGTCAGACTTTACGCCGACCCGCCCACGCCGACTCGCGCGAAGATCCACCGCACACCGGAGACGGGCCGCCGCAGACCGGTATGACGGACACGGGCGGGGACGGCGCCACGGGCGGTGCCGGACGCCGGCGGATCGACATCCCACGACACGGCCAGAGCGCAGGATTCCCCCGATGCCGAGCCGAACGACGAGGACACCGAAGCGGTAGCGCGCTGGCTGGCCGATACCCCAGCCGAAGCCCCGCCCATCCCGCCAGCGGTCGGAGCCCTCATCGCGGGCGTACTCGCCCGCC
>NZ_CADCWT010000251.1 GCF_902806485.1 Candidatus Frankia alpina | reverse complement strand
AGGACCGCCTGAAACCCAACACACCAACACAACATTGATGTCACGCAAAGCGACGAAACGCTACCGGGAAAGGCTCACTGCGCCACGAAGCGCGTTCTCCGCGGCGGCGAACACCTTCTCATACGCTATCGGCCGCATCGGGGCATTCCTCCGAACATCCTCGTCACCAGAGGTTTCGGAACAATAAAATGGTATGACCTAAACGCCAAGACCATCGTGAAGACCAAGACCATCCCGATGGCCCGTCGCGCGACTCCAGCCGGGCGCGCCCACCTGGCCGCCGTACAGGTCCAGTAGCAGCCGGGCCCGGGCGCCGCCGGCGGTCCGGCGCGCCCCGACCATCCGGCTCGCCGAGAGGACCAAGGTCAAAGCGACCACCACATCTGACCCTAAGTAATCATTTCTTCTATTTGCGTCACGACTCCGCTCTCGCCCGCCAGCCCGCATCCCGACGAACTTCCGGAGGCGGAGGCGAGCCAGGACCAGGAGTTGATTGAATTTTTAGCCAGACCATTGGAACTTACAACCAAATAACACCGTAGCCGACATCGGCCCCCTCCGACGACGACGGCGCGCCTACCCGGGTACCCGACATCCCGACCGACATCTGATCACGACGACCCCAGGACGGCTTCCATGAAGATCCCCACCGTCGGCGACCGCTATGATCAACTGGAGATCGAGGGCTACTACGCCTCGGGCTGTTGGGGGACCGAGACCTTAGGAGAGATCCTCGCCGAGCAGGCCGGCGAACGAGGAGACAAGACATTTATCACCGACGGAAATGTCTCCTTTACCTACCGCGAGCTTCATGAGGCCGCATTACGCCTGGCTATTGGTCTGAATGCACGGAGCGTGCGAGTCGGTGACCGGGTGGCGGTTCAGCTGCCCAACTGGGCGGAATTTGCCGTCATCGCCGCGGCGATAGCTCGGCTGGGCGCGGTGATGGTGCCCATCATGACGATCTACCGCCGCGACGAGGTGGGTCATGTTCTCGACGACGCAGACGTGAGGACAGTGGTCACAGCCGCTACCTTCAAGAAGTTCGACCATCTGGGAATGTTTCGAAGCCTGGCGGCCGAGCGGCCGGCACTGCACACGATCCTGGTGATCCGCGACGACGCGGCCGCAGCGGGAGGTCACGGGGGCGGCGTGGCCGGTGCCGCGGTGCTCCCCCTGACCGCGGTGAGCGCCGATATCGAGCCGTCCGTCGCGGAGGCCAGGCTGGGCTCACCAGTGGGCCCGGATGACCCGTTCGGTGTACACCTCCGGAACCACAGCCAGGCCCAAGGGCTGTCTACACACGTTCAACACCTATCTGGCGGGTGCCCGCGCGCTGGGCAAGGCGTTTGCCTACACCGAGAACGACGTGCAG
Organism: Candidatus Frankia alpina; assembly: GCF_902806485.1. Taxonomy (GTDB): domain Bacteria; phylum Actinomycetota; class Actinomycetes; order Frankiales; family Frankiaceae; genus Frankia; species Frankia alpina. Next base: position 4,834 of record NZ_CADCWT010000251.1, on the reverse strand, counting down.
TTCGGCCCCTCGCCGATCACTCACACGACGGGGCTCGTCACCAGCGTTCTGCTACCCCTGCTGCATGGCGGGGCCACCCACGTGATGCCCGACTGGGATCCGGTGCGCGGCCTGGCCGAGATCGCCAGATATCGATGCTCGGTGGCCGTCACCGCCACCACCTTCCTGCAGATGGCGCTCGACACCTACGATCCGGACCACCACGACGCGTCGAGCCTACGAGTCTGGGTGTGCGCCGGCGCCCCGATCCCCGCGTCGGTCGTCGAACGGGCTCGCATCCTCCTACCGAACACGAAGATCCTGAGTCTGTACGGACGCAGCGAGAATCTGACGACCACCACCTGCACGGTCGACGACGATCCGCAGAGGGCACTGACCTCCGACGGCGCCGCGCTGCCGTTCAGCCAAGTCAAGATCGTCGATGAGGTCGGGGCGCCGGTCCCGGTCGGCACCGAGGGTGACATCGCCTACCAGGGCCCGTCGCACATGCTCGGCTACCTCAACCGGCCCGACGAAACCGCTGCGCTGTACACCCCCGACGGATTCTCCTGCTCAGGCGACCTCGGGGTCATGGACGCCGACGGGTACGTGCGCGTCACCGGCCGGACCAAGGACATCATCATCCGCGGCGGGATGAACATCAGCGTCCGGGAGATCGAGGACCTGCTCGCCGCGCACCCGGCGATCCGTACCGTCGCGGTCGTCGGCATGCCCGACGACCGACTCGGTGAACGTGCGTGCTGCTACGCCGTCCCCGTGGACCCCGCCAACCCCCCCACACTGCCAGGGTTGACGGAGTATCTACGGAGCAGGGGAATCGCAGTGCAGAAGTCACCAGAGCACCTGGAGCTGCTCGAGGCGATGCCGATGACGGCGACCGGAAAAATCCAGAAACACGTGCTCCGGCAGGACATCGTCCAGAAGGCCGGCCGCCGCGCTGACGTCCCGACCAGGGCGTGACCCCCGCGCCCCAGCCGCACAGCAGGAGTCGTTCAGGTGACGCTCATGGCCCCGGTCACCGGCCGGGCCAACGCCGCCGAGGCCGCCGTCGTGCCGGCACCAGACCCGATCAGACTCGCGGTTCCCAATGCCTACGTCAGCCTGGTGCCCGGACACGAAATGGCGGTACGACGAGTTCCCCGAACTCCTGTCGTAAGCACGGGATCCGGACGGGTCACGCCGGCCCCCGGAGCAGAGCCCGGACCTCGGCGACCCCCTCGATGCCCGCCTGGACGGTGTCGGCCACCGGTATCAACGTCAGCGTGCGGGCGCCCGCCTGGACGTACGGCGCAAGAAAGCCGGCGACGTCCTGCGGTGTCCCGGCGGCGCTGATGTGGGCGAACTTCTCCGCGGGCAGGTTGTACATCCGCGACATCCGCTCCCCCAGCGCGGCCCTCGCCGTGGCGGCGTCCCGGCCGAATCCGACCCAGATGCTGAGCCCGGCGAACGTCGGCGCGGGCCGGCCGGCGGCGGCACATGCCGCCAGGATCTGCTCGTGGGTGGCGGCGTATCTGCGGGCCGAGCACCACATCCCGAGCCAGCCGTCGCCGTGGGCGACCGTGCGCCGCACCGCGACGTCGCCCGCGCCCCCGATGACGATCGGAACCCTGGGCTCGAGGGGAGGCAGGATGCGTGCGCCCTCGAGCTGGAAGAAACGGCCACGGTGGTCGATGCGCTCGCCCGTCGCGAGCTGGCGCAGCAGCCCGAGCGTCTCGTCCATGCGGTGCCCACGGGTCGCCGGGTCGACGCCCATGTTGCTGACCTCCAGGCGGTCCTCCCCCGCGACCCCGACGCCCAGGACCAGCCGGCCGGGCGCGATCTGGGTCAGCGTCGCGAGCGACCGGGCCGTGGCCATCGGATGCCGCAGGCTCGCCAGGTAGACGCCGACCAGCACCTTGAGGGTGTCGTGCGACGCGAGCGCCGCCGTCGCGGCGACGATCCCGTCGAATCCGTTGCCCCCGTGGAAGCTGATGTGGTCGCCAACCGTGAGATGGTCGAGACCGGTCTCGGCCACCTGACCGAGGATGGCCCGGCGGGCCGCCGGCCCGGACACGAGCAGCTCGTCGTTGACGGCGATGCCAAGGGTGATGTCGGAGGTCACCGTCGCATCGTCTCGCAGCCGGGGCGAAGGTTCGAGTAATGGACTGACCATATGCTGGAGGTTGAACCAGTGCCGGTTCTCACAGCCGGACCGCGCGTCGCTCGACCCACGCTGTCAGCTCGCGTTCTCCCCGCGGCCGATGGCGCCCGCGCGCTCCCACTCGTCGATCGTGCCGGCCGGCACTCCCCAGGCGGCCAGCGCTGCCCGGGTGTGCTCGCCGGGCTCGGGAGGCGGTCCGTCCACCCTCGCGGGCGTGCGACTGAAGCGCGGATGCGGGGCGGGCTGGATCACGCCGTCGATCTCGACGAACGTGCCGCGCGCGGCGTTGTGCGGGTGCATCCAGGCCTCGCGCGGCTCCAGCACCGCGGACACGCAACCGCGGCCGGCGGCCAGCTCGACCCACTCGTCGCGGGTCCGTCCCCGCACGACCTGAGCGAAGATCGTCTTCAGGCGGGGCCACTGCCCCTGGTCATCCCGGTCCGGCAGGCCAGCGGGGTCGAGACCGAGGATCGCCAGGAGGTCGGCGTAGAAAGGCGCCTCCATCGCGGCCACGGCCAGCCACCTGCCATCCGCCGTCTCGTAGACGTCATAGAACGGCGCGCCGGAGTCGACGATATTGGTACCGCGCGTGCCCTGCCAGGCGCCGCTGCTGACATAGCCGTGGAAGGCAGCGCCCAGCAGCGCCGCGCCATCGACCATCGCGGCGTCGATGACCTGGCCCTGGCCCGAGCGCGCCGACTCCCACAGCGCCGCGAGGATCCCCAGCGCGAGCATCATGCCGCCGCCCCCGAAGTCTCCGACGAGGCTCAACGGCGGAGTCGGGGGCTGACCATGCCGGCCGATCAGCGCCAGCATCCCGCTCTGGGCGACGTAGTTGAGATCGTGCCCGACGGCCTGCGCCATCGGCCCGTCCTGCCCATAGCCGGTCATGCGGCCGTAGACCAGGCGCGGGTTGACGGCCAGGCAGGCGTCGGGGCCGATACCCAGCCGCTCGGTGACGCCGGGGCGGAATCCCTCGATGAGCGCGTCTGCGCCCTGAACGAGTGCGAGAACGACCTCGGCCCCGCGCGGGTTTTTGAGGTCGACCGCCACCGACCGCCGGCCGCGGTGCATGACCTCCGCGCGGAAGGCCGCGTTCGGGCCGACGAGGGCGGCTCCCGACGACCGGTCCACGCGGATCACGTCGGCGCCCAGGTCGGCGAGCACCATCGCGCAGAACGGGCCGGGACCGATGCTCCCGATCTCGACGACCCTCATCCCGGCCAGGGGCCCGGTGAACCGCCGTTCCACGGGGGTGCTGGACATCTCCCGCCTCCTTCGGATCGCGCCGGTCAGGCCTGTCGACGCCGGGACACCGACGACGTGACCGACCGGGTGTTGAGGCCGTCGCCGCCGTCGACCGTAAGCAGCTGGCCGGTCACCATTCCCGATTCGGGAGAGGCGAAGAACGCCACCGCGTTGGCGATGTCGGCGGGGTCGACGAAGCCGCTTGGAAGGCTGTCCAGCCAGGCGTCCTTGATCGACTCGGGCATCCCGAGAATGCCCGACGAGGCAGTCATGCCGGGCAGGACGCAGTTGGCGGTGACGCCGGCGCCGACGTTCTCGGCCGCCACGGTCTTCGTCATCCCGATGAGACCCGCCTTGCTGGTCGCGTACGACACCTGGGCGGGCATGCCCCGGGTACCGGAGGTCGAGGAGATCACCACGATCCGGCCGTAGCGGCGCTCGCGCATACCCGTCAGGCACTTCTGCAACACGCGGAACGTCCCCGTAAGATTGATGTCCAGATCGAGCCGCCACTTCTCCAGGGAAAAGGTGTGCGCGGCGCCGAACAGCGTCGTGATGGCGGCATTGGCGACGTACACGTCCACCGGCCCGAAGTCGGGCAGCTCGTCGGTAGCGAGGTCGACCTGCCACGTGCATCCCGGCAGCTTGTCGAGGGTGAGAACTTCCATGCCGTCCGCCTCGAGGCGCTTCACGATGGCCTGGCCGATGCCACCGTCGCGGCCCGCTCCCGTCACCAGCGCCCGATAGGGCATAGGGGTTTCCTCCTACCGACCGAGCCGAGCCGCCGACATCGGCGTCCAGGCCGCCAAGGTCGGAGTGTGCCAGAGGCTCAGCCGCATGCGTCGTCCGCGCGGATCCGGACACTGTGGAAACCGACAGGCACGCCGATCCGGCCGGCACCGGCCGAGCCTAAAGTCGGCGGCATGACGTCTCCGACCGCACAGTCGCCCACCTGGGAGCAGGTCAGGCAGGTCCCAGCTACAGTCGAGGCCAAGGTCGAGCCGGAGTTCATCGACTTCAACGGGCACATGAACATCCGCTACTACCTCGACAGCTGCGCCCAGAGTGCCGAATTTCTGTGCCGCACGGTCGGCATCGACGAGACCTACCGCCGTGACCGAAGAATGGGCGTGTTCACCGCCGAGCACCACCTGCGTTACCTGTCGGAGCTGCAGGAAGGCGACAGCTACTCTGTGCACGCTCGCGTACTGGATCGCTCGGACAAGGTGGTCCACCTGATGGCGTTTCTGGTCGACCAGTCCCACGAGAGGCTCTCCTACACGGCGGAGATCGTGATCGTCCACGTGGGCATGGACGACCGCAGACCTCGGCCGTTCCCAGCCGACGTGGCCGCCGGCTGGGAACGGCCGATCAGCGAGTCCAACGCCCTCGGCTGGGGGGTGCCGGTGAGCGGCACGATGGGCGTGCGCCGCTGACCTGGCGGCA